>NZ_JBJLSI010000040.1:0-42262 GCF_050871945.1 Kineococcus deserti | reverse complement strand
CTGTGGAGGGCCCACGCCCCGCGAAGGCCCCACGCCCTGTGGAGGGCCCACGCCCCGCGAAGGGCCCACGCCCTGTGGAGGGCCCACGCCCCGCGAAGGCCCCACGCCCTGTGGAGGGCCCACGCCCCGCGAAGGGCCCACGCCCTGTGGAGGGCCCACGCCCCGCGAAGGCCCCACGCCCTGTGGAGGGCCCACGCCCTGTGGAGGGCCCACGCCCCGCGAAGGCCCCACGCCCTGTGGAGGGCCCACGCCGCGCAGAGCCGAAGTCGACCGAGAAGCGAACGCCTCAGGTGCGGCACGGCCGAGAGTTCGCGCAATTCCGAGTCGAGAACAGAGACCGCCGCCTACTCGACCTCGAACGCAGCCTGGCGGCCGCTCGTCGTCGAGCTACGGAAGAGACGGCTCGTCGTACGGCTGCCGAGGAAGCCCTCAAGAGAGCCCTCGCCCACGCCGCCCCTGAGGAAGTCGCGAAGTCCGCTCGTCAGATCGCTGGCGACGACAGGGAGATCATCGACCTTGTGCACCAGGTGGCCGAGGCCGAGGGTGAGATGGTCCGAGAGGGCCGCTACCGCTTCACAACATCGCAGAGCGACCGTGCCGGCGCCTCGCTGCACTTCGAGGGCGACTCTAGGCCCACTACCGTCGCCCGGACTCTGATCGCTCTCGAGTACCGGTACAACGTCGGCGTCGTGGTCAACAAGTTGCGCACAGCGGCCGAAGGCACATCCCCCTTCAAGGGGATCAACCTCGCGCTGATGCGCGGCTTGCCGGAAGTGATCCAGGAACACCTTGAGGAGCCGATGGAGGTGACCAACGACGCTCTAGCCGAACTCCTGTCACCCCAGGAGCAGATGCAAGTCCTGTTCATCCAACACACCGGCTCGTTCGACATCGGCTTCGAGGGCCTCGGGGATGCCGTCCGTGAGGTCAGAGAGTCCGTCACCCCGACAGGACGCGCAGGTCGAGCCGAGCAGCTTCGGCACCAGAAGAAGGTCAACGCCCTCGACGAGGACAGTCAGGGTCAAGCGAATGCGCACGCCCGTCGTATGAACTCGATGGAGGCCGCCCACTCCGAGGTCGACCTGCACACCAAGGTGCTCGACCTGCGGGAACGGCAGCTCGATGTGGCGGCCAAGGAGCGCCAGCACATCCTCGAGACCATCGCCGCGTTCAACATCGCCGGACTTCCGATCGACGCGGAGCTCGCTGCAGCACTGAAGACAGCGCTGTTGCGGACTGCCTCTCTTGAAGCCACCGACGTGACAAAGCTGTACACGTCCAACGACCAAGCGCCCCCGGCTTTGACCGAGGACGCTTCGGGCCAGTAGCTCGGTGGGGACCCACCGGCCGCCCGCCTGACCTGGGGGCGGCTCAGACCGACCGGGACGAAGACGACGCGCTGGAGTGGTGACGGCTGCAGCTAGGCGCCCGCGCCGGACCCGCCTGGCGGGCCGCCTCGTCACCGCCAGCGGCGTGTACGTGCCGGCGATGATGAGGAAGATGTTGCTGTGATCCAAGCGCGGTAGGACGGTCGCGGGCCGGGTATACCGTGAGCGCCGAGCACGACGTGGTGCTGCCGCTGGTGGTCGTCAGCGAGCTGGAAGGCAAGCGGCACCACCCCGAACTGGGCTACTTCGCCCGTAACCGCGGACGAGTACCGCGCCGAGCTGGCGGCCGATTCCGGCTGCGGGACACTGCGCTGGGGCCATGAAACTGGCCCTTTTTGCATTGCGCTGCAATGCGTTTAGCAGCGGCGACTACCTTCGAGCACCGGCAGATCGTCGTGCTCGCCGCCGCTGTGCTGTGGACGTCTCGTCGCGTCACCTGGATGTCACGCACTGATCACTCCGGATCGCGTGTTCCCGATCCGACACAAGGGCCCATCGTCTAGCGTCATGGGTACCCGCAGAACGGCGACGAGCCGGTGGGAGGCAACCCACCGGCTCGTCAGCGGCGATCAGGACGCAGGACCAAGCACGCCTCAAGTGCAAGTACCTACAAGATCCCGGCTCGCCGGGAGAAGGGCGGTCCACATGGAACCGCTGCTCCGCCCCCACCGTAAGCCCGCGCCCCTGCCGGTCGTGGGAAGTTCGGCCAACGACACCCAGGAGACGGTCGAAGACCCGCCCCACCCGGCGGCCACAAGCGCGCGGGCGACGCCGAGTGACCAACTCCCCCGGGCCGTCGGGGCGATCATGCTGGTGGGGCTCCCGGTGACCATCCTGCTGCGCCCGGAGGCCTCGTCCGAAGCCCTCGGCGTCATGGGTGCGTGCGGCCTGGCCCTCTTCGGCATCGACAAGCCGTGGTCGCGCGTGATTCAGGACGTGAAGAACCGCGTGCACGGCTGAGCCAACGAGTCGTCGACGGGACTGCGGTACGCAAGCACCGCGGCCCGTCGACGACCAGAGCGATGCGAAACGGTGCAGCCGAACCGCCGGCGGCGTGTCCACCCAGGGTACGGCCCGAGTGGTCACGGCTGACGCGCGGCCGGTGGTCTCCGGCCGCCGGCAGGCACCTGCTGGGGCCGGGGTCCTCGACGACCTCCTGCGGCCGCGGGACTGGCAAGCGGCCTTGAAGAAGGGGTGGGGCTTCGCGCAGGGGACGGGGACGGCTCCCCCACGCTGACGGCGGTGGGGGGCTGGCTCCGGGCCTGCGGCCCTCAGAGCGTTGGCCCACGCCAGACCAGGACCCGGCAGACACCCCACGCGGCAAGCCACTCCCTTACTCTCGCAACAGAAAAAGACGTGACAGGTGTTGCCCCTGTTAGTTCTAACCGATACAATAGAACTAATAGGGACGGAGAGACCGGCCCTGGAACGAGAGGAAGAACCGTGACCGACACCGTCACCCAGGACAGCGCCGAGACCGCAGCGCAGACCATCGTGCAGCTCGACCCCCGCACGCTGCTGGTGGACCTGAACATTCGAGAAGCCCGCATCGACGCCGACCTGGTCGACAGCATCAAGGAGCTGGGGGTCTTGCAGGCCGTCACCGTTGTGACGACCCCCGAAGGGGCCTACCGGGTGCGCTACGGGCACCGGCGCACCCTGGCCGCCATCGAGGCCGGCCGACCCCTGATCCCGGCTGTGGTGGCCGGAGCAGAGGGCAGCGCCAAGGCCGCGCAGGTCGCCAGGATCGTGGAGCAGTGGCACGAGAACGAGGTCCGCGCGAACCTCACCCGCGCCGAGCGGATCGAGGCCACGGCCCAGCTCGCCGCGTTCGGCGTCTCCCCCACCCAGATCGCCAAGCGCACCCGGCAGGCCAAGGACGAGGTCCGCCACGCGATCACCGTGGCCGCCTCCCCCGCCGCCCGCCAGGCCGCGCAGGAGCACGAGGCCCTGACCCTCAAAGACGCCGCCCTCCTAGCCGAATTCGAGGGCGACGACGACGCGGTGGCCCGCATCCTCGCCGTCGCGGGCCGTACCTGGGGGTCCTCCCCCGCCCACGTCGCCCAGAAGATCCGCGACGAGCGCGCCGACGAGGCCCGCCGCGCGGAGTTCGTCGAGGGTCTACGCGCCGCAGGCGTGACCGTCCTGGACCCCAAGGCCGAGGACTACACCGGACGCGCCCTGTCGGTCCTGCTGGACACCGAGGGCCAGCGGATCACCGTCGAAGGCCACGAGCAGTGCCCCGGCCACGCCGCCGTCATCGGCCAGAGCTGGGGCTGGCTCGACCCGGCCACGGGTCTACCCGCGACCGCCCAGGTCGACGACCAGGACGACCAGGACGAGGAGGACCAGGACGAGGACCAGGACGAGCGGGACGACGAGGACGACAAGGACGAGGCGAACCAGACGCAGAAGGAGTGGGGCTCCTACCCCACGACGGCATGGGTCTGCGCCGACCCGGCAGCCCACGGCCACGCCGTCGAGGCCAGCTCCGGCAGCGGCACCAAGCGCGCCGCCGACATGGGTGAGGCCGAACGCGAGGCCGCCAAGGAGGCCCGTCGCACGGTGATCCGCTGCAACAAGGAGTGGAAGGCCGCGCAGCCGGTTCGCCGCGAGTGGCTGACGACCTTCCTGACCCGCAAGACCGCCCCCAAGGACGCCGCTGCGTTCATGGCGCAGATCGTGGCGACTGAGCCCGGCGTGCTCGCGCGCATCGAGGCCAACGAGCTGGCCGCCGTCCTGCTGGGGCTGGCCGAGAACACCGGATACGGACGGAGCAAGGTCCTGACCGAGGCCGTCGCCAAGGCCAGCGACACCCGCGCCCAGGTCCTTCTACTGGCCCAGGTCCTCGCCGGATGCGAAGCCAGCTTGCACCAGAACTCCTGGCGCAACCTGGCCCCCACCACCAGCCGCTACCTGTTGAGGATCGAGGAATGGGGCTACCGGCTGGCCGACGTAGAGCGGCTGGCCTGCGGGATTGAGACCCTGCCGGAAGTGAGCACCGAGCAGTAACCAGCGCGGGGGGTGTCCAGTCGGACGCCCCCCACCTGCTAGTTCTAATATTGCCGTTCGTTCAAAACACGCTAAGAGGTTGTCTCCGTTAGTTCTAACCGTTACGATAGAACTAATGCCAACCGGACAGGCCGGCTGGTGACCAGAGAGGGCAATCCGTGAGCGAGACCAGCACCCCCGCCGCCGAGGCCACGACCACCGCGGCCACAATCGAGGCCGCCACCCCCACGAAGACCACCCCCACGGGCATCCCCTTCGTCATGTGCGGGAGCTGTCGCCTGCCCCACCCGATCACCCGCAAGCACTGCCAGACCTGCGGCTCCCCGTCGGTCTTCGCCCACAAGACCCACGCGCGGCGGACGGCCCACGTGAACTACCTGACGGGCGTGTCGGACGCCTACCAGCGCCCCCGATCCACCGCGCCCGCCGTCACCATCTCGATCCTCAGCCACGCCGACGCCGTCCACGCGGCGTGCGCCGTCTACGAGGCCGAGCACGGCATGGCCCCGCTCGACCACGTCAGCAGCGACCGGAACGGGGTCGTCACCGTGGAGGCGTACGGCCCCCACTACATGCCCGCCGTCAGCGTGACCTGGCGTCCGTGAGCACGGGCACGGCCAGGCGAACACGCCACCTAGAACTATCAGCGGACTTGACCCTGTTAGTTCTAATCCCTACAATAGAACTAACGCCGAGCGGACAGGCCGCCGGTGCACCGAAGGAGAGAACCGTGAGCGAAAACGCCTCCATCTACGAGACCGCCGCCGCCAGCGGGAGCCAGCCGACCGCCGAGCAGCCCGAACGCATCTGGCACCAGGGAGCCCACAACCTGTTCGACCGACCGGCCGCGCGCCGCTCCGGCAACAGCTACGTCGTCAGCCGGGAGGCCCTGGTCCGGGCCGTCGAGCGCATGGGCTGGCACGACGTGGTGGACGGCCTGCCGATGCCGTTCAGCCCCGGCCTGGCGGTCAACGCCCTGGCGCAGGTCTCGGGTCTACCCAAGGTCCAGCGGATCGCCTGGGACGGCGCGGTGACCACCCACGACGACTACGAAGGCCCCGGCGCCTACAGCGTCGTCGGAGTCGAGTTCAGCTCCGGCCCGACCACCTTCCGCATGTACGCCGTGGACCGGGGGACCGACCTGGTGATCGCGTTCATGGAGTGGTGGACCCGTCCGCGGCCTGAGTGGATCGTGACCGCCGACGTCACGACCACGGCCATCGCCCACGTCGAGGCCGACACCGAGGAGGAGGCCCGCGCCCTGGCCCTGGTCGCGCTCACCTCCGACGGCACCGACCCGGCAGACGTCAGCATCGCCGAGGTCGAACGAGGCTGACCCCCTCAGGGTGGCGCGGACAAGGGTCCGCGTCACCCCCCTAGAACTAATAGAAACCTTGACTCTGTTAGTTCTAACCGCTAGGATAGAACTAACACCGAGCGGGCAGGCCGCCGGTGCCGACACGAAGGAGTCATCGTGACCGACACGACCAACCACGAGGCCCAGGACCTGTGCGGGCGCAACGTGATCCACGCCTACAGTCGCGCCCAAGCTCTCGCCGACGGCGTGCTCGTGGCCGTCGACCAGGCCACCGCCCGAGAGGCCGGGGTCACCATCCCCGTTGCCCTGACCGCCGCCGTCTGGGCCGACTGCGTGGCCTGGACCCGCGAGACCGAGGCAGCCAAGTCCTACGGCACCGGCCAGGATGAGGCCGGACGACTGTGGGACGTGCTCTGGATGGCCCGGTGGGCCGCCCGCAAGGCCGGACCAGGAGCGGACCGGGTGCGCTTCCCGCTGCTGCGGGTTCCGCCCACCGGGGCCGGGGTCGCGGCCCAGGCCGTGACGCTGTCTCTACGTGTGGGCCCGGGTGACGGGCGGGAGCCAGTCGCCACGATCTCCGAGCCCGGCGAGGACTGACCGGAGGTGCCCGGCGCAGGCGACTGTGCCGGGCACGCCCGCGCCGCCCCCCGGCGCAGCCGGATGCACCACCCCCGGTGGCCGGGGGGGGTCGGCCAGGCGGCATCGAGCCGGCCTGCCCGCCCAGCTTCGCCGCGCATCCCGCCCAGGTGCGGGGCCGGCCACCAGCCCCGGCGTGTCGCTAAGAGTTCCCATCCCTCTAAAAGAACTATCGGGTACGTTGAGGGTCACTCGACCGTCAGCGCACGAAAGGAGAACCGCCCGTGAGCGAGACTGCCCACCCGAAACCCGTGCGCCGCATCGCCTTCGCCAACCAAAAGGGGGGAGTCGGCAAGACCACCTCTACGGTCAACATCGCGGCCTGCGCCGCCGAGAGCGGCCAGCGCGTCGTCCTCGTCGACCTCGACCCCCAGGCCAGCGCGACCCGCTGGCTGGGCGCCAGCACCGAGGCCGGCGACCTGCTCGACGTCTTGGAGGGCACCGCCAGCCTGGCCGACGTCCTGACCACCAGCGTCGTCGAGGGCCTGCGCGTCGTCCCGGCCTCCATCGCCTTGACGGCCGCGGAGAAGGTGCTCACCGGCCAGCCCGGCGCAGAGATGGTCCTGCGCTCTGCCGTCGACCGGATGCTGGGGGAGGACCTGGAGCGCGTCGGCCCCGTCGACGTCATCCTGTTCGACTGCCCACCCACCCTCGGCCTGCTGGCCGTCAGCGCCCTGGTCGCTGCCGGCGAGGTCGCCGTCCCGGTCGGCATCGGCTCGATGGAGCTCGACGGCGTGGCCGACCTGCTGCGCACCGTGGAGCTGGTCGCCCAACGCCTCAACGCCGGTCTACACGTCAGCGCCGTCATCCCCGTGGCCTACCAGGCTCGTCAGCGCCTGTCCCAGGACGTCCTGGCCAGCCTGACCGCCCGCTTCGGTGAAGCCGTCCTGCCCCCGGTGCGCCAGTCGGTGCGCGTGCGCGAGGCCCCCTCGGCGCGCGAACCGCTCACGACCTACGCGCCCACCGAACCCGTCACCGACGACTACCGAGCCGTCACCACCGCCCTACTCCAGCGAGGAGCGACCCCCTGATGCCCCCCAAGAACCGCCGCGGCGGCCTGCGCAGCAACCCTCTGGACGCGGTGATCCCCGACCCCGCCGCCAGCGCGCCCCAGGACGAGCCCACGCCCGAGCCGGAGTCGGCCCCGGCCGTCACCGACAGCGCACCGGAGACGACCACCGCCGCCCAGGCAGAGACCGAGCCCGCCGAGCCCGCCGCGCCGGCCAAGGCCGTCGACCCCGCCAAGCCGGTCAAGTTCAACGGCTACGTCAGCCCCGAGCACGCCGACCGCGCCCGCGATGCCCTGTACGTGCTGCCGGGGGAGTGGACCACCGGCCGCTTCCTCGAGCACGCCATCGACCTGGCCCTGGCCGACCTGGCCGAGCAGTACAACGGCGGCAAGCCCTTCGCCAAGCGCCCCGCAGGCCAGGGCCTGCGTCGTGGACCCCGCATCACCTGACCTCGACCCGGCCGGCCTCAACCACCAGCCCTGACACCTGGAGATCCCTGTGAACTTCCGCGGCGCCAGCGCCACCATCCGGCCTGTCCTGCAGCATGTTGCGGCACAGGGCTTTACCGTTGAGCACGCTGCGGGGTCAGGGCATTGGAAGGTCAGTGACCCGATCACCGGAGCCTTCCTGTGCGCCCTGCCCCACACGCCGTCCTCACGACAGGCCGCCGCCCGCGCCAACTCCGTCCTGCGCCGAGCCGGAATCGACCCCATGCCATCCCCCGCGCAGCGGGTGAAGCGGGTCCGCGCATTTCAGCTGCGGCCGGTGACGCAGTGACGAGGATCGAGCTACGGCATCCCGAGCGGTACTGGCTGGCTGGTCGGACCGACATGCCCTGGCTCGAAGACCCCGACAAACGTCGCCAGCGCTGGCCAGACCGAGACGAGCGCGACTGGGCTGGCATCGCTGCCGTCGTCCAGCACGTCATAGATGAGGTCGCCGAAAGGCTCGGGCGTACCGAGCAGGTCGACGAGGACGACCCAGATATGGGGAAGTCCGTCGTGGTCGACGTCGAGCTCGGCCACCTCGAAGCCCAGGACCAGAAGATCGCAAGAGAGTGGTTCCGGCCAGGCGTGGGGCCCCTCGGCGACCCCTGGGATGGCCTTTCGGATGGGCGGCACCGTCTCTGGAACTGCTGGCAGGCCGCCCCTGATGCTGTCCTGCCTGTCTACTCCAGCCACCTCCACTCGCTTGACCAGGTCCAGGAGATGAGCGAGGACTCCGCCGCAAGGCTCTATGAAGACGTAAGAGATGGGATAGAACTATCTTCTCCGTCGGCGGTGAGTCGGAGTCCACGCTTCTACGCAGAGCTGGGCCGCGTGGCGAGCCTTGGCGGGTACGACGATCTGATCCCTTCGCGCCGCTACTCGGCAAGAGACCACAACGTCCCCGAGTGGGACGAGGACGACCCCTACGACGATGACGACGATGACGACGATGACAGCCTTCAAGTCCCGGGCAGCTACTCCCTCCCGCCCAAGCCTGTGGGTCTCCCCGTCCGCCGCCCCGCGTTGCCGCCGCGTAAACAGCAGGGCGTCGCACCTGTCCACGCTCCGCCTCCGTGGTGGAGGCGAGTCCTGACCTGGCTAGCAGGCAGGTAGCCCACATGAACGTCGGCTGCGCCGACGTCTACCCACCCGGACGCCATCCCGCATCGTCATCGAGAGCCGACGTGACGCATCTCAAGCCAGGCGCACCCCCTACGGAGGACCCGATGCACAGCAGTTCGACCCCGCAGCCCTTCGCTGCCCTGGCCCCTGGCGCCGCGCAGCGTCCGCTCAGTCCGCCCGGCGCTGTCCTGGCCTGCGATGAGTGCTACCCCCGACAGGCCCGGGCGGTGTGGACCTTCAAGGGCACCGATGCAGCCGGGAGGCCCTGGCGCGCCATGACGTGCAACCAGCACGTGTCTCTCATCGACGAGGAGCTGGCCGAACGCGGTGGGTACGGATCGCTCGAACCCCTCGCCGTACCGCCCCGCACGAGCTGACCCGCTAGATCACGTAGTCTGCGACGCCGCCGGCAACGGGCCGGGCCGGTCGATCTCGCGCACGAAGAGCGCCAAGTGACCTTCGGTGAGCTGCGCCCGCAGCTGCTCGATGGCCGCTGCGCTGCTGTCGGTTTCCAGGACGACCCGTACCGCCTCGATGACTCGTTGCGCGGTCGATGAGCCAGCTCCCACATCACACGCTCGGTGAGCCTTTGTCAGTAGCTGTCGGTCGCTACTGACAAGGGCTCAGTCGTCGTCGTGCTCGGAGAAGCTGTAGTCGCCGGTGGGGTAGTACAGCGTCAAGACGTCTGAGTCACCGGTTCCGTAGTTCAGGTAGACGTGTGCCATCCGAAGTTCGCCGGCATCGGTTGCGGGCCAGTCGCATCTGCCGGTCAGGGGGACCGCGGTAGTCATCTGCGGTTCAAGGCGGACCGGAGAGATGGTGCCCGTGCCGCACTCCTCGTCATCGATGACCTCGGTCGCCACCGTCAGATCAACTTGGACCGTGACGTCGGTCGCCGACAGGCCCAGGTTGCGCACCGACACCCCGTCGTAAGTCCAGCTTCCTGGTGCCGTTTCCTTCAGGTCCACTGGTGCCCCCACATAGACACCCCCGTGCATCTCGATGTCGTACATCACTGCTTGGGGCTTAGCGCCCTGTAGCTCAGTCTGTTCGTAGCTGGCCTGCACGCTGAGTCTGGTTAGCTCGGCGGCTTCGCGAGACGCGTCGGCAGCATCCACGGCTGCCTTCGTCGCGATGGCCGACACCACTAAGGCACCGAGGCCCAAGATGACGGTTCCTACTTCGGCGCCGAAGCGCAGGTCGTCACGGGTGCGGGAGGTGACCCATCCCCAGATGGCACTGGCTCTGCTGCGAATTGAAGACCACGCCGACACGGTGATGATCTTACAGAGTCGCCGGAAGAAGCGTCGTCAAGATGCATGATGCGTTGAGTCTTCGTCAGTAGCAGGAAGTCGCTACTGACAAAGGCTCAGTGCCTCCCCTCGGGCCCGCCCTGACAAGACCGCCCTGATGGCACGCCAAAAAATCGGCCGAGTCAATTCATGGGCAGATTCTTTCGCGCGCCTCAAGAATGCCTAAAAAGTTGACGGCGGGGCATTCTTGTGGTATCATAGAAATATGATCGAGACACCGGGTCGCGTGATTAGAAGGGGATTGAAAAGAGATGAAGGTAGCATTAGGTTCAGCACTTAGTACGGTTTTGGTTGCAATGGTTTACCACATGATGGGAGTAGCTGGGTGGATGCTCTTATTATGGACGCCGGTAACCCTAGTGGTTTTACTGTCCGTAGTCATAGTGGCTCTAGCGTACTCGCCAAACGGCGATAAGATCATCGAGCAACTTAGAAGGCTAAGATAAATCACAAGAGAGGGTGGTCCGCCGCTGGCGGGGTGCCCTCTCTTGCTGTTCCCGGCACTGCCGTGAGGGCTGTTTGCGGCCCTAGGTGTTGACCGAAGCATAGGTGTCCCAACGCAACAAGTCTGGCCCACTGTCTTCTGACACCTGGGCCCAGCCGCGGATGGGGCGGAAAGTGATCTCCTCGGCGTAGCAACGCACCGCAGCCGAATACCGTCGATAGTCCGAACGTGAGATGCGGACAAACTGGCCA
Source organism: Kineococcus deserti (assembly GCF_050871945.1). Taxonomy (NCBI): domain Bacteria; kingdom Bacillati; phylum Actinomycetota; class Actinomycetes; order Kineosporiales; family Kineosporiaceae; genus Kineococcus; species Kineococcus deserti. Next base: position 31,279 of record NZ_JBJLSI010000040.1, on the reverse strand, counting down.
GGCTTGTACTTCAAAGTAGGAGCCTTCTTCAAGGCCGGCGGATCAACCCTGCCGGCGCGGTGGACCCAGACATCGCGCAGCGAGTTCAGCTCCCTTAGGGTCGCGTCGAGGTCAGGTGGGATGGGGCGATCTGGAGGAGCCGCCCAGCCGATCTGCTTCAACGATTTCTCATAGCGCTTGGCACCCGCACCCCTCGGCACATGCGCCTCCGGGATGACTTCCTCTAGCCGCCCTCGCATGTGCTCATCGAGGAGCGCGAGAGTCTGATGATCGAGGTCAGCAAGAAACTGTCGGCCAGCTTCATTGGTATGCTTCGTCATCTCCTCCCTGGCGTTCTTCATCATCTCGGTAGCGGCATGCCGTATGCGGAACGCGCGCCATGACTTCGCCAAGTTTTCGACCATCGCGTCCAAGGCGCTGTTGAGGCTTACCAAGGCCTGTGCGTTCGCGTGTGGGCTGTCGTTTGCCAGCTCGGCCTTCGCCATCTCGGCGCGTTCGTACGCCGCTTGCAGGGTGGTAGCCGCGTCCCTCGTGAGGTCGTCTGCGTCGTGCTTGACGCCGAGGCGGTCCTCCTCGCGCTCCAGGGCGTGCGTCAGCTCATGCAACCCCCACAGTCCCAAGTCGCGTACCCGCTCGGCTTCCTCGACGGCATCCCAGAAGTCAGCGATGGCTGTCTCGCCGTCAGGACTTCGATCAAGGCGTGGATCTCGCCGCGCCGCCTCCAGCTGTAGGCGTGCGAACTCTCCGACCTGATCAGCGCCGACGCGATGGATCACACAGTCAGTGTGTCCGCGCCGAGGTGCTGGCGCCCGTGGTGGCCGTCCCGGAAACACCGGTTTTCAGGACGGGTCACGGTCAGAGCCGAGCAGTCGCTGGGGACCCCAGGGGCGTTGCCCTCTGCGGCGATCGGCCCGGACACCCACGTCGGCGGGGGAGGGAGGGGCGATAGTCGTGAAGCGCGAGTAGCGCTCGATAGTTCGCCTTCTCGTGCGCTATGGTCAAGCCGTGGCCGGGACCGAGATCACCCCTCTCGCTAGCCTTCCCGCTGGTTCTCCCGCGGCCGCTGACGAGGTCGTGGATACCGACGTCGTGGACGTCGTGGACGTCGTGGACGTCGTGGACGTCGAGGTCGTTGCGGTCCCTGCCGCGACACCCCCCGCGGTCCTGGACCCGGCCGCCCTGGAGCGGTGGCTGCTGACGCTGCATCCGCTGCACCGGGCCTCGCACGCCCCTGCGACGTGGCGGGCCTACGCCTCCGACCTGCGCCTGTTCACCGCCTGGTGCCAGCCGCGGCACGCCTGCCCGCTGCCCGCGACGCCTGCGACGGTCATGGACTACCTCACCGACCAGGGCCCCATCCTCAAGCTGTCGACGCTGCGCCGGCGCCTGTCGGCGATCCGCCTGGCCCACCACCTCGCCGGCTTGACCTCACCGACCGTCCACGCCGACGTGACGCAGGCCTGGCGCGGGCTGGCCCGCACCTACGGCCCCTCCCAGACGCCCCGCCGGTCCGGGGCGATCATCACCTCCACCCTGGCCCAGATCGTCGCCCCCCTCGGGGAGTCGACGAAGGACAAGCGTGACCGGGCGCTGCTCGTAGTCGGCTTCGCCGGTGCCTTCCGCCGCTCCGAGCTGGCCGAGCTGGATGCCTCCGACATCCAGGTCCTGGAGGACGGGCTGCGCATCACCGTCCACAAGTCCAAGACCGACCAGGAAGGCAAAGGGCGCGTCGTCGGCCTGCCCTACGGCTCGCACCGCGCCACCTGCCCGGTCCGCTCGTGGCTGGCCTGGCGCGAGGCCGCGAAGCTGGACGAGGACGGCCCGGCGTTCCTGTCGATGCGCAAGGGCGGCTCGCACGTCTTGACCTCCCGCATCCCTGCCGACGCCATCGCCCGGGTCGTGAAGCTGCGCGCTGCCGCCGTCGGCCTGGATCCCCGCACGGTGTCCGGGCACTCCCTGCGGGCCGGCTTCGCCACCTCCGCGGCCCGCGCCGGGGTCGGGGACCGCGACATCATGCGGCAGACCGGTCACCGCTCCCCCGACTCCCTGACCCCCTACATCCGCGAGGGGAAGCTGTTTGAGGACAACGCAGCTGCCAAGGTGGGCCTGTGAGTGTAGATCAGCCGAGGCGCCGATGGCCGTGGGCTGTGGTCGCCGGCCTGGCCGGACTGCTGCTCGGCGGGCTGGCGATGTTCGGGATCATCGACGCGGCCACGCCGGACTACGCCCTGGCGACGGCGTCGTTCTCGCACTTCTGGAGCAACGTCGCCCGACCGTTCCTGCTGTCTCCAGGCTTCGGTGGTGCCGCGGCGTTCATCGCGGCGGCGGTGACCTTCTTCATCGCCAAGGAGCGGCTCGACTTCGACCGCACTGTGCGTGCTGAGGAGTCACGAGACGAACGCTGGTGGAACCTGTTCGACAAGCTCATCGAAGATGAGTCGATGTTCCAGGTCAGCGACGCCGGCGGGGAGCTCGCGAAGTTGCTGCAGGAGAGCGCGCAGACCCCGCTGCAAGAGAAGGCTGTGCTGGTCCTGCTTGAGCTCTACGTCGGTACGGGAGACGATGAGCAGGTCGTGCCGGAGGGAGGCAGTAGTGAGCAAAGGTGAACGCCGCGGCGCAGTGAGCGTGGGGAAGACCCCGGCTGCTGCCGAGCACAACGAGCGTGGCCCCAAGGTCATCGACCTTAGGAGCAGTGACCGCGACGGACTGGTGCTCAAGTCCGGGGATCAACGTGTCGAGGTAGTCACCGTGGACACCGAGCCGAAGAAGCGCCGCGGCCTGCGCCAGGTGCTCTCTCCGCGGCTTCGCCGCGAGCTGGTAGCTACGCGCGACGAGCTTCGCGCCGAGCTGGCTGACCCGAAGCGGAAGTACGCCCCCCCGGGGAAGCGCAAGCGCGTCCGTATCTGACCGATCTGAACAAGGCCCCGTACCGTGCTGGTGCGGGGCCTTCATGGTTGGCCATGCACGGAAGCGGTCAGCGGTTGGCTTCCTGGAAGCGCACGATCAGGTCGTTGCTGAGCCGGCCGCGTTCGGAGATCTGGGCAAGTCATCGGTAGCTCGAGCTCTGGAGAACGCTGACGAGGACGTGGACCAGCAGGCCAAGGAAGAACCGCCCTCGTAGGGGTCCTCCATGCACGCTCCCGGCCCGACACCACCAGCTAGGACCTGCCCTGCGGATCTTGGACGGCGGTGACCGCGCGGACGGCGGGATGACCGGACGGGTGTCGGCCATGCTGGGGTGATGCGAACGAGCTTGGCCGATGAACAGTGGGACGCCGTTGAGCGAGGGCAGGTCATCATCCCCACCGGTCGTCAGTTCGAGCGTCGCTCCAGCCGCATCAAGCGCCGGGACGCCGACGCGCTCATCGCTGCCGGCGCGCCGCTGGTCCTGTACTGGTACGGCGGCCAGCAGCTCGACTACTTCGATGGCTCCGACGCTGCGGAGCAGTGGCAGGCCGTGCGTGGAGCGCTGACGAGTCAGGCGCCGCAGCTGGGCGGCGATGTCGTCTGGACCGGTGGGCGTTGGGTCTGCGACGAGCACGAGCACGAGCTACTGCTGCTGACCGGGCAGTGCTGAGCAGGCCATCGCTGTGGCTCGCCCGGGGGCGAGAGGAGCGCGCGGAGCGCACCGCGGGCTGCTCAAAGATCAGGGTGAGATCCGGGGGCATCCCTGATGGCGCCGATTCCTGCGAGGCAGCCAGGCTCGATCCGTGGGAGCCGAGGGGTTCCACTAGCAGCCTGCGGGGGATGCCCCGGGCTGAGTGGTCGTCGAAGGAGGACAGCGTGAGCGGTGCAGACGAGTGGATTCAGGAGCGGGTCAACCCCGGCGGTCAGGGACTGCCGGTGACGGCCGAGAGCTTGGCCGAGCTGCTGGTGCGCGTCTCGATGTACGGCATCGCCGTCCGCGATGAGCAGGATCCGGTCATGGGCGGCATGTGGGGGCATGTCTTGACGCTGGTGGACAAGTTGGGCGAGTTCGCCGGCCTGGAAGCCAACGCGGTCAACGAGGTGTACCGCGCCGAGGTCGCCCGGCTGCAGCTTCCCATCGATTGAGTTGGCGACACCGCCCCCCGTAACTGCGGGTTCGGTTCCAGAGCCGTCCCTAGTGTGCTGGCCAGCGGTAGGGGCAGCCCGTCAGCGCTCTGGGCATGCTTTGGAGGCGCGGTCAGGGAGTTTGGGCCTGCTGCAACGCCTCAGCCAGGCGCTGGGCGGCTTCGCGAGGTACCCCGACTAGGGACACCTTCCGGCCTCCCTGGGTGACGACGGTGCTGTAGTTCTCCCAGCGTCCCTGCACGCAGACCTGCTCCACCTCGCTCCACGGTATGAGGTGGCCGTCGATAAGCACCTTCCGGATGCGTAGGCCGTGTTCGTCCACCACGGTCGCCGGCGGCCGCCAGAAGTGCATGATCAAGGTGATGGCGATGCTGGTGAGCACCACCAGCCCGAGAATTTTGTCGAACCAGTGGCCGGAGATGATGCGGGGTACCGCGAAGAGGATCGCAAGGCCAGCCATGACGAGGGGCCACACCCGCGATCGGCCTTGATAGGTCTGTTGGTAGATCCGTTGCAGTCCCGCCAGGTCGATGAGCAGCTCAGGTGCGGCCCGATTGCCGGTGGGGGTTGCCTCGTCGTCCATGTCGCTACCTTGTCGGGTAGTGGGTCGAGCGACAGCCGGGTCACCCGTTCGGCGGGATGACCGTGACGTCGTGCGCAGTGCGCCGGGTCTCATCTGGCGACTCCGCCTTCAGCCTCCGTTGAAGTACAAGGTGCGGTGCCCCGGCACGTTGCCCTCGCTGCCCATGACGAGGCGGGTCAACTCGATGAGGGAGTAAGCAGCGGACCGCACTGCCTCGTCGTCGGCTTCCTCAGCGAGGTCGCGCAGCTCGTCGCGCAGTCGCTTGCACTGGCGTTCGTTGAAGACCGTCTCGTCGTCCGTATCGACACCAGAGAGCAAAGGGAACCTGTCGCTCACTCCGTAGGACAGCTCGACGAGCTGCCTGACTCCAGGACCGAGGTAGGACTCCACCGTCGGGCCGTCGTACTCCCGGACGTGGACGCTGATCGACATGCGACCAGCATCACTCATGAGCACGGTAACGACCCGTAGCTCGCTCATCGACATGAGCGGAAGATCATCCGTCCTCGACCGGATCCGCAGGGCACGCCCTAGGGACGTCAGCTTCTCCTAGGCTGAACCGATGGCAGCAACCCCGCCCGCTCGTCTGTTCATTGGTTCGTCCTCCGAGGGCTCCGACGTCGCCCGTCACCTGCAAGAGGTGCTTGAAGGCCGTCAGGTGTGCGAGGTCGACGTCTGGGACACGAGTGTCTTCGAGCCGTCGGGCTACGCCCTCGACTCGCTGCTCGTGGTCGCGGCCCGGACCGACTTCGCCGTCCTGGTCGCGTCGCCGGACGACGAGACCACGAGCCGCGGCGACACCGCACCATCGGTGCGCGACAACATCGTGCTGGAGTTCGGGTTGTTCCTAGGTGCACTCGGGAGGCAGCGGACCTACTTGCTGGCCACCGGACCGGTCAAGTTGCCAACCGACGTGTTCGGACTCACCAGGCTGCCCTACCGAGCTCGGTCGGACGGCAACCTCAGCGCAGCCCTCAACGCGGCAGCCCTCCAGATCGCGCAGCAGGTGAGGACCCTTGGGCGTCGAGACGTCAACGGCCCATCGGCCGTGGACACGAGAACGGGTAGCGAGCCCCTTGAAGCTGAGATCACCCGCCTGCGCACCAACGCGGAGGCCCAGGGCTGGACGGTCAAGACGGACAGCGCGACCACGCTGCGGTTGCTCTCGCCGCGCGGGAAGTACCACACGCTCACCAAGAGCAAGCCAGAGTCGACGCGGGCTGATCTGCGGCGCTTCGCCGCCGAGCTGCGCGCAGACGGGCTCCGGGTGAACCACGCGATCCGTCGCCCAGTGGAGGAGTCGCCCTACTAGGCAGAGCAAGTCCCCCTGTTGCTTCCCGTGTCGGTCAGCACCGCAACAGCGCCGAACAGGGGGACGACGCTCCAACCCGGGCTCTACCGGGGGCACCCATACAACGATGGGTAGTGCCGCGCCTCGGCCGCTTCCCCACGAGCACGCCTTGCGCCATCGGCATCGCGCCTCCGGCCACCGCCACCAGGACGGAGGGAACCCTCGTGGTTCTACGACAAAGCCAGCCTATCGGCTGCTACCCGGCGAGATAGGCGACCAAGCCTGCGGCGACGCCGAGCAGGCTGGCTGCCCCGGCCCAGGCGGTCGTCGCCTTCCATGTCCGGCGCGCCTGCTGCTCGACGAGCGGATCACCGTCAGCCAGCTCGCTCCAGGTGAAGCCTGCGAGGTCCGCCCAGGTAGGTGGCCGGCGGCGGACGGGATGGCTCGCTAACGCGCCGGCGAGGCCGCAGGCGGCGGCACCGACCGTCAAGATCAAGACCATTCGTGAGACGTCATACCCGTCACGGTGGAGCCTGGCGAGGCCGCCATTTCGGATGCTGTGCGTGTCGCGTCCGCAGCCATCTCGCGTGCCGTCTGGAGCACGCGGGTGGCTTGCCGCGTGGGGTGTCTCGCGGGGGCCTGGTCTGGCGTGGGCCAACGCTCTGAGGGCCGCAGGCCCGGAGCCAGCCCCCCACCGCCGTCAGCGTGGGAGGACCGTCCCTGACCCCACGCGAAGCACCCACCCCTCTTCAAGGCCATCTTTCCCAGCCCCGCGGCCGCCGAGGTCGTCGACGACTCCCAGCCCCAGGACGTGCCTGCCGCCGGCCGGGGACGTCCTGCCGCGCGTCAGCCAGATCAACTTGGGCCGCAGGTGCGCGTAGCGCGCCCGTCGCTGTGGAGTCTTCCCGGTACTTCGTGAGGCCGTGCACGGCCAGCGGGTGCAGGAGGTGAGGGTCGAAGTGGTCGAGAGCTGCTGGCGGTGTGCGGCCGGGCCGGTGGGTCCCGTCGTCCCCCTGTGAGCGGGTCCGGCCGGTGCGGAGCACGGAGCCGTCCACAGGTGGGCGAGGGGCACCGTCGTGACCCGCCCCCGAGGACCGGCCCGATCACGTGCTGTTCCCTCGTGTCCTCGTTGTGGGACACACTGACCCAACCGGGTGAGGCTCACCCGCAGTCAACCGAGCGAGGTGCCCATGCTGGTCGTCGTCTTCACTGCCGCCGTGATGTTCGTCGTCAACATGGCCGTGCGGGTCGCGCTGTGGTCGGTGCGCCTGGCCGTTTTGATCTTGCGTGTGACCTTGGGTGGACTGTCGTGGCTGCTCGCCGTCGCCGTTGACGGCATGACCAGCGCGATGGTCTCAGGCCGCGGAGCTGCTGCCCGTCGTCGAGGCCGGGGCAGCGCCGTCACCAGTGGCGCTGTCGAGGCTGGCGTCGGAGTCGTCTCCCGCCGCTGAAGACCGCCGCGTTCGGCGCGGCGTCAGCAACGCGGTCTCCTCCCGCGTCAGGCTGAAGGCCGTGGTCACGTCCCGCTGGGAGAAGCCCAGCTCGCGCAGGGTGCCCAGCGCCTCGGTCGCGGCAGCGATGGAGCGTCGCAGAGCCTCCAGCGAGGTGCCCGTAGCCTTCACTGCTTCCTTCTTGCGCGCCAGGGCCGCCTCCTCCTGGTCGAGCAGGAGCTTCACGCTGTTGATCTCGGTCGTCGCCATGTCCTGAGCCTACCCGAGCCAGCTTCGCTGGCCAGGGTTGCGAGGGTGGTTGTCTGACCCCATGTCGCACCCGACCGCAGCGCGACGCATGGGTGCGCCGTGACCAGAAGCAAGCATAGCAAATGTAATACATTTGCTGCGTACGGCTGGGGTCGTCCGCTACTATGGGCTACGCCCAAACCCGTTAATGGAGGTGGCTGAGTCCCGTGACGACGCCCCGCGGTGAGCGCAAGAACATCAAGACCTTGCGCCTGACCGACGACGAACTCGCGCGCATCCAGCAACGCATGAAGCTCGCTGGTTCCCGCTCGTTCAGCGCCTTCGCCCGCCGCGTGCTTATCGACGGCGACCTGCGCGTTCGCCACGTCACCTTCGACCCTGAACCGCTGCGCACTGAGCTGTCGCGCATCGGCAACAACCTCAACCAGATCGCCCGGCGCGTGAACGCCGAGCAGTCCGTCTCGGCCGCCGAAGCCCTGCAAGCCCGCCGGCTTATGCAAGAAGTCCAGCGGCTCATCAGCCAAGCCATCGACGAGAGCCGGTGACGTCGTGGCCTACGTGAAGATGCACCAGATCAAGAAGACGCCGGCGTTGTCGATCAAGTACATCGTCCGTAGCGACGCCACCGACGACGGCCGTTTGGTCTCCACCAACGCCGCTGTCCTCGACCCTGCCGACTGGCAAGCCACCGCTGTCTCGTGGGAGAAGTCGCGCGCCAAGCGCACCGGCGCAGGCCGCCAAGGCGACGTCCTGGCGCACCACATCGTGCAGTCGTTCAAGCCCGGCGAGATCAGCTCACCGGCGCAGGCTCACGACATTGGTGTGCAGCTCGCCGAGCAGATCGTGGGCGGTCGGTTCGAGTACACCGTGGCGACCCACCTGGACAAGGGCCACGTCCACAACCACATCCTCGTCAACGCCTACAGCCACGTCGACGGCCACAAGATCCGCGTCCAGCGTGACACCCTGGCGCGGTACCGCGGGATCAGCGACGACCTGTGCCGGGCGCAGAACCTCAGCATCATCCCGGCCCGCGAGGAACGATCCCTGGGCGAGACGCTGGGCCAGCGCTACGCGCGAGCCCGCGGGAAGTCGGCCACCGACCTTGTGAAGCTGGCCATCGACAACGCCGTGGGCAACGCGAAGTCCTGGCGCGAGTTCGAGACCGCCCTGAACGCCCAGGGCATCGAAGTCGGGCGCAGCCAGAAGCGTCACGTCACGTTCAAGGGCTTCGAGATGAGCCGCGCCGTGCGCGACGTGCGCCTGGGAGTGGGCTACACCGAAGACGTACTCATGGCCCGCCTGGGTCAGGTCAAGTTGCTGCGCTTCGACGCCGACCGCAGCCTGATCGCGGCGCAGAAGGACGGCGTACTGACGTTGAAGTTGCCCGGTAGTGGTGGTCAGCGGCGCGTCAACGTCGACCAATCGCAGGTCGTCGAGCACGGCCGCACCCTGCGCGTCTACCTGCCCGCCGAAGGACGCCAGGCCATCCTTGACCGCCGCGGACAGATCAGCGCGCAGGTCCCTACCCGCGCTCTGTACGGCGCGTTCGCCCCGCCGGCCCGTGACCTGTTGAAGACATACCAGCAGCCCGAGAGTGCAGTTGCGGTCCGACGCGGCCGCCAAGCGCAAGCGAAGATGACCCGCCTGCACGACCAGGAAAGCGTCCTGAACGTCCGCGCCCGGTACGGAGTGGTCACCGCTCGACAGGCCGTCAGCCAGGCAGTCCAGCTCCATTCCGAGATCGACAAGGCGCAGCAGTCGGTCCAGACCTTCGCCGTCGCCCTGGACAACCTCACGGACAAGAACGGTCCCGAGGCCGCCGACCTGAGAGTGCGCCTGTCGGCCGCGCAGCACGACGTCAACGACCTGAGCCGGAGCGCGGCGTCGCTGGCGTCCTGGGCAGTGACCGTCGAACGCGAGAGCGAGAGCCTGCTGCGCGACATGTCGCTCAAGGAGCGACTGCGCGGCCTGCAGTCCAACGACCTCGTCGGCGTCGGCCTCTCACCTCGAGACGCCAACGAGCTGACCCAGCAGCTCGACCGCCGCACCGAGGACGCACGGCAAGAGAGCGTCACCGTCGGAAAGGAGGAACACGACGTCGACCGCTCGCGGGCCGAGGCCGCCAAGCAGCAGGAGCAGCAGGAGCGACCGGCGACGTGGGAGCACATGACGTTGGGAGAACGCATGGCCTGGCTACGCGAGCACGACGCAGCCCCCCAACGCACGAGGAAGCCGACCGACGGTAACGAGAACGGACGGGAGAGGGGTCGACGATGACGGTCGAAACGCACGAGGACGAAGCCCGCCGGATGGTCATGGAGATCAGCCGGCGCAGCATCACCGTGACCGCACACCTGGCACAGAAGACCTGGGTCGAGATGCGTCAGTTCGTCTCAGACAAGCTCATCAGCGCTCACAGGGAGCCGCGCCCGGGTCGTCGGATGACCCCCGCCCAGCTGGAGCAGGCCACGCGAGGACAACGCGAGAGTGTCAACCTGACCGACCCCCGCATCGCGAAGCTGGTGCAGAAGGAGCTGAACCGCTACGGGGTGACGTTCGCCATCACCCGCGACGCCGAAGGCACCCGCGTCCACATCGGAGCTGGCAACGCCACCCAGCTGGACACGGCCATGCGCCGGGCCGAGCAGACTCTGGCCCGTCAGCTCGAAGCGGCCCAAGCCCGCGCCGATCGCCGCGCAGGCCGCAGCGGCGCATCGAGTGACGAGGCAGCGCCAGAACGCACTTCGACCATCCCGGGTGAAGCCAAACAGCAGCAGCAAGCCCGCACGCCCGGCTCAGTCGAGAGTCCCGACCGCGGCTACGGGCTAAGCAACCTGGCCGCCTCGTCGGAGCGCTACGCCGCCGCCGCCCGCGAGGCACTGCCGGCCGCCGTGGCCGAGGCAGTCCTGACCGATAGCGGTTGGCCGGTGTTGGCGAAGAGCCTGGCTGCCGCGGAGGATGCCGGTCTGGAGCCGGCCGCAGTCCTCGGCTCGGTGGTGCGCCAACGCGAGACGTTCACCTCGCGATCCGTGGCGGCGGTGCTGGCTTGGCGGGTGGACAACGCGATCGACGAGGCGGCCCCGAAGCTGGTGCAGGAACGATCCGATGAAGCGGCGCCGACGCCAGAGCCGCAGCGTTCGGACCCGGGTCGAGAGGGTCTCCCTGCTCTCAGCACATGGTCGCCCGAAGCGCAGATGCACTGGAACTATCCCGACATCGTCGAGGCGACCAAGCTGCCGCTCGAGACACGGCAAATGCTGCTCTCCGTGGACCGGACCGAGCTGGTGAGGGAGTTGACCACGGCCGCGGCCCGAGGCGAGGACCCGGTGCAGCTCCTGCAACGCGCCGTCGGGGTCGGGCCCGTCCGTGCCGACGAAGCGTCAGCAGTCCTGCCCACGCGGATGCGGGCGGCCAGCCTGGGCGATGCGCGCTCGATCGCTCGCTCCGCGCTGAACGAGCGGGCCCGAACCCTGCCAAAGGGCGACGTTGTCGACCTAGCCACGGAGAAGCCGGGCCGCGGCCTGGACCTGGGCAGCCCGCGCCGATGACCGCCCAACGCAACGCGCTGCCCGCTATCGGCGCCCTGCTCATCATCGCGGCCGGCGGCAAGGCCACCCGTGCCGTGCGTGAGGTCTGGCAGGGCCCGGGGACTTCCCTGGACAAGCTGCGCGGCATCAGCGACGCCCTGGCCCACGAGTTCACCCAGCGCTGGTCGCTGTCCCTGCACTGGCCCGACGTGGTGGGCGGGGTCGCCGCACTGCTGGTGGTCCTGCTGGCCATCGCCTATCGGCGCGCGGGCCGCCAGACCCAGCGCATCGGGGAAGAGCACGGCTCCGCGGCCTGGGGCAGCCGGCGCGACATGGCGCCCTTCCGCCCCCGCAAGGACGAGGAAGGGCTGCAGTTCACCGTCACCGAGACGCTGTCCCTGAACGCCCAGCGCACCCGCCGCAACCTCAACGTGACCGCCATCGGTGGCTCCGGGGCGGCCAAGACCCGCGCGTTCGTGCTGCCCAACGTCCTGGCCAACACCGGGGCCAGCATGGCGATCACCGACCCCAAGGGCGAGATCTACCGTGAGGCCGGCGAGAAGCTGGAGGCGCAGGGCTACGACGTCCGCTGCCTCAACCTCGTCGATCCCCGCCGCAGCGGAGGGTTCAACCCGCTGGAGTACATTGACCCTGAGCAGCCGGCGGTGAGCATCGCCCAGCTGGCCGAGGGCATCGTCAACAACACCACCGGCAAGAAGCCGCACGGGGCCGACGCCTTCTGGGAACGGGCCGAGCAAGCTCTGCTGACGAGCCTGGTCGCCTACGTCTACTTCATGCACGACGACGCCGAGGAGCCGCCGTCGCTGGTGCACGTCGTCGACCTGGCCAAGCAGCTCGAGGCCGCCGAACGCAACGACGACTTCACCTCCGAGGTCGACGACAAGATGAAGCTGGTCCGTCAGCTCCTCGAAGATTGGCAGCCCGTCCCCGGCCTGAGCGCCGCGGAGTCGGAGCGGACCCGCGACGGTCTGCGCTTCACCGTCGACCAGTACCGCATCTTCCAGCAGGGCGCCGGGGAGACGAAGAAGGGCGTCATCATCAGCCTGGGCGTGCGCCTGTCGGTCCTGGACATCCCCGAGATCCGCCGACTGATGAGCGACGACACCCTGGCCCTGGATCAGCTCGGGGCCACCAAGGGTGCGGTCTTCTGCCTGCTGCCGGACACCCACGGGGCCTTCCACTTCATCGCGGCGATGTTCTGGCAGGCCGTGTTCACCACGAACGTCTACCTGGCCGACCACTCACCCGGCGGCGCCCTGCCGGTGCCCATCCAGTGCTGGCTGGACGAGTACGCCAACATCGGCCAGATCCCCAACTTCGTACGGCTGATCTCCACGATCCGCAGCCGAGGGATGAACGCCGTCGTGATCGTGCAGAACCTCGCCCAGCTCAAGAGCCTGCACAAGGACGACTGGCAGACCGTCCTGGGCAACTGCGACAGCCTGCTGTTCCTCGGCGGCAACGAGACCGAGACCGCCGAGTACCTGTCCAAACGCCTGGGCAGCGAGACGATCAAGGTCGAGGAGACCAGCCAGAGCAAGGGCTCGCAGGGGTCCTGGTCTCGGAGCCTGCGCAACGTCAAGCGTGAGCTGATGACCCCCGACGAGATCGGCCGGCTCCCTGACGATGAGTGCCTGTACTTCCTGCGGGGCTGCCGACCCTTCCGGTCGCGCAAGCTTCCGATCTACACCGGCGACCGCGTCGCCTCGAAGTGACACCAGCGCACACGCCCCCACCACTGCTGCCGCAGCCGGCGGGGGCGTCCGCATGTGAGGCCGCTCATCGGCGCCCGCCACAGCGCGAACTCCGACCCCAGGGCGCGGGTCTGGAACCGTGAAAGCCACCACGGCGTCCATCTAGAAGCGGCCTCCTCGTGGGCCGCTGTTCACGCAGAGAGGCGTCAGACATGAACCGTCGACAGGCACTCACCGCGCTCACCACCACCGGCCTCACCGGCACCGCGGGGCTGGTGTTCGCCGACGCCGCCGCCGCCTACCCCCCGCCCGTCGGGACGGTCCTGACCACCGTTCTCGACGAGACGCGAGTCCAGCACGGAGCCATCAGCTACGCCGCAGCCCTGCGCGTCATCTCGACGGGCAGGGACGACGTCCTGGGCCGCACCGCATGGCAGGTCCGCTGGGGTGTCGACATCGTCAACCACAGCAAGGACCAACGAACCGTCTTCTACACCAACACGCGGGGGATCTGGCATCGTCGCACCGGATTCCAGCACCACTCCGACGACCCGGAGCGGCGCTGGACCATCGGTGGGCACCGCAGCATCACCAAGTGGTTCGGTGGGCGTTGGGCTGCCGGCCAGGAGTCGAACTTCACCGCGGCTGGGGTGCTGCGCTACGGAACGCTGCCGAACGGCAACGCCACCGTGGCTCAGTGGCAGTCGGACGGCGTTCCGACGTGATGCCTGCTACGTCGCGGCCAAGCTGTTCTGCTTCATCGAAGCCCTAGGTAAACGGCTGCGGTGATGCTGCCGCCGATCACGCCGCCCAGGAGCATCTGCCCGAGGGTGTGGTGACGCAGTTTCCGGCGTGACCAGCCGGTGGCGGCCAGAGCGGGGACGCCTACGAGGAGGGCCGTCGGCCCGTACATCGCAGTGGTGACGACGACTCCACCGGCGAGGCAGCCGACGTGGATCGAGAGCTTGGTCCAGAAGTGGTTGACGGCCAAGAAGGCGGGCACGGAGGCGATGGGCGCCCACACCGCGGCCGTCATCGCGTCGGGTGCGTCCAGGAAGTGCAGGCCGGTCAGACCCAGCACGCACGAGGTCAGGCCGAACAGGATCGGCACGGTGCGCTGGTGACGTTGGCTGACGTCACGGTCACTCCAGCGGCCGCGGGCTGCGCCCCAGCGTACGAACAGGTCTGGCACCAGTGCCGTCATGCCTGCTGTCCAGGCCGCCAGCCCCACCGCGCCGCGCGTGGTGGTGCAGGAGTCGAAGGCGACGAGGGTCTGCACCACGGCCATCACGCGCGAGGGAGAGGTGATCTCGGAGACCAGCCGGGCCAAGGCATCGGGGCGAGAGCCGTCAGGTGGGTCGAGAGGAGCCAACCGGGAGGTCAGACCGGCGGCGGTGTTGCTGGACAGGGCGCTCTCCGCAGGAGTCGTAGGTGGGACGACGGTGGCCGAGGTCAGAGGCAGGCGGCTCACGGGGTGCTCGCACGCCTGCTGAGACCGGAGGCGGTCTGATCGGTCTCGGCGGCATCGGCTAGGTCAAGCGCGTCCGGCCAGGACGAAGCCAGGCGCTGCAGCATGGCCCGGTCGTCGTGGCGTGGAGTGCTGTGTCTGGAGTGCAGCGGGGCGGCGCCGTCCAAGCGACGGCGACGGGCGAGTTCGAGGACTGCGGCGGCGATCAGGGCGTCATCGTCGCGCAGCCGGGACAGCGCGGCGCGGACCGCGGTGGCGTCGCTGGGGTCGATCCAGTCCCGCAGATCGGTGATGGCGTCGCGCATGGTGGTCTCGCGGGTGCTGAGGACCAGGTCGGGGGACAGGACGGTCAACCCGACGCCGGCGTTGGGGGCGGCCTTGCGCAGGGCGGTAGTGATCGGGCGCAGGTGACGGGCGCGGGTCAGGTCGGCGGTGGCGGCGGTGAGGGTGGCGAACCAGCCGTGCTGCGGAGTGAAGCGGGAGCGCCAGCAGCCGTAGGACATGGCAACAGCGATGACGAGGACGGCGATGTTGGTCGCGGCATCGGCCAGCCGCGGCAGGTAGTCCCCGGCGAGGTCAGCGACCATGACCAGCTTGCACACCGCGTAGACGCTGCCCGCGATGGTGCCCACAGCCAGGAAGTTCAGGCCGGCGCGTCGGTCGCTGGGCTCGGGGTGATGGGCGCGGAAGTTCAGCCAGGTCGTCGTGAACGGAACGCAGGTGGTGAAGAAGAAGGCCAGGAACAACGACCAGTAGACGAGGCCGGCGGGGCCGCCCAGCCCCTCGGTCATGGCGACCGTGGCGTAGGGGTCGGAGGAGACAGCAACGCAGCCGATCATCGCCGCAGCCAGCAGAGGCGTGCAGCGGCGCACCCGGCGAAGGGCGCTCGGGGGCCGGTGGCGGGGGCGGGCACGACGCAGATCCTCGGTGGCGGCGATGCCACCGGCCAGGCTCACCAAGGCGATGAGGTGCTTGGCGAGGCCCGCCAGCCAGTTCCAGCCGGTGTGCTCGGTGACCGCGGCGGCCACGCCGTTGATGTTCAGCATCAGCGCAAGGGCGCCGGCGCCGATGATGACGAGCATCCGCAGCGACTTCTCCCCGTCGGTGCCGTTACGGCGCCCAGCCCACACCGCACGGGCGATGAACCACAGCGACAAGACCAAGGCGACGTCAGAAGCGATCTTGACGATCACGCGCGGCCCGCCTCCGGGCTGGCCTCGGTGTCGCACCCCAGCATCCGCTTAAGACGCGCGTCGAGCAGAGCCGTGCCCTCGAACGGCTTGGACGGGTTGGTCGGAGTCAACCGGCGCCGCATCATCGTGGCCAGCAGCTCGGTCTCGCGCTCCTCAGCCAGCAACCAGTCACCGCGAGCCTTGACCATCGGGCGTGCGTTGACGATCCGCTGCTGGGCTGCGCTGTCGAAGCCGTGGAGGCGCTGAGCCAGCAGGGCGCAGTCGGTCTTCAAGAGCATGTGCGCGATCTCGTGGAGAACGTCGTGCTCACGGGTGTCGAAGTTCGATGCTTCGTCGATGAGCAGGAGGTCGTGGTCATCGAGGGCGACCCAGGCCGCCCGCGCGTCGTCACGGCCGGCCTTGGTGCAGATCAGTGACCGAGGGACCAGGTGGACGATGACCTCACGGTGGTGACGCTCCTGCATGAGGTCGAGCAGGTCAGCCAGCGTCGCGTCCCCGGGCAGATCGAGGCCTTGAACTAACGGCCGGTGTCGCCACCAGTTCGGCACGTCGCGGGCCTGCAGACGCAGCAGCAGCAGGCGGTCGTGCAGGCGACGCCGCAGCGACTTGGCCGGCAGACCATGGTCTTGACCGGTCGAGGCAACCGTGGAGCGGCGAGGGTGAAGCAGCGTGCCGTGGATCATGGAGCGGGGGTCTCCTTGGAGTCTGGCAAGACTCAGGGAGTATGCACACGCTGTGCCGAGATCGTGAAACGGCCCACCCCGCGGAGCATTGATTCAATGCGCAAGTACCGGGCAGCGAGTGAGGCAGCCATCCCGTTGATCTTGCGGTGAAGGCGATCACTCGTCCGAGTCTTGCCGCGACTCCCTGTCGGTATTACCTGTATTTGTGCGAGAGCGGGGACGGTAGGGGTTCTTGGCGCGCAGGGTCTCGATGGACTCCAGGCCCTCGATCGCGCTACGCAGGAGCCGGATGCTCTCGGTGTCCATGCGGGAGGCGCGTAGGGCGATGTCCTTGACGCCCTTGTCGCGCATGGCCAGTAGCAGGTCGAACTCGGCGTGGATGCGCTCCACCTCTTCGTCGTCGCCGACGAAGTATTTGGGGCTGATGCCAAAGAAGCGTGCGATAGCGGTGATTTGCTCCAGGCCCGGGTTTCGACTGGCGCCGTTGCGCAATCGGGAAAGGTGTTGCTGTGTGACGGCAACGGGGCCGACTTTGGCCGTCCCTTCGGCAACCTCGGTCAAACTGAATTGTCGACCGTCAGGGTGAAGAATCTCCTGGAACAGCTTGTCGAGGCGTTCGGCAAAAACCCCGCGATCGTCCACGGGTGCCATGAAGCCTCCAAGCAGGGTCGAGTGCGACGGGAGCCCACAGCCTAGGACTCGCTGCAGCTACCGGGGTCGCGTTGTCGTGATCACACACAAGTGTGTGGAGATGACGTACAGTCTCCAACGCCTTGATGTGTAGACCTGTCTACGCGTGAGGGCGTACGAGTCGCGTGCGGCTCGTGGACGGTGGTGGACCAGAACGGGGGTTCCAGCCCACCACCTAGGTCTCAGAGGGACAGGAGAGCGCAACCGGCATCCATCGACCGGTCGCGCCTTCCTCACGACGGGTGGGGCTGCAACCCCATCTCGTCGTGCCACCTGAGACCTGCTCACCGTCCCCCGGCGGACGTCGTTGCCGCGTCAGCCGTCGGGGGGCGTCCATCCATCTGAGCAGAAGGAGCCAGTGGTGACACCTCCCACCCCGCACAGCACCCGCTCGCGATCCCGCCGGACCCTCGCCGCCGCAGCAGCGATGACCGGCTTCCTCCTGGCCGCGCAGCCGCTGACCGCCTCGGCCGCAAGCACCGACGAGGCCAAGATGACGACCTCGAACGACTGGCTTGACGTGTCGGTCACCGGCAGCGACGACTCCACCCGCCTGTTCACCGCCGGGGTCCCCGGCGGGGGCACGATGCTGACCTTCTTCCAGATGCCTTCCGGCGATGGGGCGACCCCCAAGGCCCGGGAGCTGACCTTGACCGTTGAAGGGGAGGCCGTAGCCGCCGGCGCGGCCTCGCTCAAGGACGGCGCGATGGTGCCCAGCGCCGATGCCGACCTGGAGCAGACGCAGGCCGACGGGGAGACCACCGTCACCGTCGAGGCGACCAACACCTCCCAGACGGTCTTCCTCCTGCCCGAGCAGGCTCCCCGTGCGGCCGACCCGGACGACCAGGGCTGGGTCTCGATGGTCTGGGGTCAGCTCCTGGACAAGATCGGGCTGGGTGGGGACGAGGACTCCAGTGCCGAGGAGACGACGGACGACGAAGCCGACGCAGAGAGCGGGGAGGACTCGACGCCTGAGCCCTCCCCGTCCAGCACCGCCAACTCCTCGACGTCGACCAGCTCTGCGACCTCGACCAGCTCGGACGGCGCCGAAGACCAGGCGCAGTCCAAGGACGAGGACGCCGAGAGCGTTCCGACGGCCACGGCGACCACGTCCCCTTCGTCGAGCACCACCTCGCCGGGTGCGGACGGCGATGACGACACCGAGGCCGCCGAGGGCGGCGAGATGTGCGTGGTGACCCCGAGCACCAGTGCCGTTGACGAGGGTGGGCAGGCCGAGGACTACGCCGTCAGTGACGGCCCCACCGCGGCCCCCACGTTCAGCGAGGAGGTGCGCCAGAAGGCCGCAGCCGCCGCGTCGGAGTGCGGCGGCGACGACTCCGACGACTCCGACGATGACTCCACCGAGTCGACCGAGTCGTCGGGCTCGTCGAGCGGCATCACCCGCGCCGACGTAGCCGACGGCGACTGGCTCTCCGGTGCCTCCGGCAACCCGGACGGCATCGCCAAGCTGCGCGGCGCCGAGGCCGAGGTCGCCACGACCTGGGCCAACGGTGGCACCAACGGCATCGACGTCCCGCAGCTGCAGGACGGCGGAGAGTACAGCCAGGCCAACTGGAACAAGTCGCTGATCGTGTCGGTCTCCCCCTTCGAGGAGGGTGGCTCGTGGGCCAAGGCCGCAGCCGGCGACTACGACGCGAACTGGAAGAAGCAGCTCACCAACATCAAGAACGGCTGGGGTGAGCGTGACGGGGAGCTGTTCGTGTCCTTGGCCTGGGAGCTGAACGGCAACTGGTTCGCGTGGTCGGTCACCGCCGGCGAGACCGACGACATGCGCGCGGCGTGGTCGAGGTACCGCAAGCTGCAGAAGGAGATCCTGCCCCAGGCGCTGCTGACCTTGACGATGAACCGTGAGAGCAACGGCTACGACGGCAACTCCGCCGACCTCATCGTCAAGGGCGACCTGGACGTCTATGGGGTGGACTACTACAACCACTACCCCTACGCCGCGACCACCGCAGAGTTCGAGGCCGGCCTGAACGAGCGCGACGGCGGCGGCGGGCCGAAGGGCCTGGAAGCGCACCGCCAGGAGGCCGAGGACGCCGGCGTGCCGATGGCCCTGCCGGAGTGGAACGGCAGCGCCAAGAACGGCGACTCGCCCGACTTCATCGAGGGCATGTACGAGGAGTTCGCCCAGCACGCCGGCCCCGGAGCCGGTCAGGTCGTCGCGGAGACGATCTTCGAGATCGACAAGGACGACAACAACTGGGCCCTGCTCGGCGACACGCGGATGCCGAAGTCGGCTGCCGCCTACGCCGAGGCGTTCAGCGACGTCGGCTGAGCTAGGCGGGGCGTGGGTCGCTGGCCCACGCCCCGTGCCGGCGGCTGGCCGTCAGCTGAGGCGCTGCAGGAAGTAGGTCAAGACCTCGCGCAGCGGCGCGAACGATGCGCTGTAGAGCACACGCTGACCCTGCTGCCGCTTCTCCGGGCGAGGGGAGCCGGTGACGAGGTGAACACCTTCGAGCGCGGCTAGATCACGGTGCAAGGACCCGCTGCCCTGAGGCGGAAGCAACTGAGCCAGGTCGACGACGGCCAGCGGCTCCGGGGAGGCGGCCAGGACGCGGAAGACCTCGAAGCGGCGACCGTTCAGGGTGTTCAAGACGTCGACCGGGTCGATCGACTCACGCGCAGGGGAAGACACGAGGGAACTCTACCTCTTGCGCCACTCGCTTACGCTTTGCAACAAGCGCAAGCGACTGTTAATGTCCGTAAGGCAGGGGCCAGTCATCGGCCCCGCAACCACTGGAGGGTCACGAAATGCTCGACTCGGTTCTCGATCTCATCGTCAAGTTCGCCACCATCGGCGGCGGCCTGTGGCTGGTCTGGGGCGTCATCGTCCTTGCCGGCGGCCTCAAAGACAACAATGGCCCGCAGAGCCAGGCCGGCATCTGGCAGATCGTCGGCGGCGGGCTGATCATCGCCGCGGCGCAGCTGTTCAACCAAATCGCGCTGTGAATGGACGGCATCATCCGCACGATGCTGAACCTCCTGACTCAAGGAGGCTTCGGCAACGTCAGCAAGGACCTGCTGCTCAGCCCTGACCAGTACAACTCCTCGCTCTACCAGGCCGCGGTCACACTGCACGAAACGGCCGTTCTGCCCGTCACTGCGGTGGTCCTGTCGATCGTGTCGGTCCTGGCGATTTCGACCGGCGCCACCCGGATGGACATGGGAGACCAGCAGCTCGGAGTCCGGATGATCGCCGCGGCGATGTTCCGCATCGCCATCGTCATCACCATCACACAGAACGCGCTCCACATCCTCAAGGCCATCGACGAGATCGTCCGCGAGGTGACCGTGGCCGCCAACAACGTCAACTTCGGCGGCGGCGGCTCCTCCGGAACGCGTGTGGGAGAGGAGCTTTCTGACCAGATCGGATCGCTGGGCCTCAGCGACAAGCTCGTCGTGATCATCCTGCTGCTGATCCCCTTCCTGCTGGCCACCATCGTCTCGGCCCTGACCACCGTGCTGATCTTCGTGCGCTTCCTGCAGCTGTACGTGATGACCTGCTTCGTCTCCCTGCCAGTGGCCTTCTGGGGGATGGAGGAAACGAAGGACATTCCCTACGGATACGTCAAGTCCTACGCGTCGACCGCATTCCAGGGGGCGGTACTGCTGATCTCGTTGAAGATGTACCAGGCCCTCATGGCGAGCTGGGCGTCTGACGGAATGAAGATCAATGCCGACTCCGACGTCATGGACCTGGTGGTCAACAACCTCGGACAGTTCTTCGTCGGGCCGCTCGTGCTGGCGGGCGTGATCTTCGGAGCCTCCACCCTTTCCAAGAAGATCATCGGAGACCGGTAGTCATGGCCTTGGAGATGAAGGTCTACGGCGAAATTCGAGCCTTCGAGGCAAAAGTCATCGCCCGTCTCAGCTGGCGGCAGATGATCTCGGTACTGGCGGCGGCTCCGCTTCTCGCTCTCAGTTCGGTGCTGCTGTGGTTCCACGCGCGCGAGGCCATCGTCTACGTCGATTTCATCATCATGCTTCCCTTCGCCGCCTGGGGATGGTGGCGACCGAGAGAACTGAAACCCGAAAAGTTCTTTCCCTACATCTACCAGCGTTACGCAGGAAAGAAGGTCCTCCGCTATGAGTTCCACGAACGTCAGGCCCCGGGACGCGCTGGCCGTGACCGAGGCCGCAAGCGGGCAGTCCGCCGCGCTGTCCGTGATCTCGAGCGAGGCATCGGGCTCCACTGGCACCGTGCACCCCGCCGGTAGGTTCGGCAAGCTGCGCAAGTGGCGGCTGGGCCGACGCAACGACGACCAACCACAGCGCCGCCACTCCCCCCGCTCCACCCAGAGCGTCCTGGCCTACGAGGCGATGCTGGACAACGGGGTGGCCTGGCTGGGAGACGAGTCGTGGTCGGTCACCGCCGAGATCGGTGACATCTCCTACACGGCCGCTCCCCAGGAGGTCCAGGAGAAGATCCTCAACCGGTGGGCGCGCTGGCTGAACTCCTTCAGCCCCAACGTCGAAGTCCAGCAGTCCGTGGTCAACACCCAGGTCGAGTCCGACGCCTTCGGTCGGATGTCTCGGATGCAGCTGACCGGCGACGACGACGACGAGTGGCGCGAGGAGTTCAACAAGCACACTCGTCACAAGCTCTCGGCCAGCCGCGGCAACGTCCTGACCGGCCGCTACCTGACCTTCACCCTCACCCACGAGCCCGACGCCGGCGCAGCCCAGCAACGGCTGGCGGCCGTCATCAACGAGACCGCGACCGTGCTGCGCAACATCGGGTGCGAGGTGCGACGGCTGGAGCGGGCCGAGCGACTGGAGCTGCTGAGCGGCCTGGTGCGTCCCGGCGCCGCCTTCCAGTGGGACGAGCAGGACCTGGCCGGCAAGAAGACCAGCAGCCGCGACCTGATCGCCCCCTGGACGGTGCAGGACAACCTCGACCACCTGGTCTTGACCAGCGATGGCCGCCAGACCTTCCACACGACGATCTGGCTGCGCCGCCTACCGGCATGGCTCAGCGACCGGGTCGTGGCCGACCTGGCCGACGTGCGCGGTGACCTGGTGATCACCACGCACCTGCGCAGCTACGACGCCGCCGAAGGGCTGGACCTGGTCAACGGGCAGATCGCCAACCTGGAGATGCAGTACCTCGACGAGGTCAAGAAGGCCAAGAAGGCCAACTACAGCCTCGACCTCATCCCCCACGTCCTGACCAAGGCCCGCGAGGACGCCCTGGAGCTGCGCAAAGACCTGGAGGGCAGCAACCAGCGCCTGTGGTCCACCCAGACGTGCATCGGGCTCAGCGCTCCCAGCAAGGAAGCCCTCGACGCGCTCAGGGAGAAGGTGACCACCAAGCTGCGCGGGCACAGCTGCACCGGGGAGGTGGTGTCGTGGATGTGCCTGGACGGGCTGCGCACGGTGCTGCCGCTGGGTGCCCGCCGCCTGCCGATGGAGCGGACGCTGACGACCTCCGTGGTGGCGATGATGCACCCGTTCGCCATCCAGGAACTCATGCAGCCCACGGGCTGCTTCTACGGGGTCAACACCAAGAGCGGGAACCCGATCCTGGCCGACCGGACGACGAACGCCAACGGCAACGGCTTCTTCCTGGGCATGAGTGGCTACGGCAAGAGCCAGGCCGCCAAGGCCGAGATCCTGTGGACCTACCTCAACACCGACGACGACATCATCATCATCGACCCCGAGCGGGAGTACCTGGTCGAGACCCAGGCCCTGCACGGTCAGATCATCGGCGTCAGCCCCGGCGGCAGCACGCACATCAACGCCCTGGACATCGACCTCGACACCACCGCCGAGAACCCCATCACCGCCAAGTGCACCTTCGTGCTTCACCTGGTGGGAGCACTGATCGGCGGCGCAGACGGCCTGTCCAGCACCATGAACGGCTGCATCGACCGCAGCACCGCCCGGCTGCTGCGCGCCTACGCCGCCGACCCGGACAACGTGCCGATGCCGACGCTGACCGACCTGCGCGACGACCTGGCCGGCCAGGAGGACCCGGTGGCCCGAGAGCTGGCCGCGGCCCTGGACATCTACACCGACGGCTCCCTGGGAGCCTTCGCCCAGCAGACCAACGTGCAGCTGAACAACCGGCTGACGACCTACGACATCTCCCAGCTGAGCTCGGAGATGAAGGTCATCGGCATGAGCATCATCCTCAACCAGGTCTGGCAACGCGTCACCGCCAACCGCGCCCAGCAACGGCGGACCTGGCTCTACATCGACGAGTTCCACATGATGTTCCGCGTCGACGGCATCGCCCAAGACTTCCTGAACTTCTACCAGGTGGCCCGCAAGTGGGGTCTGATGATGACCGGGATCACCCAGAACATCGAGGAGCTGCTGAACAACGACGTCGCGCGCTACATGATCGGCAACACCGACTTCCTGCTGCTGCTGAACCAGGCCCCCGGCGACGCCGACACGCTGCGGGAGATGCTGCGCATGTCCGAGACGCAGCGCGAGTTCTTCCAGGGCGTCCTGCCCGGCACAGGACTGCTGAAGTCGGGCAACGCCTACATCCCCTTCGACAACCAGATGGTCCAGAGCGGCCCCCTCTACAAGCTGCTGTCCACCAAGTTCGGGGAGCAGTGAGGTGCCCGCCCAGCGCACCACCGAGGAGCTGACGCTCCAGTTCGGTGAGCTGAGCGCCGCCGACCGCGCGCAGCAGGTCCTGCCCCTGCGCGCTGCGGTGACCAGCGCACAGCTCGCAGCCCACCGGCTGCAGAGTCAGGACGACTCCGTCGACCAGACCAGCCAGGACCTGCAGGGCCTGACCAAAGGGCTCCCCTCCCAACTGAAGAAGTGGGGGCGGCCCTCACACCCAGGCTCGACCGCCCCCACCAGCACCTCCCGGGGCGCGGCCCCCACGCTGCGGTTCCGCGAGGAGCGAGCACGTAAGACGCGCCCCGGCACCGCAGAGCGCACCAGCACCCTCAAGGGCGCCAAGCCTGTCCAGAGCGCCACCAAAGGACAGCGGGCAGCCCAGGCCGGCCCTCTAGGCGGCAGCCTGCGCGCCACCAGCATCGTCGGTGCGGGCCAGCGCGCCCGTGCCGCCGAGGCCCTGGCCACCCGCAGCACCGCCACCGCAGCCAAGGACGCCGGCCTGGCGGCCGGCCGCTCGATCACCGCCCGTGCCACGACGGCCGCCGTCAACGCCGTCACGCGCTTCGTGGCCGCAGCCTTGGCGGCCCTCACCGGGGTCTCGGCCTCCACCGTGGTGCTCGTCGCGGCCATCGTGGTCGCCGTCATCGCCGCCATCGCCGTCTTCCTGCCCATGATCAACCAGGCCGCGACCGAGGAACAGGGCAGCATCGGCGGCACCCTGACCGCCCAGTCCGGCGTCCCCGCCAACCTGATCCCGCTCTACAACCAGGCCGGAACGCTGTGCCCGGAGATGCCCGCAGTCCTGCTGGCCGCCCAGGGCAAGCAGGAGTCCGGCTTCAACCCCAACGCCACCTCCCCGGTCGGAGCCCAAGGCATCGCCCAGTTCATGCCCGGAACGTGGGCGACCTGGGGCCAGGACGCTAACGGCGACGGCGTGGCCAGCGTCTTCGACCCCGCCGACGCCATCCAGTCCCAGGCCGCGTTCATGTGCGCCCTGGTGACCCAGATGAGGGACCTCGTCGAGGCCGGCCGCGCCACCGGCGACGTGCAGGTCCTGGCCCTGTCCGCCTACAACGCAGGCCCCGGAGCCGTGGCCAGGTACGGCGGAGTCCCGCCCTACGCCGAGACCCAGGCCTACGCCCCGAAGATCCTGGCCATCGCCGCCGGGTACGGCGCGACCCTCACCAGCGTCGGAACCGGCGACTACGCCGCTGTCATCGACGCCCTGCAGGCCCGGCTGGGCACGCCCTACAGCTGGGGTGGCGGCACCGTCAACGGCCCCTCCCGCGGCTTCGCTCAGGGCGCGAACACGATCGGCTGGGACTGCTCCAGCTTCGTCCAGTACGGCTTCTACCAGGGCACCGGCGGCAAGCTCACCCTGCCGCGCACCGCCCGCGCCCAGGCCGTCGCCCTCCAGCAGTACCAGGTCAACGGCCCCCTGCAACCCGGTGACCTGCTGTTCTACGGCGGAATCGCCTCGGCCAACCACGTCGCCATGTACGTCGGCGACGGAAAAATGATCGAGGAACCCCGCACCGGGCTATCAGCCCGCATCACCACCGCCCGCACCTCCTACTCGCTCGCTGTGAGGGTTCCGCTGCCATGAGCAAGACCACCGCCGCCGTCGCGGCGCTGCTGGCACTGACCATCGCCACCGGCTGCTCCGGCAAAACCGACCAGGCAGAACAGGCCGACGTCCCCACCAGCACCCCGGCCCGCAGCACCAGCACCGCGACGGCCGCGCCCAGCACTCCGGCCTCGACGCCAGCGGCAACGGCAACGGACCAGGCCGCTCAGCCGGGAACCCCGGCCGTCATCCAGCGATGGACACCGGATACCACCCACCTGCCGGCCCTGACGTGGACCGTCGAGGACGACCCGTCCATCGTCGCGGAGAAGTTCGCCCAGGCCAGCTGGCAGATGGACACCACTACCGACACCAGCCCTGTCGATGCCCAGCACCGCTCCGCGACCTTCGCCGCGCCCGAGCTAGCCGAGGCCCTGACCAGCGGCGGCCCGCTGGGCGGCGGGGGCGCAGCCTGGGCCGAGCTGACCGGCCACGCCGGCTGGACGACCGCGCAAGCAGTCGCCCTCAGCGCCGTCGACAACCCCGACACCGCCACCGTGGCGGCCCGTGAGGTCACGGTGACCACCACCGCCCACGGCGCCGACGGCTGGACCAGCACCACCACCTACCCCGAGCAGGTGCTCTACCTAACCCTCTCCCCCGCGCCCGACGGCGGATGGCTCGTCACCGAAACCACGTCCGCGCAGCTGTGATCGACGACCTCGAAGGAGACGCCATGACCATCGACCTGACCACCCTGGAACCGTCGAACACCCACCGATTCGAGGTCGTCGTCGACCCCGACGGCGAGGTGATGCTCACGCTGAACGCACCGGACGCGGACACCAGCAAGGTCTGGGAGTGCCGCGACGTGCAGGCCGCCGAGCGGGTGGCGATGAAGCAGGCCCGCCTGCTGGCCCAGCGCAGCAGCACCCCGCTCACCGTCGTGCTCGCCGCTGACGGCATCGAGCGGACCTTCACCGTGACCGAATCGAGCGCGACCGAGACACAGGCGCCGCCTGCCGACGAGCCCGTCACCGACGGCGGCAACGACGGGGATGGGGACGGTGACGGGCACGTCCCCGCGCAGTCGGCTCCCGCGCCCGAGTCGGTCCTCAACGCCCCAGCCAGCGAGGAAGACCCCGGCTCTGTTGAGGACCTTCCCAGGACCCAGGCACGCCCGACGACGCCGCGACCAAGCGCCGGCTCGCGGCTGCGCACCGCCGCCGCGGCCCTGGACCAGCGCACCGGAACCGCCCCGGACAGCGCCGGCAAGCGGCGCCTGCTCAGGCCGAAGCAGGCGGACCTTCCGCCCCTGAACCTGCCGAAGGCGCCGCCCATCTCCCAGCCCGCCGACGACCTGGAACGCGCCGAGCGTCGGTTCCGACTGCGGCGGCCGCAGATACCCACCGCTGGGCGAGAGGCACAGCCGGTGTCGCCGACCGCGCCTGAGGCCGTGACCCCGCCTCGGCCGCAGACCAGCGAGGCGACGGTGAACCGCACCCTGACCGGGCGGGTGACCTTCCTGCCCGAGCATGACCCGGCCGCGCAGCCAGCCACCCGAGGCTGGCGCGGTGCCCTCAACCTCATGGGCGCGCACCTGCGGCCCGACGAACGCGAACTCGCCTACCGCGCCGACGAGGCGGCCGCCGCCACCACGTGGACCGGACCGCGCACCATCGCCGTCGTCAACGGCAAGGGCGGGGCCGGTAAGACGCCCACCACGGCCATGCTCGCCGCCGTCTTCGCCCACTACGGCAGTTCCACGCTGGCATGGGACAACAACCCCCTGCGCGGCACGCTGGGCTGGCGCACCGAACAGGCCAACCACGAGGCCACCATCCTCGACCTCCTGGAGAACACCGGGCCGCTGGGCGGACCGTCGGCGCGAGCCGCCGACCTCACCGCGTTCCTGCACCACCAGCGCGCCGACCGGTTCGACGTCCTGCGGTCCCAGCCGCGCCGACTGGCCTCCGACCGCCGGGTGCTGGGCCCCGACGTCGACGAGGTCCACCGGATCGTCTCGAAGTTCTACCGCCTGATCGTCATGGACAGCGGCAACGACGAGTCGGACCCGATGTGGCGGGCGATGATCAAGCACACCGACCAGCTCGTCGTGGTCACCACGACCCAGGCTGGTACCGCCGAGGCCGGCGCCCTGCTGCTGGACTCCCTGACCGACCGCGGCGGCCACGGCGCCCAGCTGGCCCGCGACGCCGTCGCGGTCATCACCCAGGCCGACCGCAGCGTCAAGCCCGACGCCCTGCGCGCCATCGAGGCCGGCTACCGGGACCTGGTGGCCCCCGAGCGGGTGGTCACCATCCCCCACGACCCCGGCATGGTCGAGGGGGCGCTGCGCCTGCGCGAACTGCGCGCCGCCACCCAGCGAGCCTGGCTCGCCGCCGCAGCCACCATCGCCCGCGCCATGCCCCAGGACGTCGAAGGCGGCAAGGCCCGATGACACGCACGCTCCCCCCAGTCCTCATCGACCTGGACGACCTCCCCCGCTGACCTTGCTGCCCCTCGCCCCCTTGTGGACGGCGCCGTGCTCCGCAACGGCCGGCCCCGCCCACAAGGGGACGACGAGACCCACCGGTCCGGCTGCACACCGCCAGCAGCGCACCAGCACCCATCGGCTCACCGCCAGTCACCCGCTGGCCGTGCACAGCCTCACGACGCAGGAGCACCAGCACGGCCCGTGCGCGCTCCGCACGCACCAGGAGAAGCGATGCCCGACGAGGACCTGCACGAGGAACTGCGCCGAGGCGTCGAGTGGGACTACGACCTCGCGTTCGACGCCCACGCGCGGGCAATGAAGGAGCTGCGCGTCAGCGAACAGGACCTGGAGGTCGCGCTGACGCTGCCGCACCGCGATCCGATCCGCCAGACGATCGTGGTGCGCTGGTACCAAGCCCGCGCCGTCGAGCACCTGGCCGGCGAGGTGCTGGAACGATGCGGGCAGACCCTGGAGGCCCTGCCCCACACCGCCGGGGAGTCCCGATGAGGTGGCGCGCCTGGTGTGAGTGCGGCTGGCTAGCCGAGGCGTCGACCCCCGACATGGAGACGTCGTTGCAGGCCGCCGAGCACCACATCGAGCACCGGCCACGCCATCGATGCGAGGGCGAGGCGTGGGTCGGACGCGAGGACTCCCCCGGCCAGCCGCACGGATGGGAAACCGTCCTCGATGAGAGCGCGACACGCCGCGCCAGATGCTGCTCAAACGACCCTTTTTTGGGTTGGATCACAGACATGCCCAGGGAGAAGGGGGTCAGCCCCCGCGCACGCCGCTTCACCGAGGACGTCGTGACCCTGCCCCGCGTGACGGCACGACGCGCCGTCGCGGACAAGACCCAGGCCGCACGTCGACGGCTCAACATGCCGTTCAACGCCTACGTGGAGCTGCTGCTGGACCAGGTGCAGCTTGACGCCGAGGGCCGCCCGGTCTTCGTGGAGCCCTCGCTTCCTCAGCAGAAGGAGCTTCCGTTGAAGAGCGCCTAAACGACGAGGGTCCTCCCGCTTGCAGGCGGAAGGACCCTCAGAGTCATCGCGGCCCGGTCCCAGGTCCAGCCAACCATCCGGCCCGCTAGTCACAGGCCCCGCGCTGCGGGTCCTGCCCTTGTCGTGCCGCCTACCCAGCGGCACGACAACCACGGTACCTGAGCACTGCGACGGGCCGCAGCTCTGCGCGCTGGCGATGGACAGCGTGTCGGAACTGCACCCAGCCGACGCAGCGATCAGACCGGACACAAGCAAGGGCCCCGTCGGGACGGCAATCCCAACGAGGCCCGGCCACCCGCGAAGGCAAGTTCGTGAGTGGTCCACCCCCCGAAGACCTAGTTCGGAGAGCGGTCGTGACCAGAGTAAGCACGCGCACGGTGAGGCGTCGAGCGACGCCACGAAGAGACCACCCCCAGGCGGGTGAAGGCCACTCGTAGTGGCCGCCCCGTCGCTGCGCCGTACCCGCACCTCCCGGCGGCGCCAGCGAGCTTCGCAGACCCCTGCGCCGGCGAGCCTACGCGCCGCCCGCGCAGGGCTGGTGCCCCTGCCTGCTCCCGCCTGGGTGCAAGCCGTCGAGGTCCACCCCGACGTCGCTTGCCTGCGCGCCGACGCGCTGCGCACCCTCCAGGCCCTGGTCTGGGCACTGGCTGCCGACGTCCGCCAGGACAAGGACGGGACCACCGCACCGACGTGGGCCGTCCTGGTCAAGCGCACCGGCCGGTCTCGCCGGACTGTCGCCCACTGGCTGGCCTGGCTGCAGGACCGCGCTCTGCTGTTCCGGGCCGAGGCCGGCTCCACCGCCGCGACCCGCCCTGCCTCCTCGACTGTCGAGGGCAACCGCTCGG
This sequence comes from Kineococcus deserti, assembly GCF_050871945.1. Taxonomy (NCBI): domain Bacteria; kingdom Bacillati; phylum Actinomycetota; class Actinomycetes; order Kineosporiales; family Kineosporiaceae; genus Kineococcus; species Kineococcus deserti. Next base: position 1,854 of record NZ_JBJLSI010000040.1, on the reverse strand, counting down.
CGGTTTATCTGCCGACCCGTCGCCAGACCGCCGAGGAGATCGAGGTCAGGCGACGCTCCCGCCGCCCTCGTCGGCGTCCAACCCCGGCCCCTTCGTCGTCGCGGGCCACGACCCCGTCGCGGGCCGCGAGGACCTGGACGGGCCGCGAGGCCGTCCTGACGGTGCACTGCCCGCGCTGCCACGTCGCCCCCGGGACGCCCTGCCACAGGGCGACGGGGACGCGGGTGGCCGCCCACTACGAACGTCACCAGAGCGCCATCGCCCACGGTGCTCGACCCCTCCAGCGCCCTGTGCGCAAAAACCGCACCCCCCACGTTTCTCTCCTCGAAGAGGAGAGAACTGTTAGTAGAGAGAGACTTTCAAACCAACCCCCTAACCCCCACAAGCACATCGAGGCACCGCTGACGACCGCCACCGGACGGCTTCGCCGGGAAGTGCCCGGGAGTCATCGCGGAGGGGCTGGACGGCTGTCGGCCGCAGTGCGTCGACGAGCCCGCCGACTGAGCGAGGATCAGCAAGCCCCATACCTGCAGGCCCTGCTGGGCGTCAGGCCCACCGGGCTGACCCACGCGATCCGAGTAGCCGGGCTGGCCGGGGCCACCCCCGAGCAGGTCCTGCACGCGCTCCGCTTCGGCGTGGACGGGACCCAGCACATCCAGGCCGAAGCCCCGGCAGATCCGGTGGCCGTCCTGGTGTGGCGGCTGCGGCCGTGGGGCATCCTCGTGAGCCTGAACGGCCTGGAGCGGGTGTTCAGCGACGTCGAACGACGCGCCGACCGCCTCGAAGCGATCCGTGACCGGCGGGCCCGCGAGGCCCTGGAGGCCGCGCTGGCCCAGCCGATGCCGGACACCGTCAAGGACCTGGTCGTCGACCTGCGCCGCGCCCGTGAACGACGCCAGGCACAGGCTGAGGTCGAGCTGGACGCGGCGTGCCGCAGTCTGCGTGACCGCTTCCCGATCACGCCGCTGCGAGCCTCGCGGTGATGGCCGCAGCCGGCCGCAGCAGGACCGCCGCCCCGTACGCTGACTCAGTGCCGTTCGACCTGCACACCTACCTGGCCAACTCCGCTCCGTGGCAGGACCGGGGCCCTGACGTCGTGGTGCCAGCCGCCGCAGGCCGGCCGCAGGTAGTCGTGACCGCCCGCTTCCGAGACGGGTACACCGGCCGCGCGCGAGGCATCGCCTACGCCTGGACGTCGAAGGCCGTCGAGGTCCGCTTCCACCACCCCGACGAGGTCGTGCTGAATGCCCCCCGCATCGGCGGCAGCGGGTACAAGGTCTGGCTTCCCATCGCTGACGTCACCACCGACCTTTCGACCCTGCCCGCCCCACCCCGGCTGCATCTTTGGCCCGGCGACGTGGCTCGGTGGGGACCCACCGGCCGCCCGCCCGTTGTAGGTGCGGCTCTGGACGACCGGGACGAAGACGACGAGCTGAAGTGGTGACCGCCTTCTCCAGACGCTCGCGCTGAGGGCTGCCGACAAAGACGGCACCACGGTGGTCGACCACTGTCCGCGTGAACAGGGCTATGGGCGACGGCCGGTGATCTGATTGCGCCGAACAGGTTGCTCGGTATGAACAAGCGCCTCGACGATGAGCCCATGAGCGGCCCAGAGACCGACGAGGAGCGCGCACGCCGCGAGGAGCGCGCACGCCGCGAGGAGCGCGCACGCCGCGCGAAGGCCCCACGCCCTGTGGAGGGCCCACGCCCCGCGAAGGGCCCACGCCCTGTGGAGGGCCCACGCCCCGCGAAGGCCCCACGCCCTGTGGAGGGCCCACGCCCCGCGAAGGGCCCACGCCCTGTGGAGGGCCCACGCCCCGCGAAGGCCCCACGCCCTGTGGAGGGCCCACGCCC
>NZ_JBJLSI010000039.1:0-43688 GCF_050871945.1 Kineococcus deserti | reverse complement strand
GAGGTGGACGAGCCCCTGCTGGAGGTGTCCACCGACAAGGTCGACACCGAGATCCCCTCCCCGATCGCCGGCACCCTGCTGGAGATCCTCGTCCCCGAGGACGAGACCGCCGAGGTCGGCGCCGACCTGGCCCGCATCGGCGACGCCTCCGAGCAGTCCGCTCCCACCCAGCAGTCGGCCCCGCCGGCGCAGGCCTCCGCACCGGCCGAGGAGTCCCTCGCCGACGAGGTGGCCGAGCGCGAGGCCGCCCGGTCCCAGGCCGAGTCCGCGACCCAGCCGTCGGCGGGCTCCCAGGCCGAGCCGGCCACCGCCCCCGCGCAGCAGGCCACCCAGGCCCCGGCTCCCGCCCAGCCGGCCCCGGCCCAGCCGGCCCCGGCGCAGCCCGAGGCGACCGGTGGCAGCACCTACGTCACCCCGCTGGTCCGCAAGCTGGCCAAGGACCTCGGCGTGGACCTGTCGTCGGTCACCGGCACCGGCGTCGGCGGCCGCATCCGCAAGCAGGACGTGCAGGAGGCCGCGGACCAGGCCAAGGCCGCCGCCGCCCAGCAGGCCGCCCCGGCGCCCGCCGCCGCGGAGGAGCCCGCCGCCAAGCCGTCCCCGACGGTGGAGGTCTCGCCCAAGCGCGGGACCACCGAGAAGATGTCGCGGCTGCGCAAGGTCATCGCCCAGCGGATGAAGGAGTCGCTGCAGAACTCCGCGCAGCTGACCACCGTCATCGAGGTCGACGTCACGAGGATCGCGCAGCTGCGGGCGCGGGCGAAGGACAACTTCGCCGCCACCGAGGGTGCGAAGCTGACGTTCCTGCCGTTCTTCGTGAAGGCCACGGTCGAGGCGCTCAAGCAGCACCCCTCGCTCAACGCCAGCATCGACGGCGAGAACATCGTCTACCACGGCAGCGAGAACATCTCGATGGCCGTCGACACCCCCAAGGGTCTGATCACCCCGGTGATCAAGGACGCCGGTGACCTCAACCTCGGTGGCCTGGCCCGCAAGATCGCCGACCTCGCGGCGCGCACCCGGGCCAGCAAGATCACCCCGGACGACCTGTCCGGCGGCACCTTCACCATCACCAACACCGGCAGCATCGGGGCCCTGTTCGACACCCCAATCCTCAACGCGCCGCAGGTGGCCATCCTCGGCACCGGTGCGATCGTCAAGCGGCCCGTCGTCCTGGTGGTCGACGGCCAGGAGACCATCGCGATCCGCTCGATGATGTACCTGGCGCTGTCCTACGACCACCAGATCGTCGACGGCGCCGACGCCGCGCGCTTCCTGCAGACCGTCAAGAAGCGCATCGAGGCCGGCGAGTTCGAGGGTGAACTCGGCCTCTGACCGGGCCCGTCGGAGCAGCCCCGTTCCCCTTGGGAGCGGGGCTGTTCCGCTTCCGCAACCAGCTTGGGAGTTTCGATGCGCATCGTCGTCAGCGGAGCCAGCGGTCTCATCGGCCGGCACCTCGTCGCGCACCTGCGCGGCGCCGGCCACGAGGTGCTCGTCCTCGTCCGCCGCTCCGAACGTGAACCCCACGAGATCAGCTGGGACCCCAGCACGGGTTCCCTCGACCCCGAACGGCTCGGGCGCCTGGACGCGGCCGTCAACCTCTCCGGCGCCGGGGTGGGCGACCGGCGCTGGAACGACGCCTACAAGGACGTCATCACCCGCTCGCGCACCGAGACGACCAGCACCCTGGTCGCCGCGCTGCTCGCCCTCGACGAACGCCCCGAGGTGCTCGTCAACGCCTCGGCCATCGGCGCCTACGGCGACGGCGGTGACACCGTCCTGACCGAGGACTCCCCGTGGGGGACCGACTTCCTCGCCGGGGTCGTGCAGGACTGGGAGGCCGCGACCGCCCCCGCGGCGGCCGGCGGGATCCGGGTCGCCCTGGCCCGCACCGGGTTGCTGGCCAACCCCACCGGCGGGGCCCTCGGGCAGTTGATGCCGTTGTTCCGCCTGGGCCTGGGCGGTTCGCTGGGCAGCGGCCGGCAGTGGTGGAGCCTCATCTCGATGCCCGACGAACTCGCCGCCCTGGAGTTCCTGCTCACCCGTCCCGTCTCGGGCCCGGTGAACCTCGTGTGCCGCGAACCCGCCACGAACCTGGCCGTGACGGCGGCGCTCGGCGAGGCCCTGCACCGGCCGGCGAGGCTGCGGGTTCCCGGGGTCGCCCTGAAAGTCGCCCTCGGGGAGTTCGCCGGGCAACCGTTGGGCAGCCAGCGGGTGGTCCCCCGGGTGCTCGAGGACGCCGGTTTCCAGTTCCGCCACCCCGACGTCACCGCCATCGCGAAGTGGCTCGCCACGGCCTGACCCGCTGCCGGCGGCGCAGGGCGGCCAGTCAGCCGACGGCGCTGATCCGCCACTCCCCCGCCACGCGCTGCAGCGTCAGCCGCGACGTCCTCGGCTCGCCCGCGGGGACGGTCGTGCGGGTCCCCGCCGCCGAGACGACGACGTGCTCGGCGGTCACGACGTCGGCCTCGAGGACCCAGCGCCCACCGTCCGAGTCCGTGCGTTCGAGTTCGCGCACCGCGCCGACGTGGAAGGCCAGCGCCTCGAACGACGACCCGGCCGCGGCGAGGTCGGCCAGCACCGCCTCGTCCGCGGCGCGGGCGGCCGAGCCGGCCACGTCGACGAGGTCGAGCGCCCCGCCCTGGCCGGCCGACAGGGCCCGGGCGCGGCGGTCGGCCAGTTCGGTGACCACCGCGAGCGGGTCCTCGCCGCGCAGCACCTGAGCCCCGGCCGGCTCGGCGGGGGCCGGCTCGGCGGGAGCGGGCTCGCCGGTTCCCTCCGGTGCCGGTGCGGCGACCGGTGCGGCGACGGGCGCGGCCTGCGCCGGTGCCGGTGCCGGATCGCCGGCCGCGCGCAGCGCCAGGACGACGGCCACCGCCGCGAGCACCGGCAGTGCTCCGACCGCGAGGAGGAGTCGTGGGAGGCGCCGCGGCGCGGGGGTCGGCCGCACCGGACCCCGCGCGCCGGCCGGCCGGCGGCGCGAGCGCTCGGCAGGCGCCGAAGCTCGGGCGCTCGCCGGTGGCGGCGCGACCGCCACCTCCTGAGCCCCCTGCCGCGAACCCGTCGTGGCAGCCGTCGTGGCAGCCGCGGACAGCTGGCGGGTCGCCCCCGGTGGTGGGGGCACCTCGGCTGCCGGGGATCCGTGCGGCGAGGGCCTGCCGGCGGGAAGGTGCAGCCCGCGGACCGGGCGAGGCCGGGCGGCCGCGCCCACCGCCGCGGCCAGCTCGCCCGGGGTGGGGCGCCGGGACGGCCTGCGGTGCAGGCCTTCCCGCAGCGCGGTCAGGACCGGGGCGCCGTTGCCGGCGGACAGGTCGCTGACGGCCCGGCGGTGCTCGACGCGGGCCCCCAGCACCCCGGCGGCCGTGGGCGGTGCGCCGGTCAGCGCGTACCAGGCCAGCGCCGCCAGCCCGTAGACGTCCGAGGCGGCGCTCACCCCGGCCCCGGCCAGCGCGGCCGGGTCGGCGAACCCGGGGGTGCCCAGGACGCTGCCGTGCGAGCGGCCGAGGGCGCGGGCCACGCCCAGGTCGGCCAGCAGCGGCTCGCCGCGGGCGTCGAGCAGCACGTTGCCCGGGGCGATGTCCCCGTGCACGACACCGGCGGCGTGCAGGTCCTCCAGCGCCGGGCCCAGGACGGCCAGCAGCCCGGAGACCTCCCCGGCGGACAGCCGCCGGCGCTGGGCCAGCAGACCCGCCAGCGAGCCGCCCGCGGCCAGGTCCAGGACCAGGACGGGCCGGCCGTCGGGATCGCCGGAGGTGTCCCGGGAGATGTCGTGCACCGCCACCACGCGCGGGTGCCGGACCCGGCGCAGCATCGACAGCTCGGCCAGCAGGTCGGTCGTGGCGTCGGGGGCGAGCACCTTCAGCGCGCGCTCGACCCCGTCGACCCCGGTGCCGGCCCACACCACGCTGGACCCACCGGACCCCAGCAGCCGGCCGACCTCGTACCCGTCCACGACCGGCGGGCGACGGCGCGGGTCGTCGCCCAGCGCGGACAGCGTGGCGCGCCGCCACTGCCGCAGCGGGCTCGGCACCCCGGCGGCCCCGGCGGCCCCGGAGAGCCCGGGGACGGGGCCGGTGATCGGATCGATGGTCGTCACCAGCACAGGGTGACGCAACGGCGGGAGCTGCCGCGCTCGTTGTCCACAGGGTCGATACGCTCAGGGGGTGACCGTTGGCAACACTCCCGATGACACCTCGCCCACCCCGCACGGAGCGGAGTCCCCGCACGCGTCGGCCTTGCGATCGGCGGCCGAGGTCGTCGTGGTCGGCGCCGGGGTGGCCGGCCTGGCCGCCGCCAAGCACCTCAGCGCGGCCGGCGTCGACGTCCTCGTCGTGGAGGCCGCGGACACCGTCGGCGGGCGCGTGCGGTCCGAGACGGTCGGGGGGTTCCGCGTCGACCGTGGTTTCCAGCTGCTGAACCCCGCCTACCCCGAGGTCGCCAAGGTCCTCGACCTCGAGGCCCTGGACCTGCAGCCCTTCGACGCGGGCCTGGCGGTGCACCGGGGCGGCCGGGTGAGCGCGCTGCGCGACCCGCGCCGGCACCCGACGGCGGTGCTGGAGGCCCTGCGGTTCCCGCTCGGGTCGGCCCGGGAGAAGGCGGCCGTCGCCCGCTGGGCGCTCAGGACGACCTCCGCCGGGGACCTCAAGGGCCCGGACTCGGGCTGGTCGGACGCCCTGGACGCGGCCGAGGTGCACGGTGAACTGCGCTGGTCGGTCGTCGAACCGTTCCTGGCCGGCGTCCTCGGCGAGGTCGACGGCACGACGTCGCGCCGGTTCGTGGACCTGCTGGTGCGCAGTTTCCTGCGCGGCACCCCCGGGCTGCCCGCCCGCGGCATGCAGGCCGTTCCCGACCAGCTCGCCGCGTCCCTGCCGGCGCGCAGCGTGGTCACGGGCACGAAGGTGCGGCACATCGGTTTCGCGCCGCGGTCGCTGGTGGTGGAGACCGTCGCGGGCGGTGTGAACTGCGAGGCGATCGTCGTGGCGACCGACGCGCACACCGCGGCCCACCTGGTGCCGGGGGTGAAGGCGCCGGACGCCCACGCGATCTCGACGATCTGGTACAGCACGACGACCTCGCCGGCCCCCTCCTCGCGGGCCAAGCTGCTGCACCTGGACGGTGACCGTTCCGGTCCGGTCGTGAACTCGGCCGTCATCTCCGCGGTCGCGCCCGGCTACGTCCCCGGTGGGCCGGGTTCGCTGGTCAGCGCCCAGCTGCTCGGGACCGACACCGGCACCGACGTCGACCGCCGGGTCCGCGAGCAGCTGGCCCGGGTGTACGGCGTGGACACCGCCGGGTGGGTCCGCGTGGCCGCGCACTCAATCCCGCACGCCCTGCCCGTCGTGGCCCCGCCGTTCGAGGGCCCGAAGTCCGTCGACGCCGGCGACGGGGTCTTCCTCGCCGGTGACCACCGGGAGAACTCCTCGCTGCAGGGCGCCCTGGTCTCCGGCCGCCGCGCCGCCGACGCCGTGCTGGGCAAGGCGTTCGGGCGCAACGGGTTCAAACGTGCCAGCTGAACGTCCCACCATCGTCGCCACCTCCGGCGGCTGGACCCGGCGCGAGCGCGGCGGCCTCGACTGGGCCGGCACGGCCCACCTGGCCGTGGAACTCGCCCGGGTTCCGGCGGGCCGCAGCCCGCGCATCACCTACCTGGGCACGGCCGGCGGGGACCAGCGGTCGTGGGCCGCGGAGGTCCACGCCGCCGGTGAGCGGGCGGGTTTCCGCACGACCGTGCTGGACCTGTTCCCGATGCCGAGCGTGGACGACCCGGCCCGTACCCTGCTGGAGTCCGACGTCGTGTGGGTCGGCGGCGGTTCGGTGGCGAACCTGCTCGCGGTCTGGCGCGTCCACCACCTGGACGAGGCGTTCCGCGCCGCGTGGGAGGCCGGCGTCGTGCTCGGCGGCGTGAGCGCGGGTTCGATCTGCTGGTTCACCGGTGGCACCACCGATTCCTTCGGCCTGGACCTGCGTCCGGTGACGAACGGACTCGGCCTGCTGCCGTACGGCAACGGCGTGCACTACGACTCCGAGGAACGCCGTCGGCCGCTGGTGCACGAACTCGTCGGCTCCGGGGTGCTGCCCGAGACGCACTGCAGCGACGACGGGGTCGGCCTGGTCTACCAGGACACCGAACTCGTCGAGGCCGTCACCGAGGTGGCCGGCAAAGGCGCCTACGTGGTGCACCGCGACGGCGACCGCCCGGGCGGGGACGTCGTCGAGACCCGCATCGAACCCCGCCGCCTCTGACGCCCACCGGAGGGGAACGCCCTCCTCGCCGGGCCCGCACAGCCGTGGTCCCACCGGAGCCTCGCCGCGCTGCCCGACGGTCCTTCCGCAGAACGCACAGGTCGGCCACAGCTGCGTCAGGGGCCGCGTGCGGTGGGAGGGCCGACAGTGCGGTGGTCAGCACTTGCGAGGAGGACGTCCGATGAACCGCAACTCCCCCACCCAGGAACCCGACCAGCCCCTCGAGGGAACCGTCGTGGCCTCCGGCCCCACGGGTTTCGCCGGTGGTCCGGCGGCCGGACGGCCGGCTTCCCCGCAGGCCGCCTGGACCCAGCAGTACTGGGCGCAGGCTCCGGCGGTGCAGCCGCCGGTGGCGGACGGCCGCCGCCGCAAGCGGTGGGTGCCCTTCGCCCTGGCCGGGGCCGGCGTGGTGCTGCTGCTCGGTGGCGGGGTGGGCGGGTACGCCGTCGGGCACGCCACCGCGGACGCCGGGACCGCCACCGGTCAGACCGGGCAACTCGTCCCGGGCACCGACGGGCAGTTCCCGGGACCGGACGGGTTCTCGGGTCAGCCCGGCACGCCGCCCGGCCTGGGCGGCGGCTCCGGTGGGCAGTCGGGCCAGCAGGGCGGCACCTCGGGTGACACGGATGCTTCCGCGGGTGGTACCGGCGCCACGACGGACGACGGCACGAGCACCTGACGTCGACGGGCCGGGATCCGGTTCCCGGCGGCCGGTTCCCACCGGTTGCCGCCGGTTCCCGCCGGGGCACGACGTACCCTGACGGCGTGACGCAGGTGCGCGAACTGGTGGTCGAGCGCGTGGGCCTGGGGACCACCCTGGTCGACTACCACGAGGCCTGGGAACTGCAGCGCCGCCGGCACGCCGAGGTCGTCGCGGGCGCGGCCCCCGACACCGTGCTGCTGCTGGAGCACGCGCCGGTCTACACCGCCGGCCGGCGCACGAACTCCTGGGAACGTCCCGACGACGGCACCCCGGTGGTGGACGTCGACCGCGGTGGCCGGATCACCTGGCACGGCCCGGGGCAGCTCGTCGGGTACCCGCTGGTGCGGCTGCGCGCCCCGCTCGACGTCGTCGGGTACGTGCGGCGGTTGGAGGACCTGCTCGTCGCCGTCGCCGCACGGTTCGGGGTGCAGGGGTACCGGGTTCCCGAGCGGACCGGGGTGTGGACCGCCGACGAACCCCTGCGACCGGGATGGCGGGCCGAGAACAAGCTCGCCGCGATCGGTGTGCGGGTCGCGAAGGGCGTCACCATGCACGGTTTCGCGCTGAACTGCGACACCGACCTGCGGGGTTTCAGCCACATCGTCCCCTGCGGCCTGCCCGACGCCGGCGCGACGTCGCTGAGCGCCCGCGCGGGCCGCCGGGTCTCCGTGACCGACGCCGCCGACGTCGTCGCCGACCTCCTGCCCGCCGCGGACCTGCCCGGCTGACCCCACCCGCGCCGGTCCCACGGCGCCGGGTGGGGCAGGTTCCGGACGCCCCTCAGGACAGCTGGGGCGCCACCTCGGCGGCGACGAGCTCGAGGTGCTCGAGGTCGGACAGGTCCAGCACCTGCAGGTAGAGACGCTCGACCCCGGCCTCGCGGTAGCGCCCGATCGCGTCGACGACCTCCGGGACGGTCCCGGCGATCCCGTTGCGCCGCAGCTCCTCCGCCTCCCGGCCGATCGCCGCGGCGCGGCGGGTGACCTCGGCCTCGTCCCGGCCGGCGCACAGCACCAGCGCCGAGGAGTACGTCAGCGACCGCGGATCCCGGCCCAGCGCCGAGCACGCCTCACGAACCCGGCCGAAGGCTCCCGCGGTGTCCTCGGCCGAGGCGAACGGCGCGTTGAACTCGTGCGCGTACCGGGCCGCGATCGCCGCCCCGCGCTTCTTGCCCGACCCGCCGACGACGACCGGCACGGGCGTCTGCACCGGCTTGGGCAGCGCCGGGGAGTCGACCAGCGTGTAGTGCTTGCCGCTGTGGTCGAACCGCTTCCCCGCCGGCGTCTCCCACAGGCCCGTGATGACGGCGAGCTGCTCCTCGAAGCGGTCGAAGCGCTCGGCCATCGGCGGGAACGGGATGCCGTAGGCGGTGTGCTCCTCCTCGTACCAGCCGGTGCCCAGACCGAACTCGACGCGGCCGCCGGACATCTCGTCGACCTGGGCGACCTGGATCGCCAGCACGCCGGGGTGGCGGAAGGTCGCCGAGGTCACCAGGGTGCCCAGCCGGATGGAGGTCGTGTCGCGGGCGAGCGCGGCGAGCGTCGTCCACGCGTCGGTCGGGCCGGGCAGTCCGTCCCCGCCCATCGTCAGGTAGTGGTCGGAGCGGAAGAACGCCGAGAAGCCGGCCTGTTCGGCGGTGACGGCCACCTTCCGCAACGTCTCGTAGCTGGCGCCCTGCTGGGGCTCGGTGAAGATGCGCAGATCCACACCCCGATCCTGCCGCGTCAGCACCCGGCCTCCTCTGGCAGGGTCGGAACGTGAGCACCACGCCTCTGCTGCCCAGCACCGTCCGCCGCCTCGAGCACCTGCTGGCCGCCGAGCAGTCCAGCGCCCGCCTGCCCTCCGTGGCGGCCGGCCTGGTGCGCGACGGTCAGCTGGTGTGGAGCGGGGGGTGCGGCACGACGGGCCTGGACGACGGCACCGCGGCCCAGGACGCGCAGTACCGCGTCGGCTCGATCTCCAAGACCTTCGTCGCGGCGGCCGTGCTCAGGGCCGCCGAGGACGGGCTGGTCGACCTCGCCGATCCCGTCGGCCGCTACCTGACCGAACTCGAGGACGGCGTCGGCCGGGTCACGGTCGCCCAGCTGCTCGGCCAGGCCGGCGGCGTGCAGGCCGAGACCGACGGCCCCTGGTGGGAACGCACCCCCGGCGGGGACTGGGACTCGCTGCGCCCGCTGCTGGGTGAGAGCGCGGTGCGGCACCGGCCGGGTCAGCGCTTCCACTACTCCAACGTCGGGTACGGCGTCCTGGGCGAACTGGTCGGCCGGCTGCGCGGCAGCGACTGGCGCGAGGTGGTGCGCAGCCAGTTCCTCGAACCCCTCGGCATGGGCCGCACCTCGATGCGCCCGCAGGCCCCCGCCGCCCGTGGTCTGGCCGTCCACCCGTGGGCCGACGTGGTGCTGCCCGAACCGGAGCACGACGCCGGCGCGATGGCCCCGGCCGGGCAGGTCTGGTCGACGGTGGCGGACCTGGCCCGCTGGGCCGCCGTCGTCGCGGGCACGTCGGACGTGCTGCAGCGCAGCAGCGTCGAGGCGATGTGGGAACCGCAGAGCGTCGACGACGCCCGCGGCGCGGCCTGGAGCGCCGGCTACGGGCTGGGTCTGCAGCTGTGGAACGCCGGTGGCCGCCGGTTCGCCGGGCACTCCGGCTCGATGCCCGGGTTCGTCGCGATGCTGCGCGTGGACGTCGAGACCGGCGACGGGGTCGTCGCCCTGACCAACTCCACCACCGGGTTCGGCGACCTGCCCACCCGGCTGCTGTCCACGTTCACCGACGCCGAACCGCACGCCCCGCGTCCCTGGGTGCCGCGCGAGGTGCCCGCCGACGTCCTCGAACTCGTCGGCCCCTGGTACTGGGGGCCGGCCCCCCTGCTCGTCCGCGCCACCGCCGAGGGGTTCGACCTGGCCGGCCTGAACGGCCGCGGCCGCGCCTCGCGGTTCGTGCGGGCCGGCGAGGACCTGTGGCGCGGGCTGGACAACTACTACGCGGGCGAGCTGCTGCGCCCGGTGCGCGACGCCGCCGGTGCGGTCTCGCACCTGGACCTGGCCAGCTTCCGGCTGACCCGCACCCCCTACGACCCCGACGCCGACGTCCCCGGCGGAGTGGACCCCCAGGGGTGGACGACGCGGGGCTGAGTGCCACGTAGGCTGGCCGCGTGACGATCGCACCCGAGGGACGGCGGATGCTGCGCATCGAGGCGCGCAACGCCGAGACGCCGATCGAGCGGAAGCCGTCGTGGATCCGCACCAAGGCCCGCACCGGACCGGACTACACCGAGCTCAAGGGCCTGGTGAAGTCCGGCGGACTGCACACCGTGTGCGAGGAGGCGGGCTGCCCCAACATCTACGAGTGCTGGGAGGACCGCGAGGCCACCTTCCTCATCGGCGGCTCGGAGTGCACCCGCCGCTGCGACTTCTGCCAGATCGACACCGGCAAGCCCTCGCCGCTGGACCGGGACGAACCGCGCCGGGTCGCCGAGAGCATCCGCACCATGGGGCTGCGCTACGCCACCATCACCGGCGTCGCGCGTGACGACCTCGCCGACGGCGGCGCCTGGCTGTACGCCGAGACGATCCGGCAGACCCACGCGCTCAACTCGGACGGCGACTTCCACACGGGTGTGGAGATCCTCGTCCCGGACTTCAACGGCCGCCCCGAGCTGCTGCAGCAGGTCTTCGACGCCGCGCCGGAGGTCTTCGCGCACAACGTCGAGACCGTTCCGCGCATCTTCAAGTCGATCCGCCCGGCCTTCCGCTACGAACGGTCGCTGGACGTGATCCGCCAGGGCCGTGACGCCGGGCTGGTCACCAAGTCCAACCTCATCCTGGGCATGGGCGAGACCGACGAGGAGGTCCTGGCCGCGCTGCAGGACCTGCACGACGCCGGCTGCGACATCATCACGATCACCCAGTACCTGCGGCCGACCCCGCGCCACCACCCCGTGGAACGGTGGGTGAAGCCCGAAGCCTTCGTCGACTTCTCCACCGCCGCCGAGGAGATCGGCTTCGCCGGGGTCATGGCCGGGCCGCTGGTCCGCTCCTCCTACCGCGCGGGCCGGTTGTGGGCGCAGGCCATGCGTCACCGCGGCGTGGCGATCCCCGAGCAGCTGGCCCACCTGGACAAGGAGTCCCCCGCCGCGCAGGAGGCCTCCAGCCTGCTCGCCCGCTGAACCGGCGGGAGCCTGTGCGGGCCTATCCTTGGCCCATGGCACGACGGGAGAAGGCCGGCGCGACAGCGGCGCCGAAGCCGAAGAAGCAGCGGTGGAAGCGCACGCGCCAGCTGAAGCAGGTCTACGACATGACCGTGCGGGTCGACCCGTCGGCCAAGTGGTGGCTGCTGCTGGCCCTCGTCGGCCCGATCGTGCTCGGTCTGGTCGTCGGTCTGCTCGTCGACCACCCGATCTACTTCACGATCCTGGGCGTGCTGGTCGGTGTGCTGGCCGGGATGTTCCTGCTCGGCCGCCGCGCCGAGCGCGCCGCGTACATGAACCTCGAGGGCCAGAAGGGCGCCGCCGGCGCGGCGCTGTCCTCGATCCGCCGCGGCTGGACCATCGAGCAGGAGCCGGTCGCGGCCGAGGCCCGCACCCAGGACATGGTCTTCCGCGGCATCGGCCGGGGCGGGATCGTCCTGGTCGGTGACGGTCCGCCCACCCGGGTGCGCAAGCTGCTCGAGGCCGAGCGTCGCAAGGTCGCCCGCGTCGCCCCGAACGTGCCCGTGCACGTGTTCACCGTCGGCGACGGCGGGTCGGAGAACGAGGTCCCGCTGCGCAAGCTCGCCTCCCGCGTGCAGAAGCTCAAGCCGCAGCTGACCAAGGCCGAGGTCGCCGCGGTGCACAAGCGCATCCGCGCCCTCGGCGGCATCCGCCCGCCGGTCCCGCAGGGCATCGACCCGATGCGCGCCCGCCCCGACCGTCGGGCCATGCGCGGCCGCTGAGGTAGGCGGCGACGTCCCGCTCCTGAACGCCGACGAGGTCCACGGCTGGATCGCACCCACGTGCGGACCAGCCGTGGGCCTCGTCGGCGTTCGGGAGCGGGACAGCTGGAGCCGCCCGCCCTCAGCGGAGAGGATCACCGCCGGACGACCACCACCTGGGCCGCCTTGTCGTGCAGGCCGCGGCGGTCGTGGTCGTAGACGACGGCGGGGATGACCAGGGTCAGCAGGATCGCGCGGGCCGCACCGAGGGCGAAGCCCACCGGACGGCCGTCGAGGCGGCGCACCGCGATGCCCGTGACGGCGTGGCCGATGCTCATGCCGATCGTGGACACCAGCAGCACGTGCATGAGGAAGAAGACCAGCAGCGGCCCCAGGTCGCGCCCCAGTCCGCTCAGGAAGGCGCGGGCCACGACGGTCGCGACGACCCAGTCGACGAGCAGGCCCAGGAAGCGCCGGCCCCAGCCGGCCACCGATCCCGGGCCCTCGCGCGGCAGGCCCAGGCGCACGCCGGCGGGCTGGTCGTCGGCGGAGGGCTTCGTCGGATCGGCCACGCGCCCAGGGTACGTGGGCCGACCGGGTGAGCCGACTCACCCGCCCCGTCGTCGACCGCACCCCCGGCACGTCGGTAAGGTGCCGGAAACGCGGCTGTTACACGCGCGAAACATCGTGCCCCTACGGTCAGCGCGTCCGCGGAGGCTCGACAACCGAGCCGAATCCGTTCCTGGAGGTTGGATGTTCAGCAACGCCCAAGAGGTCATCGACTTCATCGCGCGCGAAGACGTGAAGTTCGTCGACATCCGGTTCTGCGACCTGCCGGGTGTCATGCAGCACTTCACCGTCCCCGCGAGCACGGTGGACGTCGACGCCCTGTCCGAGGGCCAGATGTTCGACGGGTCCTCGATCCGCGGCTTCCAGGCCATCCACGAGTCGGACATGAAGCTCATCGCGGACCCGACGTCGGCCTTCCTGGACCCGTTCCGCAAGGAGAAGACCCTCGTCATCAACCACTCGATCGTGGACCCGTTCACGGACGAGGCGTACAGCCGTGACCCGCGCAACATCGCGGCCAAGGCCGAGGCGTACCTGAAGACGACCGGCATCGCCGACACCGTCTTCTTCGGCCCCGAGGCCGAGTTCTACATCTTCGACGACGTGCGGTTCGAGACGAACCAGCGCGAGTCGTACTACCACATCGACTCCATCGAGGCCGCGTGGAACACCGGCCGCAAGGAGGAGGGTGGCAACCTCGGGTACAAGACGCGCTACAAGGGTGGCTACTTCCCCGTCGCGCCGATCGACCACTTCTCGGACCTGCGTGACGAGATGGTCGTCGAACTCGAGAAGGCCGGCCTGCAGGTCGAGCGCGCGCACCACGAGGTGGGCACCGCCGGCCAGGCCGAGATCAACTACAAGTTCGACACGCTGAAGAACGCCGGCGACCAGCTGCTGCTCTTCAAGTACATCATCAAGAACGTGGCGCTGCGCAACGGTCACACCGTGACCTTCATGCCCAAGCCGCTGTTCGGTGACAACGGCTCGGGCATGCACTGCCACCAGTCGCTGTGGAAGGACGGCGAGCCGCTCTTCTACGACGAAAAGGGCTACGGCGGCCTGTCCGACCTCGCCCGCTGGTACATCGGCGGTCTGCTGCACCACGCCCCGTCGCTGCTGGCCTTCACCAACCCGACGGTGAACTCCTTCCACCGCCTGGTCCCCGGCTACGAGGCTCCGGTCAACCTGGTCTACTCGGCCCGCAACCGCTCGGCGTGCATCCGCATCCCGATCACCGGGAACTCGCCGAAGGCCAAGCGCATCGAGTTCCGCGTGCCGGACCCGTCGGCGAACCCGTACCTGGCCTTCGCGGCCCAGCTGATGGCGGGCCTGGACGGCATCAAGAACCGCATCGAGCCGGCCGACCCGGTCGACAAGGACCTCTACGAGCTCCCGCCCGAGGAGCACGCGAACATCAAGACGGTCCCGTACGACCTCGGTTCCGTGCTCGACGCCCTCGAGGCCGACCACGACTACCTCCTCGAGGGCGGCGTGTTCACCGCCGACCTCATCGAGACGTGGATCGACTACAAGCGCACCAACGAGATCGACCCGATCCGTCTGCGTCCGCACCCGCACGAGTTCGAGCTCTACTACGACATCTGATCGTCGGTAGTCCTCCGCCTCACGGCAGCACCAGAGCCGCCGCCCGCCCCGCGGGCGGCGGCTCTGGTGCGTTCTGACGTGCGCTCTACACGCCGGTTCCCGCCACGCAGCGCAGCACCCCGGCCACCGGTGGCCAGACCTCGGCCAGCAGCAACCCCAGCACGTAGCTCTTCGCGACCATCTCCGGCCGCGACGCGGCGCCGAGCTTGGCCCGCAACGACACCACGTACGAACTGACCGTGTGCGGGCTCAGGTGCAGTTCGGAGGCGATCGCGTGGTCCCCCGCCCCCCGCGCCACCAGCGTCAGCACCGCCACCTCCCGGTCCGTCAGGTGCTCTCGCGCGCAACACGTCCGGTCCGACCGCACTCGTGCAGCACCAGCCATCCCCCCACCCCCTCGGCGACTTCCGGGCCGGTCCTTCACGACGCGCCCGATGCACACGGATGATGCTCGCCACCACCCCTGCTCGGCCCCGAAATCCGGTGGATTCGTGGGGATGTGTCAGTGCTGCGCCAGCGGCAGGCTGAACCTGCAGGGTTCCGGTGCCGTCAGCACGCCGCGGCCGGCGGACCGGAGCACGGGAGGGTGGCACCGACCTGGTTCCGCCCGGAGGGGAACGGGGCAGCGGAGTGCGTCCACAGCAGCGTCAGCAGGTCGTCGTCGCCGGTGCCGGAGTCGCGGGGGCGACCGCGGCCCTCGCGCTGGGCGACCAGGGTCACGACGTCGTCGTCGTCGAACGCGACGAGGGCCGGCCTCCCGAGCGGTCGGCGGACGTGGACGCCTGGCGGCGACGGGGGGTTCCGCACTTCCACCAGCCGCACGCCTTCCAGGCCCGCATGTTCGCCGAACTCGACGCGGGCCTGCCCGACGTCGCACGCCGGCTGGACGAGGCTGGCGCCGTCCCGGTGCCCCTGGGCCCGACGGCCCGGAGCGCGTGGCTGCGGCGCAGCCTCCTGGAGCGGGTCCTGCACGGGGCCCTCGCCGACCACCCGGCGATCCGGACGGTGAGCGCCGGGGTCCGCGGGCTGGACGCGGCCGGTGGCCGGGTCCGCGCGGTACGGCTGACCGACGGCGGGTCGCTGCCGGCCGACCTCGTCGTGGACGCCACCGGACGCCGGGGCCGGCTCGGCGTCGACGTCGGGGGTTCCCCGGAGGTCTGGGACGAGCCCTGCGACGAGGTCTACACCTCCCGCCGCTACCGGCTGCACCCCGGCGCCGAGCCCGGCACCGTCAACCGCGCGGTGGTCTCGGTCTCCGAGGGAGACGGCTACACCCTCCTGGTGTTCCCGCACGACCACGGCTACTTCACGATCACCTTCACCCGGCTGCCCGAGGACGACGGCCTCGCCCGGCTGCGCGAGGAACCGCTGTTCGAGCGGGCCGTCGCGGCCGTCCCGCTGGCCGCCCAGTGGGCCGATCCGGCGCGCTCGGCCCCGGTCTCGGAGGTCCTGGTCATGGCCGGCCTGCGCAACCGGTTCTCCCGCGGAACGACGGGGGTTCCGCTCGGGGTGCACGCCGTCGGCGACTCCGTCTGCACCACCAACCCGCACTTCGGCCGCGGTTCGTCCCTGGCCGTCGCCTCGGCGTTGCGCCTGGCCACGGCCGTGGCCGACTCCCCCGGCGATCCGCAGTCGTGGCGCGCCCAGCACGACGCGTGGCGGGACGGCGAACTGCGGGGCTGGTTCGACGACACCTGCACGCTGGACCGGGAGCGGTCGGCGGTGTGGCGGGCGGCGCTGCACCACGCCCCCGTCCCGGCCTCACCGGCGGGGACCGTGACGCGCTCGGACGTCCTGGCCGCCGCGGGCAGGGACCCGGTGATCGGACGGGCGGTCGGGCAGCACATGAACCTGCTGTCGGCCCCGGAGTCGATCGAGGCCCTGGTCCCGCGGGTGCTGCGGCTGCGGACGGCGCCGCCGGTGGGAGCGCCCGCGGGGCCACCCACCGGTCACCGCCCACCCGTCGTCCCGCCCGCGCCCCCGCGCGACGCCCTCCTGGAAGCCGTCCTGGCCTCCCCGCTGGCGGTCACGGGCTGAGTCGGGGCTGAGTCGGGGCTGAGTCGGGGCTGGGTCCAGGGCGCCTACAACTGCACGCCTCGGGTCAGCGCCCCGTCGACCACGAGGTTGGTGCCGGTGACGAAGCTCGCGGCCGGGCTGGCCAGGAACACGACGGGCCGGGCGATCTCCTCGGGGGTCGCCATCCGGCCCGTCGGGTTCAGCGCCAGCGCCTCGGCGAAGAAGTCCGGGTCGTTGCGCTCGGTCAGCTCCCACACCCCGCCGGGGAAGTAGGTGTTCCCCGGCGAGACCGTGTTCGCCCGGATGCCCTCGGCCGCCAGCTGGAACGCCAGCCCCTGCGTGTAGGCGACCAGGGCCGCCTTCACCGTCCCGTACGGCCCGGCGAACGCGTCGACCTCTCGCCCCGACACGCTGCCGATCGTCACGATCGCCCCGCCTCCGCCCCGGCGCAGGTGCGGCAACGCCGCGTCGACCAGCGACACCGTCCCCATGAGGTCGACGTCGAGCGACAACCGCCACGACTCGACGTCGTTCGCGGCGGCGATGGCGCTGACGTTGGCGACGACGACGTCGATGCCGCCGAGTTCGGCGGCCGCCTCCTCGACCCAGGCGCTCACCTCGTCGCGGTGGGCGACGTCGACGACGGCACCGGTGAGGGTTCCCGGACCGTTCGCCGTCGCGACGGCCACCTCGACGTCGGCCGCCGTCCGCGCGCACATCGCCACGTCGGCGCCCTCGGCGAGGAACTCGGCGACGATGGCCGCCCCGATCCCCCGGGTTCCCCCGGTGACCAGGACCTTGGCGCCCTCCAGCTGCAGGTCCACTCAGGCCTCCTCTCAGCGCGTCAGCGCGCGCATCCGCTCGTGCACGCCGCCGTACGCCGCGACCGTGGTCGGGAGCAGGCGTTTGGGGATCTTCGTCGCCACGCTGTAGTTCACGTCGACGGCGTTGGCCAGCGGCACCTCGCTGATCTGCGAGAGGAGCTGGTAGGCGTCGAGGGTGTCCAGCCCGGTGAGCTCCCCGAGCCACGCGACGGCCTCGACCTGACCGACGCGCCAGGCGTCCTCCAGCGGCCGGGCCGATCCCACGACCGTCCAGTGCGCGTCGCTCTCCAGCCGCGGCCAGGCCGGCGCGACCACACCGGAGCGCGCCTTCAGCAGCTCGACCACGACGAGGGAGTTCACGGCCCCCTCGACGGCCGTTCCGCAGGACTCCCCCTCGCCCTGGCGGTAGTGCCCGTCGCCCAGGGAGAACAGCGCCCCCTCGACGTTGACGCGCAGGTACACCGTCGTGCCGGGCCCCAGTTCAGGGGTGTCCATGTTGCCGCCGAAGGAGTCCGGGACGAGCGAGGAGCGCACCTCCCCGGCGGCCGGGGCGACCCCCACCGTGCCCAGCATGGGCTCGATCGGCAGCGGCAGCGAGAACTCCCCGGAGGCGAACGTCACCGTCCGCGCTGCGGAGTCGACCTCGTAGATCCAGGTGCGTTCGGGCAGCGGCGGCTGCAGCGTCGCGGTGCGGTCGGTGGAGGTGAGGCCACCGAAGTACGGGATGAGCGCCGAGGCACCCCAGCTGCGGGCCGGTTCGACGTCGACGACGTGCAGCACCAGGGTGTCGCCGGGTTCGGCGCCCTCGACGAAGAACGGCCCCGTCTGCGGGTTGACGTACGGCATCTGCAACGACGCGCTCGCCAGGTCGGTCACCGAGCGCAGCCGGCCGCAGAACGCGTCGTCGCTCCACAACCGCAGCGCGGTGCCCGGCCGCACCCGCGCGACGGGGGCGACCCCGCCGAACGTCCAGGCGTACTGCTCGGGCGTCGGTGTGAACTCGACGACCTCGACACTCGGCTCCAGGGTGCGCACGGTCCTCCTGCGGTGGTGGGTGCTGATCTTGTACCGCACGCACCCGGCCCCGGGGAAGGGTGGGGCGGGCGTTAGCGTGGGCCCACCCTGGACGACGACGAGGATCGGGCCGGGACCGAGGAGAGGCGAGGACGATGGTCGACACGCACGGTCAGCCCCTGAAGCTGGGGTACAAGGCCTCCGCCGAGCAGTTCGCCCCCACCCAGCTGGCCGACTTCGCCGTGCAGGCCGAGGACCAGGGCCTGGACTCGGTCTGGATCTCCGACCACTTCCAGCCCTGGCGCCACGTCGACGGTCACGCCCCCTCCGCGCTGGTCTGGCTGCCCTGGGTCGCGGCCAGGACCTCCCGCGTCCAGCTGGGCACCAGCGTCCTGACCCCCACCCTGCGCTACAACCCCGCCGTCATCGCCCAGGCCTTCGCCACCCTGGGCTGCCTGGCCCCGGGCCGGGCGATCCTGGGCATCGGTACCGGTGAGGCCCTCAACGAGCACGCCGTGGGCGTGGACTTCCCCGAGACCAGGGAACGCTTCGCCCGGCTGCGCGAGGCCGTCCGGCTCATCAAGGAGCTGTGGACCGAGGAGCGCGTCACCTTCGAGGGCGAGTACTACCGGCTGCACGACGCCACCGTCTACGACCGCCCCGCCCAGCAGGTCCCGATCTACATCGCCGGCGGCGGGCCGGGGGTCACCAAGTACGCCGGCCGCGCCGGGGACGGCTACATCTGCACCTCCGGCAAGGGCATGGACCTGTACTCCGAAACCCTGCTGCCCGCGCTGAAGGAGGGCCTGGAGGCGTCCGGTCGCACCGAGGCGCAGATCGACCGGACCATCGAGATCAAGCTGTCCTTCGACGAGGACCCGGCCCAGGCGCTGGAGAACACCCGGTTCTGGGCGCCGCTGTCCCTGACGCCGGAGCAGAAGGCGCAGGTCCACGACCCGGTCGAGATGGCCCGGCTGGCCGACGAACTGCCCATCGAGCAGGTCGCCAAGCGCTGGATCGTCTCCAGCGATCCCACCGACGTCGCCGCCAGGGTGCAGGAGTACGTCGACGCAGGCTTCACCCACCTGGTGTTCCACGCCCCCGGTCAGGACCAGTCGCGGTTCCTGTCCCAGTTCACCGCCGACGTGGTGCCGCTGCTGCGTCCCTGACGCTGCCCCCGACGCCGTCCCCGACGGTTCAGGACCCCGTGCGGCCGTAGAACACCCGCTCCACGACGGCGCGGCAACGGCGCGTCGTGCGCAGGTACATCTCCTCGAACTCGCGGGAACGGCCCGGTTCGAACCCGAACATGCGGGCCACCCCGTCCAGGTCGCGGGCCTGGGTGGGCAGGGAGTCCCCGGACTTCCCGCGCCACAACGCCACGGCGTTGCGGGCCCGGGAGGCCAGGTCCCAGGCGGTGAGCAGGACGTCCGCGTCGTCGCCGGACAGCAGTCCCGCGGCGGCCGCGGCGCGCAGCGCACCCGGCGTCGACACCGTCCGCAGGCCCTCGTGGGTGGCGGCGTGCTGCAGCTGCAGCAGCTGGGCGGTCCACTCCACGTCCGAGATGGCGCCCCGACCGAGCTTGAGGTGCCGGGAGGGGTCGGCGCCGCGGGGCAGTCGTTCGGCCTCGACGCGGGCCTTGATGCGGCGGACCTCGCGCACGTCGGCCTCGGACAGGCCACCGGCCGGCCAGCGCAGCGGGTCGACCAGTTCGAGGAACTGCTCACCGAGGTCGGCGTCCCCGGCCACCGGCCGGGCCCGCAGCAGCGCCTGCGCCTCCCAGGACAGCGACCACCGCTCGTAGTAGGCGCGGTAGCTGGACAGCGAGCGCACCAGCGGGCCGTTGCGGCCCTCCGGGCGCAGGTCCGCGTCGACCTCCAGGGCCGGTTCGGGACCGGGCGCGCCGAGTCGGCGGCGCAGTTCGGCGACGACGTCGGTGGCCGCCCGCTGGGCCCGGTTCTCGTCCGCGCCGGGCAGCGGGTCGTGCACGAACAGCACGTCGGCGTCGCTGCCGTAGCCGGTCTCCCCCGCCCCCAGCCGGCCCATGCCCACGACGAGCAGCCGGGTGGGCAGCGGTTCGCCCGAGCGGCGCTCGACCTCGCGCACGCTCAGGCCCAGCGCGACCTCCAGGACGGCCTGGTCGGCGTCGGCCAGCGCCCGGCCCACCCCGGCGAGGTCGCGCACCCCGACGAGGTCGGCGACGACGGTGCGGAACTGCTCGCGACGCCGCACACCGCGCGCGGCCAGGACCGCGGCGCCGACCTCCTCGCGCCGGCCGGCGGCGGCCGCGGCGTCGGCGATGACCTCGTGGACGTCCTCGGGGGCCAGGCGCTCGTCGTCGGCGAACACCGAGACGGCCTCGGGTGAGCGCATGAGCAGTTCGACCGGCATCCGCGCCGCCGACAGCACGTAGGCGAGCCGTTCGGCCGCGGCCCCGGCGTCGCGCAGCATCGTCAGGTACCACTGGGTCCCGGCCAGCGCCTCGGACACCCGCCGGAAGGCGAGCAGCCCCGCGTCGGGATCGGCGCCGTCGGCGAACCAGGCGAGCAGGACCGGCAGCAGCGTGCGCTGGATGCTGGCGCGGCGGCTGACCCCGCCCGTGAGCGCCTCGAGGTGGCGCAGGGCACCGGCGGGGTCGCTGTAGCCCAGCGCGGCGAGGCGTTCGCGGGCCGCCTCGGGCGACAGGTGCGCGTCGATGCGGGCGTCGGCGGCCGGGAGCTTGGCGACGGCGGTCAGCAACGGCCGGTAGAACAACTTCTCGTGCAGCCGCCGCACGTCGCGGCGGGTGCCGCGCCAGACGTCCTCGAGGGCCTGCACCGGATCCGGTCGCAACCCCAGCGAGCGGCCGAGCCGGCGCAGGTCGGACTCGGCGACCGGCATGACGTGGGTGCGCCGCAGCCGGTGGACCTGGATGCGGTGCTCCAGGGAACGCAGCAACCGGTAGTCGCGGTCCAGTTCCCCGGCGTCGTGCCGGCCGACGTACCCGTACGCCGCCAGGGAGTCCAGCGCCTCGAGGGTGTTCGCGCTGCGCCGCAACCGTTCGTCGCTGCGGCCGTGGACCATCTGCAGCAACTGGATGCTGAACTCGACGTCGCGCAGGCCCCCGACCCCGAGCTTGAGCTGACGGTCGGCCTCCTTGGAGGGGATGAGCGACTCGACCCGGCGGCGCATGCCCTGCACCTCGCCGACGAAACCCTCGCGTTCGCTGGCGCTCCAGACCATGGGCGCGATCGAGCGCAGGTAGTCCCAGCCGAGTTCGGCGTCGCCGGCGACGGGCCGGGCCTTCAGCAGGGCCTGGAACTCCCACGTCTTGGCCCAGCGGCGGTAGTACTCCAGGTGGCTGGCCAGGGTGCGGACCAGCGGCCCCGACTTGCCCTCGGGGCGCAGGGCCGCGTCGACCTCCCACAGCGACCCCTCACCGGTGGGGGCCGAGCAGATGCGCTGCAGGCCGGCGGCCAGCTTGGTGCCCACGGCCAGCGCGTCGTCCTCGGCGGCGCCGGCGGTCGGTTCGGCGACGTAGACGACGTCGACGTCGGACAGGTAGTTCAGTTCGCGGCCGCCGGTCTTGCCCATCCCGATGACCGCGAGCCGGCACGCGCGCCAGGACCCGGGCCCGTCGGCGGGGTCGTGGCCGGGCAGTTCGGACCGGGCGATCGCCAGCGCGGCCTCCAGGGCCGCTGCGGCCAGGTCGGCGAGTTCGGCCGAGGTGACGTGCAGGACGCTCAACGGGTCGGCCGAGGCCAGGTCGCGTCCGGCAAGCCCGAGCAGGCGGCGGCGGTAGGTCACCCGCAGGGCGTCGGTGGGGGTCCGGCCGGAGCGTCCGGTCGTCGCGACGGGGACGGGAGCCCCGGGGTCGGCGCCGACCGCGGCGAGGAACTCCGTGCGCAGCTCGGCCGGGTCCGGTGGGACCGCCGACACGAGCACCGTCCAGTGCCGCGGGTGACGGCACAGGTGGTCGGCCAGCGCCATCGACCCGCCGAGCACCGCCAGCAGCCGGGCCCGGGTGCCGACGACGGCGGGAACGTCGCCGGCGCGCAGCAGGTTCAGCGCGGCCGCCTCGCCCTCGACGTCGCCGGGGGGCGAGTCGCGGTCGCTGCCGGCCGTGAGGGCCTCGGCCCAGCGCACCAGCCCGAGCAGGGCCTGGTCGGGGTCGGCGGTGCGGCCCAGGGCGCGGATGAGGTCGGCGGTGCCGTCGCCGAACTCCAGCTCACCCTCGGCGCGCACGACCCCGGCCAGCGCCGGGTCCCGCAGCAGCCGCAGCGCCCGGTCCGGGTCGGCGAAACCGGCCCGGACCAGTTGCGCGGCGGCGGACGAGCGCCGGCCCGGAGTCGTGGTCACCGCGACGTTCCCCCGGTCACAGCAGCGGCAGGTACCGCTGGAGTTCGAACGGCGTCACCTGGGAGCGGTAGTCGGCCCACTCCTGGCGCTTGTTGCGCAGGAAGAAGTCGAACACCCCCTCGCCCAGGGTCTCGGCGACCAGTTCGGACCGTTCCATGACCGAGATCGCGTGCTCCAGGCTCTGCGGGAGCGGTTCGATGCCCATCGACCGGCGTTCGGCGTCGGTCAGCGACCAGACGTCGTCCTCGGCGCCGTCGGGCAGGTCGTACTCCTCCTCGATGCCCTTCAGGCCGGCCGACAGCAGGACCGCGAAGGCCAGGTACGGGTTGGCGGCCGAGTCCAGCGCGCGGTACTCGATGCGCACCGACTGCCCCTTGGACGGCTTGTACATCGGGACCCGCACCAGCGCGGAGCGGTTGTTGTGGCCCCAGCAGATGTAGCTCGGCGCCTCACCGCCGGCCCACAACCGCTTGTAGGAGTTGACGAACTGGTTGGTCACCGCGGTGATCTCGGCGGCGTGCCGCAGGATGCCGGCGATGAACTGCCGCCCGGTGCGGGACAGCTGGTACTCCGCGCCCGCCTCGTAGAAGGCGTTGGCGTCCCCGTCGAACAACGACAGGTGGGTGTGCATGCCCGAACCCGGCTCCCCGGCCAGCGGTTTGGGCATGAAGCTGGCGTAGACGCCCTGGTCGCCCGCGACCTCCTTGAGGACGGTGCGGAAGGTCATGATGTTGTCGGCCGTCGTGAGGGCGTCGGCGTAGCGCAGGTCGATCTCGTTCTGCCCCGGCCCGCCCTCGTGGTGGCTGAACTCCACCGAGATGCCCATGCTCTCCAGCGTGGAGATCGCCGTGCGGCGGAAGTCGGTCGTCGTGCTGCCGGGGTGGTTGTCGAAGTAGCCGACGTAGTCGACCGGCTCCGGCGTCGCTCCGCGCTCCAGCGGGCCCTTGAACAGGTAGAACTCGATCTCGGGGTGCGTGTAGAAGGTGAAGCCCTTCTGCGCGGCCCGGTCCAGGGCGCGCTTGAGGACGAACCGCGGGTCCGAACGTGCCGGCTGACCGTCCGGGGTGTGGATGTCGCAGAAGATGCGCGCGGTTCCCTGGTGCTCGTCGGTGGTGCGCCACGGCAGGACCTGGAACGTCGACGGCTCGGGCTTGAGCAGCATGTCCGACTCCGAGACCCGCGACAGGCCCTCGATGGCGGAGCCGTCGAACCCGATCCCCTCGCTGAACGCCCCCTCGAGCTCGGCCGGCGCGATCGCCACCGACTTCAACGTCCCGATGACGTCGGTGAACCAGAGCCGGACGAAGCGGATGTCCCGCTCCTCCAGCGTCCGCAGCACGAACTCCTGCTGGCGGTCCATGGCACCCTTTCCGTCGCTCCGCTCGCCGGGCCGCCGGCGGTCACCGGCCTCCCCGTGGGTCTTCGCGGTCATCATCGCGCATCGGCGTGTCGGACCCCGCGCACGCCCCGCCGCGCGTCCCGCCGCCCCGGTGCGAAGCGATCCCACGCGTCGCACCCATCGGTGTCATCACGTGGAGGGAGGCGTGGGTGTCCCGCTCCGGGCGCCAGGGCGACGTCCCGGTGCACCCACGCCTCCCTCCACGACCCCGCCAGATCAGACGGGCACGCGGGGACGCGCCACGACAGCGGGCCGGCGCGCTCCCCGCAGAGCCAGGTGGGCACGCTCGATGGTGCCGAGGACGCGCGCCGGGTCCCGCGAAGAGGGACGCCGCCAGGAGGAGCTGTCCCGGGTCCAGCCGCCCGGTCGTGGTGGCGAACACGTCCGGGTGCACCAGTCGCCAGTGCCGACCGAGTGCCCACCGGACCTGTGCGGACGTGACGCCCGCGCCGTGGAGCTGGGGCCGTGTCAGCAGGCCCTGCTGTTGGCGGAGTGTCGAGCGGAGGACCTCGGGGACGGAGAGCATGCGACGCAGACTGCGGCGCGCAGTCGTGGTGTGCGGGTCCGCACCGTCCAGCTGTGGACGGCCGCGTCGGTCAGGAGGCTGTGGACACGGCGGTGATCCGGCGACTGCGGCACCTGGACGGTGTCGGATCCCCGGTGGGTGTCCCGGAACCGTCGCTCCCACGACCGGCTCGGGACACCCACGGCTCGCTCGACGTGGTGACACCGATGGGTGCGACGGACGGGCGCGGGTGAGGCTGCCCCACGACCCGACCGGGAGCTCCACTCCCCCACCCGCTCACTACGCTGGCCCCATGCCCCAGCTGCGCGTGGCCATGGCCCAGATCGACACGACCGTCGGCGACCTGGACGGCAACGTCCGGACGATCCGGGAGTGGACGCGGGAGGCGGCGGCCGACGGGGCGCACCTGGTGCTGTTCCCCGAGACGGCGGTGACGGGCTACCCGGTGGAGGACCTGGCGCTGCGGCGCTCGTTCGTCGACGCCTCCCGGCAGGCGCTGGGGCGGCTGGCGCGGGAGCTGGCCGACGACGGCAACGGGGACGTCACGGTCGTCGTGGGGTACGTCGACTCCTCCGAGGCGCACGCCGGCGGGTCGCGGCGGTTGCCGCAGAACTGCGCCGCGGTCCTGCACGGTGGTCGTGTCGTGGCGCGCTACGCCAAGCACCACCTGCCGAACTACGGCGTCTTCGACGAGTACCGCATCTTCGTCCCCGGCCGGGACCTGCTCGTCGTCCGCGTCAAGGGCGTGGACGTGGCCGTCGCGATCTGCGAGGACCTGTGGCAGGACGGCGGGCCGGTGCAGCGGGCCGGTGACGCCGGAGCGGGGCTGCTGGCCGTCCTCAACGCCTCGCCGTACGAACGCAACAAGGACGACGTGCGCCTCGAACTGGTCGCCCGCCGCGCCGCCGAGGCCGACTGCCCCATCGCCTACGTCAACGCCGTCGGCGGGCAGGACGAGCTCGTCTTCGACGGCGACTCCCTCGTGGTGGACCAGCACGGCACGACGCTGGCGCGCGGGCCGCAGTTCCGCGAGTCGCTCGTCGTCACCGACCTGGACCTGCCGGACGGGGTGGCCACCCCGGGCTGGGAGGAGAACGTCCAGCGGGTCACGGTCAGCACCGAGCCCGTCCCGGCCTACGAGCCGCGTCCCGCCGAGGTGCACGAGCCGCTGCCCGACGTCGCCGACGTGCACGCCGCGATCGTGCTGGGTCTGCGGGACTACGTGTGCAAGAACGGGTTCCGCTCGGTCGTCATCGCCGTCTCCGGTGGCATCGACTCCGCGCTGGTCGCCTCCCTGGCCTGCGACGCCATCGGCCCGGAGAACGTGGTCGGCATCTCGCTGCCCTCGGGGTACTCCAGCCAGCACTCCAAGGACGACGCGCAGGACCTGGCGAACCGCTGCGGTTTCGAGTACCGGCAGTACGCCATCGCGCCGATGGTCGACGCGTTCCTGGCCACCGTCCCGCTGCACGGGGTGGCCGAGGAGAACCTGCAGGCGCGGGTGCGCGGCACGACGCTCATGGGCCTGGCCAACCAGGAGGGCCACCTCACGCTGGCCACCAGCAACAAGAGCGAACTGGCCGTCGGGTACTCCACGCTGTACGGCGACTCCGTCGGCGGGTACGCGCCGCTGAAGGACGTCCCCAAGACGCTGGTGTGGGAACTGTCGCGCTGGCGCAACGCCGAGGCGGTCGCGCGCGGGCAGCAGCCGCCGATCCCGGAGAACACCATCTCCAAGCCGCCGTCGGCCGAACTGCGTCCCGACCAGACCGACCAGGACTCGTTGCCGCCGTACGAGGTCCTCGACGCGATCCTGGAGGACTACGTCGAGGGCGACAAGGGCCGCGCCGACATGCTCGCGGCCGGTTTCGACGGAACCCTGGTGGACTCCGTGGTGACCCTCGTCGACCGCGCCGAGTGGAAGCGGCGGCAGTTCGCGCCCGGTCCGAAGATCTCCCTGAAGGCCTTCGGCCGCGACCGGCGGCTGCCCATCACCAACCGCTGGCGCGAACCCACCGCCCAGGAGTCGCTCACGCCCCCCGTGGAGACGAAGACCGACCTCAGCGCAGGGCAGGACTGACATGTCGTACGCCACCGAAGCACCCGCCCGCCGCCGCCGGACCCGCGTCCACCACTTCCAGCAGTGGAAGGAGGCGGGCGAGAAGTGGTCGATGCTCACCAGCTACGACGCCATGACCGCGGCGCTGTTCGACGAGGCGGGGATCCCCGCGCTGCTCGTCGGCGACTCCGCGGCCAACACCGTGTTCGGGATGCCGACGACCATCCCGATCACCCTGGACCACCTGCTGCCGCTGGTGCGGGCCGTCGTCGCGGGCGCCCCGCACGCCTTCGTCGTGGCCGACCTGCCGTTCGGTTCCTACGAGGCCTCCGACGAGCTGGCCGTCACCTCCGCGGTGCGGATGATGAAGGAGGGCGGCGCGCACGCCGTGAAGTTCGAGGGCGGCGCCGCCCGGGCCGGACGCGTCCGGGCCGTGGTCGAGGCCGGGATCCCCGTCATGGCGCACATCGGGTTCACCCCGCAGTCCGAGCACGCCCTCGGCGGGTACCGGGTGCAGGGCCGGGGCGAGGCGGCCGACCGCGTCCTGACCGACGCCCGGGCGCTCGCCGAGGCCGGCGCGTTCTCGGTGCTCATGGAGATGGTCCCCGCCGACGTGGCCGAGCAGGTCACCAAGACCCTCGCGGTGCCGACGGTGGGCATCGGCGCGGGCAGCGGCACCGACGGGCAGGTCCTGGTCTGGCAGGACTTCGCGGGCCTGAGCGAGCGCACCGCGAAGTTCGTCAAGAAGTTCGCCGACCTGCGCACCGAGCTGGTCGAGGCGGCACGCCAGTACGCGACCGAGGTCCGCGACGGGACCTTCCCCGGCCCCGAGCACTCCTTCTGACGGCGCTCAGCGCAGCGCGATCGACAGCGCCTGCGCGCGGACCTCGTCCAGCGCGCGCCGCAGCGCCCCCAGCACGACGACGTCGCGCCCCAGCGTCGAGGCGACGACCAGGGGCCGCGGCAGGTCCAGGAACCGGGGCAGTTCGGTGTTCACGACCTCGACCAGCCCCACGGCCCCGGCGACTCCGCCGGCGACGACGACCCGTTCGGGGTCGAACAGGCTGGCCAGCGTCACCACGACGCGGGTCAGCCGTTCCCCGGCCGCCTCCACGAGCGAACCGGCCAGTTCCTCCCCGGCCGCGGCGGCGGCCACCACCTCCTCGGCGACGCCGGAACCCCCCGCCCGGTGGGCGAGGTCGCGCAGCACCTTGCCCAGCCCGTCGGCCGACCCGACGCCGCTGACGAGGTCGAGGTAGCGCATCTCCCCCACCCCGCCGCGCGCCCCGCGCAGCAGCCGGCCGTCGTCGACGATCCCGGCGCCGATGCGCTCGCCCGCCAGCAGGGTCACCTGGTTGCGGACCCCCCGGCCGCTGCCGATCCACCCCTCGGCCAGGGCCGCCAGGTTCGCGTCGTTGTCGGCCAGCACCCGCCAGCCGAACCGGTCCTGCAGGTGCGCGACCAGGCCGGGGTTCATGAGCTCCCAGTACGGGTTGCCGGAGAACTCGGTGCGGCCGCCGGCTCCCACGGGGGCCGGGACGCCGAGCGCGACGGCCAGCACCGTCGGCGCGCCGGCCGCACGCACGACCTCCTCGACGGTCCGCGCGACCACCTCGAGGCGTTCGGCGACGGGCGTGGACAGGTCGTGGTCGACGGTGCGGGAGGTCTCTCCCAGCATCCGCCCGCGCAGGTCGGCGACCCGGGCGGCGATGCGGTGCTGGCCGGCGTCGACCCCGACGACGGCCCCGGCGTGCACGTCGAACCCGTACCGGCGGGCGGGCCGGCCCTTGGTGTAGCCGCCGGCGGCCCGCTCGTTGGGCAGTTCACGCAGCCAGCCGCGCTCGATGAGCTCGTCGCACACGTCGTGCACGGTCGCCCGGGACAGCCCGGTGGCGGCCATGAGGTCCGATCCCGTCACCCCGGGTTCGGTCCCGTCGGGTCCGACGGGCAGGTCCCAGACGTGGTGCAGCACCGCGAGCGCGTTGTCGTCCCTCAGCCGGCGCGTCACCGAACCGTTCCCGCGGACCCCTTGACCCTGCCGCACGTCCATGGGCAGACTTTAGCCGTCGCCTAGATTTAGGCCTCAGATCAACTACCGATCACCGGAGACCCGCGTGAGCGAACGAACCGCAGACCGGGACTGGTGGCGGCACGCCGTCGTCTACCAGATCTACCCCCGCAGCTACGCCGACTCCGACGGCGACGGCATCGGCGACCTGCCCGGCATCACCTCCCGGGTGCCGCACCTGGCCCGGCTCGGCGTCGACGCGGTCTGGCTCTCGCCGTTCTACCCCTCGGCCCTGGCCGACGGCGGCTACGACGTCGACGACCACCGCGCCGTCGACCCCCGCATCGGCACCCTGGAACAGTTCGACGAGCTCGTGCGCACCCTGCACGAGGCCGGCATCAAGCTGGTCGTCGACATCGTGCCGAACCACTCCTCCAACCGGCACGCCTGGTTCCGGCAGGCGCTGGCCGCCGGCCCCGGTTCCCCCGAGCGCGAGCGGTACGTCTTCCGCCGCGGCGGCGGTGCGGACGGCGAGCTGCCGCCGAGCGACTGGACCGCGATCTTCGGCGGACCGGCCTGGGAACCGGTCGGCGACGGCGACTGGTACCTGCACCTGTTCGCCCCCGAGCAGCCGGACTGGAACTGGGACCACCCCGACGTCCGGGCCGACCACCTGCGGACCCTGCGCTTCTGGGCCGACCGCGGGGTGGACGGTTTCCGCATCGACGTGGCGATGGCGCTGGCCAAGGACCTCACCGAACCGCTGCCGTCGGCCGCCGACCTGGCCGACGTGCTGGACGGTGACCACCGGTTCTTCGACCGCGACGAGGTCCACGACATCTACGTCGAGTGGCGCCGGCTGTTCGACGAGTACGACCCACCGCGCACGGCCGTGGCCGAGGCGTGGGTCCCGGCTCACCGGCGCACCCGGTACGCCTCCCCGCTGGGGCTGGGCCAGGCCTTCAACTTCGACCTGCTGCAGGCCGGGTTCGACGCCGCGGCCTTCCGCCGGGTCGTCACCGACAACCTCCGGTTCGCCCGCGAGGCGGACAGTTCCTCGACGTGGGTGCTGTCCAACCACGACGTGGTGCGGCACGCCAGCCGCTACGCCCTGCCCGCCGGCGCCGACCTGGACGCCTGGCTGCTGTCCGACGGCAAGGATCCCGAACCCGACACCGGAGGCGGGTTGCGCCGGGCCCGGGCGGCCACGGCGTTCGTGCTGGCGCTGCCCGGCAGCGCCTACCTGTACCAGGGTGAGGAACTCGGGCTGCCCGAGGTGGCCGACCTGCCCGCCGCCGCGCTGCAGGACCCGACGTGGCTGCGTTCGCAGGGGGCGCAGAAGGGCCGCGACGGCTGCCGCGTCCCCCTCCCCTGGACCGCGGCCGGCCCCTCCTTCGGGTTCGGTCCCGGCGGATCGCACCTGCCGCAGCCGTCGTGGTTCGCCGACGTCGCCGCCGACCGGCAGGACGGGGTTCCCGGGTCGACGCTGGAGTTCTACCGCGAGGCGCTGGCCCAGCGCCGGCGCCTGCCGGTGAGCGAGGAGCTCACCTGGGTCCCGGCCCCGGAAGGGGTCGTGCAGTTCACCCGTCCCGGCGGGTGGACGTGCCTGACGAACTTCGGACCCGACCCCGTCGAGCTGCCCGCGGGGCGGGTCGTGTTGTGCAGCGGGCAGGTGCGCGGGAACCTGGTTCCGGCGGACACCACGGTGTGGCTCGAGGCCGAGCAGGCACCACCCTCCCGTTGAGGAGGCGCACGACCGCGCGGGCGACGGTGCCCGCGCGGACCGGACGAGGGGAACCCGACGTGACCCGCACGAGCACGACCACCCACCACGCCAGGCCGACGAGCCGCCGGACGTTCCTCGCCGCCGCCGGTGCGACCACCGCACTGGCGGCCTGCGGCGGACCGACCAGCGCCGAGGGCCGCACGAGCATCCGGTTCTTCCAGAACAAACCCGAGGTCATCGAGTACTTCGCCGGCCTCGTCGAGGAGTTCAACGCGTCCCAGGACGAGGTGTTCGTCGAGCACGACTCCTCGCAGACCTCGCTGGTCGCCCAGTTCGTGCGGGGCGACCCGCCGGACGTCGCGGCCTACAACTACAACCTGGAGACGTCGAACTACGTCAAGACCGGGGTGCTGAGCGACCTGGGCGACATGCCCGAGGCCGCCCGGGTCGACCCCAAGTACCAGGCCCTGGTGGACCAGTTCGCCACCTACGAGGACGAGACGAGCGTGCTGCCGTACTCGGTGACGTCGGCCGGGGTGATCTACAACGTCGCCCTGTTCGAGCAGGCCGGCCTGGCCGTCCCGACGACGTGGTCGCAACTGCTCACGGCGTGCGAGACGTTCCAGGCCGCGGGCGTCGTCCCGGTGGAACTGACGGCGCGGGAGGTGTGGACGCTGGCCCAGGGCCTGTTCGACTACACCACCGGCAGCGCGCTGGACGTCGCCGCGTTCTTCGCCGCCCTCAAAGAGGGTCAGGACGTCTCCTTCACCGAGGACATGGGCGAGGCCGGCGAGAAGATGGTGCAGCTCGCCTCCTTCGCCAACGACGACGCCGCCAGCCGCACCTACGCCGACGGCAACCTGGCCTTCGGCCGCGGCGAGGCGGCGATGTACCTGCAGGGTCCCTGGGCGCTCGGGGAGATCGCGAAGGTGGACCCGCAGCTGCAGGTCGCGACCTTCCCGCTGCCGGCCACGGAGAACCCCGACGAGGCCCGCGCCCGGGTCAACCTGGACCTGTCGTTGTGGATCCCGCGCTCCTCGGCCCAGCCGGAGGCGGCCCGGACCTTCATCAGCTGGCTGATGTCGCCCGAGGTCATCGACCGCTACAACGGCGACAACCTGGCCACGTCCCCCCTGCTGGACGCCCCCGCCCTGCAGGACCCGCGGGTCGCCGGTCTGCAACCGAGCCTGGACGCCGGCCGGATCTACCAGGGCGCCAACACCTACGTCCCGCCGACGATCCCGATTGGCAACTACATCCAGGACGCCGTGCTGAGCGGGGACTCCGACACCCTCCTGCGACGGCTCGACGAGGACTGGGGGCGACTGGCCGCGCGCGGCGCGGTGTGACGTGCCCCGCGAGCACCCACTGACCGGACGACCGGCTCGAGCGACGACGGAGTTCTCATGGCCACCACCCAGCCCGCCAGACCGCGCGGGACCCGCAACAGGACCGGCAGCAGGACCGGCGACACCCTCAGCGTCCACCACGGCCGGCCGTCCCGCCGGCGGACCGATCCGACGTTCTACCTCTTCCTGCTGCCGACGCTGCTCCTGTTCACCCTGTTCATCACCGTGCCGGCGCTGGTCGGCGCGGTGATCAGCCTCACGGACTACGTCGGTTTCGGCGACTGGGACTTCGTGGGCCTGTCGAACTACGCCGTGCTGTTCACCGATCCGAACATCCTCTCCGCCTACGGTTTCACGCTCGGGTTCTCGGTCGTGACGGTCGTCGTCACGAACGTCGTGGCGCTGCTGCTGGCCCTGGGGCTCAACGCGAGGATCCACGCCAAGACGCTGTTGCGCGGCGTGTTCTTCGTGCCGATGGTCATCTCCGGCATCGTCATCGCCTTCGTGTTCAACTACCTCTTCTCCACCTCGCTGCCGCAGATCGCCGCCGGCGTCCCGGTCCTGCAGGAGAGCCTGCTGGCCAACCCGGACCTGGCCTGGATCGCCGTCGTGATCGTCACGGCGTGGCAGGCCGTCCCGAGCGCGATGATCATCTACCTGGCGGGGCTGCTGGCCATCCCCGACGAGGTCTACGAGGCCGCGGCCCTCGACGGCGCGGGGGCGTCTCGGCAGTTCTTCTCCGTCACCCTGCCCCTGATGGCCGGCTACCTGGTCATCAACACCGTGCTGGGGTTCAAGAACTTCCTCAACGCCTACGACATCATCGTCGGGCTCACCGACGGTGGGCCGGGAACCGCCACCCGCAGCGTCGCCATGACGATCTTCTCGGGGTTCACCGGCGGCGACTACGCCTACCAGATGGCCAACGCCGTCGTCTTCTTCGTCCTGACCGTCGTCATCTCCGTCCTGCAACTGCAGCTGATCCGTCGCCGAGGAGTGTCGCTCTGATGGCCGCCGTCGACCCCGCCACCGTCTCCAGCGTCGCCCGCGAGGCCCGCTCCCACCACGACCTCACCGTCGTCGGGCGCAAGGTCCACCGCGGCTGGGGCCTGACCGCCCTGCTGGCGCTGTGCTCCCTCACCGTCCTGGTCCCGCTGTACTTCGCCGTCTCGATGGCCTTCAAGACACCCGAGGAGGCCGTCGCCGGATCGGGGTTCTCCTTCCCCTGGCCGCTGAACTTCGGCAGCTTCGCCGACGCGTGGACGCTGACCAGCTTCGGCCGGGGCTTCGCCGTGTCGCTGGCGATCAGCGCGTTCAGCGTGGCCGGCTGCCTGCTGCTGGCCAGCTGGGCCTCCTACGCCATCGTGCGCAACTGGGAGCACCGGCTGTTCCGCTACTCCTACGTCTACCTGCTCGCGGCCATGTTCATCCCGTTCCCCGTCATCGCCCTGCCGCAGGTCAAGCTCACCGCCGTCCTGGGGCTGGACAACCCCGGCGGGGTGGCGTTGCTGCACATCCTGTTCCAGATGTCGTTCAGCGTCCTGCTCTACTCGGCGTTCCTGCGCTCGATCCCCGGCGAGCTGGAGGAGAGCGCCCGCATGGACGGCGCGAGCACCTGGCAGGTGTTCTGGCGGATCGTCTTCCCGCTGCTGGCCCCGATGAACGCCACGGTCGGCATCTTCGCCTTCCTGGCGAGCTGGAACGACTACATGATGCCGTCCCTGATCACCGCGGACCCGACCCTGCAGACCATCCCGGTGCTGCAGAAGATCTTCCAGCTGGCCTTCAGCACCGACTACAACGTCGCCTTCGCCTCCTACCTCATGGCGATGGCCCCCACGATCGTCGTCTACGTGCTGGCGCAGCGGTGGGTCATGAGCGGGGTGACGCGCGGCGCCATCAAGTGAGGTGCGTTCGCGTGGGGCGCTCCGCCCGTCGGATACCGTCGTCCGATGGCCGACCATCGTGACTGGGTCCACCGCGCGGTGCGGATCGTGGAGGCCGACGCCAACCGCAGCGCCGACACCCACCTGCGCGTGTTCGACCTGCCCGCCTCGTGGGGTGTGCGGCTCTACCTCAAGGACGAGTCCGTGCACCCCACCGGCTCGCTCAAGCACCGGCTGGCCCGCTCGCTGTTCCTGTTCGGGCTGGCCAACGGCGACATCGGCCCGCACACGACGCTGGTCGAGGCCTCCAGCGGGTCGACGGCGGTCTCGGAGGCCTACTTCGCGCGGCTGCTGGGCCTGGAGTTCGTCGCCGTGGTCCCGGCCCAGACGTCGGCCGCCAAGCTCGACCTGATCCGCCGGGAGGGCGGGCGGCTGCACCTGGTCGAGGACCCCGGCGCGGTGTACGCGGCCGCCGAAGAGCTCGGCGCGCGCGACGGCTGGTTCTACTTCGACCAGTTCGCCACCGCCTCGACCGTCACCGACTGGCGCGGCAACAACAACATCGCCTGCTCGATCTTCGAGCAGATGGCCCTCGAACCGCACCCGGAGCCGGAGTGGATCGTCGTGGGCGCCGGGACGGGCGGGACGAGCGCCACCATCGGCCGGTACTGCCGCTACCAGCAGCACGCCACGAAGCTGGCGGTCGCCGACCCGGAGGGTTCGGCGTTCGCGCAGGCCTGGCGCACCGGCTCGCGCGACGTGACGGCCGCGGGGTCGCGCATCGAGGGCATCGGCCGGCCCCGGGTGGAACCCTCGTTCGTGCCGTCGGTCATCGACGAGGTGCTCTCGGTCCCCGACGCCGAGTCGATCGCGGCGATGCGGATGCTGTTCGAGCGCACCGGCATCCGCGCCGGGGCCTCGACGGGCACGAACCTGTCCGCGGCGCTGCGGCTGGTCGACCGGATGCGGCGGGCCGACCGGCCCGGTTCGGTCGTGACGCTCGTCTGCGACGACGGCAACCGCTACCTGGACACCTACTACTCCGACGCGTGGGTCGCGGCCAAGGGCATCGACCTGGACGCCGGGCGGGCGGTGCTGGAACCCTTCTTCCCGTGAGGCGTCTCGAGGTCGCGGCCCCCGGCGGTTCGGCGCTCGGCGTGCACGACACGGGTGGCGCCGGACCCGTGGTCCTCTGGCACGGCGGCACCCCGAACACCGGCGAACCCCCGGCCCCGCTGCTGCACCCGGGCACGCGGTGGATCGGCGTCGACCGCCCCGGCTACGGCCGGACGCCGCGGCGGCCGGGCCGCGACGTGGCGAGCGTGGCGGCCGACGTGCGGGCCGTCCTGGACCACCTGGGCATCGAGCGCTGCGTCACCGTGGGGCACTCCGGCGGCGGGCCGCACGCCCTGGCCTGCGCGGCGCTGCTGCCGGACCGGATCTCGGCCTGCCTGTCGATCTCCGGTGCCGCCCCCTGCGACGGCCCGGAGTGGTTCGCCGGGATGGGGCCGCACTCGATCGAGTCGTTGGGCGCCGCCACCCGGGGCCGGGTGGCCAAGGAGGACTTCGAGGCGGCCGGTGGCAGCGGCGGCGTCGACTTCACCGGCGAGGACTGGGCGGTGCTCCAGGGGCCGTGGGGGTGGTTCGGGGGCGTCGTCACCGAGGCGAGCGCCGACGGCCCGGGCGGTCTCGTCGACGACGACCTGGCCACGGTGAACCCGTGGGGGTTCGACCTGGGGAGCGTCCGGGTGCCGGTGACGGTGCTGCACGGCGAGGCCGACCGCGTCCTGCCCGTCGGGCACGCCCGCCGGCTGGCGGCGGCCGTCCCCGGTGCGGTGCTCCGCACCGTTCCCGGCGCCGGTCACCTGTCAGTCCTCGACGAGGCGCCGGCGGCGCTGGCCGCCCTGCCCGGCTGAGCACGGCGGTCCGACGCTCACCGGTGCAACGCGCGCACCAGGGCCAGGTAGGGCACGCCGATCGCGGCGCCGCCCACCGCCAGCGCCGCGTTGACGGCGGGCGCCCGCCCCCGCCCGCGGCCCGGGAGGCCGAACCGGGCCGCGGTGCGCAGCGTCCCGACGGTGTTGACGACCACCCCGGCGCCGAACAGCAGGACGGTGCCGGTCGCACGGTGCCGTCCGCCGGCGCCGGGGCGGTGCGCACGCCACTCCCGGCCCACCGCGACGGCCCCGGGCAGCAGGCTCGCCGCCGCCGTGACGGCGACGGCCCGGTACCCCGGTCCCGCGGGACGGCAGCGGGTCAGCCCCGCCGCGCAACCCAGCGCGGCGACGCAGGTGGCGTCGAGCAGCAGCACGGCGAGCAGGCCGCGGCGCCGGCAGGACCCGCGCTCGACCGCCCGCACCGTTCCTCCCGGTTGCCCCGCCCCGTCCACGAGCACCATCGTCCCCCCGCAGGTGTGCAGGACCGGCGTGGGAAGCCGGCTGGTCGTGCGGACGGGGAACCGGTGACCCTGGCGCCTCCGTAGCGTCGACGGGTGGTCCCGTCCCGACGTCTGCTGTCCGCCCTCGCCCTGGCGGTGGTCTTCGGCACGCTCAACGCGTTCCTCGACGGGGCGGCCGCGGCGCCCCTGCGCTTCGCCGGCGTGGTGCTGAACGCCGGGTTCGCCTGGGCCGGACTGGCCGTGGCCGCCGGGGCCGTGGTGCGCACCCCGCGCCTGGCGGTGGTGGCGGGCGGGCTGGCGGCCACGGTGGGGCTGTCGGCGTTCTACGTCGTCGACGCCCTGGTGCGCGACGTCCCGGTGTCCTCGGCCGGGGACGGGGCGGTGTTCTGGTTCGCGGCCGGTCTGCTGCTGTGCCCGGCGCTGGGGTTCGCCGGCTCGCAGATCCGCCGTCCCGGTGTCCGCGGGCTGCTTCCCGGTGTCCGCGGGCTGCTGGCCGCACTGGTGGTGCCCGTCGGCGCCGCGGTGGAGGTGGTCGTCCTGCCGCCGGGGCCGGACCCGGTGCGCTGGACCGTGGGGTCCGCCGCGGTGCTCGCGGTGGCGGCGGTGCTGCGGGCCCACCGCCGCCGCGAGGTCAGTCCTGCACCCGGGTGAGCAGCCACTGGGCGATCTCCTCGCCCGCGGCGGCGCCGACGCCCCCGGTGAGTTCCACCCCGGCGTGCTCCCAGCCGGCACGCAGCAGCTCGCCGTGCCGCGGGCGGCGGGCCTGGTGGGCCGCGACCAGCAGGTCCACGTCGAGCAGGCTGTCCCCCGCGGACACGAAACCGTCCGCGCCGCACCGGGAGACGACCTCGGCCACGGCCGCGGACTTGGTCAGCGGCCGGGGCACGGCGTACAGCTTGCGGCCCTGCAGGGACACCGTGTAGCCCCACCCGTCGAGCAGGACCGTCAGGTCGCCCAGGCGGGAACCCTCGAGTTCGGGGCGCTGGCCCTCGCGCAGGACGACGTAGGCGAACAGGTCCGGGACCACCCGCACCGCCGGGTCCTCGGACCCGGGGACGGCCGCCACCAGCGCGGCCGCCAGCCGCCGGAGTTCGGCGTGCACGTCGGCCAGCGGCGCGCAGCCGGCCAGCCGCTCGCGGACCGTGGCCGTCCACGCGGCGTCGGCGGCGCCCTCGTGCAGCAGGACTCCCCCGTTGGCGCAGATCGCGTAGCGCGGCGCGGCGGAGGGCCAGCGGATCCGCGCGTACTGCTCGGGGGTGCGCGTCGTGACCGGCACGAACCGGCCGGACGCCACCAGTTCCCCGAGCAGCTTCCAGGCCAGCGGGGTGACCCAGGAGATGTTCTGCCCCCGGTACTCCTCGACCTCCACCAGGCCGGTCACGTCGGCCTGCGCGGAGCGGGCGGAGAACACCAGCGTCTGGTCCAGGTCGCTGGCGGCGAGCACCCCTCTCACACCGTCACAGCCGCTCGCCCGTCGGCGCCCGTGGCCCCGCGGGTGAACCGCGGGTGGATCAGCCCGATCGCCGAGTACGACAGCCCGGGGACCTCCTCGACGACCACGCCGCGCTGGTCGGCCAGCAGCCGCACGTGCGCCAGGTCGCCGGGGTGCGCCAGTTCGCTCTCGGGGCGGACCAGGACGCGCCAGGGGACGCGCCGCAGCAGCACCCGCGTCGTCTCCCCCACCCCGGGTTTGACGAGGTTCACGTCGCCGATGCCGTAGTGCTCGCTGACCCGCTCGACCTCGGCCCAGCCGGTGAACGACGCCTCCCGGTCCCCCGAGAGCACCGCCTCGACCGCCGCCGGGACCTCCGCGGCGACGTCGTCGAACCAGGACGTCACCTCCTGCAGGAACCGGCCCGACAGGTCGGCCGGCGCGAGGTCGGCGTAGAACTTCGCCCCGTGGAACTGCCCGGGTTCCAGCAGCCGGTCGTTGAGCACCGTCCGGCTCACCAGCCCGGACACCGTGGAGTTCAGGCAGGCCGAGGGGATGAGGTAGTCCTCGCGCGTGCCGAAGGTGCGCACGCACCGGCCCGGGTCGGCCAGCACCGCGAGGTCGTCGGAGAAACCGGGGAAGCGGGACAGGGCGGCCGACAACTCCCGCACGATGGCGCCCTTGCCCGTCCAGCCGTCGACGAACACGACTCCCGCCGGGTCGTGGTGCTCGGCGATCCAGCGCAGCGCGACCTCGTCGATCCCGCGGCCGCGCACGATCGAGACCGCGACGTGCGGCCAGTGCAGTCCCTGGCGGATCGCCCAGCGCCGCAGCAGGATCCCGACGGGTGTTCCCGCCCGGGCCAGGGACGCCAGCAGGAGGTCCTCCCCCCGTTCGGCCCGCAGCAGCTCGGCCACCACCCCCACCCCGAGCGCCACCCGCCGTGCGGTGCGGGCCAGGGCGTCGAGGAACAGCTGCTGGTACTGCGCGCTGGGCTGGTACTCCACCGGCAGCGATTCGGCGTAGTGCGCCCCGCCGTTCTGGATGGCCTCCTCCCGCTCCTCGGCCGGCGCCTCGAGCTGCGCCCCGGACAGGTCGGTGAGCAGCCAGCTCACCTCGTCGGGCAGGTAGCTGCCGAACCGCGGGCCGGACAGCGGTGCGGGCGGGTTCACGGGTGGCTCCAGACGTCGGCGGGCAGGGTGAGCAGCAGCAGCCGCGTGGCGTGCGGGGCCAGCGCGGCCAGCACGCCCTCGGGGTCGTGCAGGCGCGCCGGGTCCGAGGCCGAGTCCACCACCAGCACGACGGCGTCCCACGGCTGGGAACGGGCCACGTTGTGCGCGTACCGGATCCCCGGCCCGTCCTGGGCCGGGTCGTGCGAGACGAACGCCACCGAACTGCGCACCGCGTAGCCCGGGTCGTCGACGGCCAGGACCGGGGAACGGGTCGTGGAGGAGAACCGGACCGTCCCGCGGAACCGTTCGGCCAGCTGGGTCGCCACGGCCAGCGGGGCGTGCATGAGTTCCTCCGAGCCCAGCACCAGGACCTGCGACCCCGCCTCCAGCTCGGGCAGCAGGTGCCTGACCAGGTCGGCCGGGGCCAGCCGTTCCGCGTGCACCCCGGCCGTGCCGAAGCGCCCCGTCGTGGGCACCCCGGCCGGCCAGTCCACCCGCACGGGGACGGCCGCGGGCACGGGGCGGGGCGCGGGCACGACCGGTTGCACGCAGGCCACCAGTTCGCCACCGCGGGTCAGCACGTCGTCGGGCAGGTCGACCGACCCGGCGGCCAGGGCGACCACGTCGACGCGGGTGCCGAGCTCGTCGGCCAGCTCGGCCAGCCGGGCCCGGTCGGCCGCCGAGCGCATGTCCACCAATCCGGCCACGACGTAGTGCCGGCGCGGGGTCAGCGCGTGCAGGGCCCGGACGGTGTTCGCCACGGTCCGGCCGGTGGACAGTTCGTCGTCGACGAGCACGACGGGCGCCGCGGGGTCGGCCAGGGCCGCCAGGACGGCCGGTTCGGCCGGCAGCAGCCGGTGACCGGTGGCGTGGGAGTGCTCCTCCTCGAACCCCGCGTAGTCGAGCGCGGCGGGGACGTCGCGACGGGTGGAGTGCAGCCCGGCGCAGCCCAGGGCGTCGGCGACGGTGTGCCCCAGGCCGGTGGCGGTCTCGGCGTAGCCGACGACCAGCGCGTCCGGGCGGGCCGGACCGCGCACGGCCCCGGCCAGGACGGCGGTCGTGGCCGCCTCGTCCCCCTCCAGGGCGGCGCGCCAGAGGGCGGGATCGGCACCGGGGGCGTCGGGCACCCCGAGGACGCCGGCGACCTGGGCGCCCAGCCGCAACCCGGCCGCGCGCACCAGCCGGGGGTCGGTCGGGACGTGCTTGCCCAGGACGCGGCTGACCAGCAGGTGCGCGCGCTTGGGGTTGCGCCGCAGCGCCAGGCCCAGCAGGTCGTGCACCGTCAGCCCGTCGACCCCGGGCGGCCCGCCGAGCCGGACCCCGAGCCGGTCGCCCACCCACCGCTGCGTCGTAC
Source organism: Kineococcus deserti (assembly GCF_050871945.1). NCBI lineage: Bacteria > Bacillati > Actinomycetota > Actinomycetes > Kineosporiales > Kineosporiaceae > Kineococcus > Kineococcus deserti. The sequence continues at coordinate 4,155 of NZ_JBJLSI010000039.1, read as the reverse complement.
CGGTCGTCTCGATCGTCACGCGAGCGCTTCCTCCTGCTGCTCCTGCTCCTGCGAGGACCGGAACGCCCGCCAGGCGTCGTCCTGCGCCTGCAGCAGGTGCGCGTAGGAGACGTCCTCGCGGGCCACCCCGAACGCCCGGGCGCGCAGCAGGACCCGCTCGGCCCAGGCCCGGTGCGGTCCGGCCTCGTTCATCTTGTTGCGGTAGGCCGAGGCCATCGCCCCGCCACCGGTCTGGGCCAGCACGTCGGTGGCGTCGGAGTAGTCCTCGTGCGTGACGACGGACATGGCGTGCACGACGGCGACGTGCGAGGGGTGGATGACGGTCTTGCCCTGCAGGCCGTTGACGCGGTCCAGGACGAGCTCGCGCACCAGCCCGTCGAGGTCCTCGGCGATGAGCTGCTCGCGCAGTTCCTCCGACCCGGACTCGGCGAACGGGCTCACCGACAGGGTGGTGCGGAACACCCGCTCCCCGGAGGTGAAGTGCTCCCACACCGGGGCGGTGATCGGGTACCCGCTGCCGTCGGCGCGGCCCAGCACGTTGATGACGTCGCCGAGCACGTCGGCCACGACCCGCACGTCCCACACCGTCGAGCCCCGCGGACGGCGCAACCCGTAGGCGGCCGACAGGTCGGTGGCCCCGGTGCGCACGGCCAGCACGACGTCGCGGTGCTCGTCGAGCACGTCGCGGATCGCGAACAGCGCGGTGTGCCGGGTGTCGAGGTGGGCGACGTCCCGGCTCTCCAGCACCGGCATGGCCCACAGCCGCCGGCCGGCACGCTCGGAGGCCTGCTGCACCGCTTCCAGCCACTCGTGCGGGGACGGCTGACCGGCCCCGCCGAACTTGGGCAGGACGAAACCCCGCAGGCAGTCCAGCCCGACGCCGGCACGCTCGACGACGTCGAGCAGCTGCCGGGGGGTGCGGGTGCGCAGGAACAGCATGAGCGGCGGCGCCTGGCACCAGCCCGGGGTGCGGGCCAGCCCGGCCAGCTCACGGACGAGGATCTCCTCGGCCTCGGCCACCCGGTGGTCCGGCACGGAGTCCTCCAGGCACGCCACGGCGGACAGGACACCGCGCCGCGCCAGCTTGAGCAGGTCCCCGGCGAGGCGTTCGCGGGTGGCCGGGCAGTACAGCGTCGCCCCCAGCGCCACCGCCAGCTCGTCGCGGCCGGCGGTGACGTCGACGGGCTGCGGCGGGTGCAGGAACAACCGCTGCGTCTGCTCCTCGTCGAGGGTGGCGAAGTGACGCACGAAGTCCCTGCCGCTCTACAGGTGCGGCGTGACGGCGGGCAGCAGGTCGCGGATGGTGCGGCCGTTGGCGGCGGCACCGATCGCGGTCATGGCCCAGCCCGAGCCCTCGCGGGTCAGCTTGGCCATGATCTGCGCGGTGTGCGGGCCGGCGTCGGACAGCTCGTACCGGGCCAGCTCGACCTGCTGGGGCTGCGCGGCGTCGACGAGCCGGCACACGGCGTTCTGCACCTGCGAGAAGTTCTGCCCGGTGAAGCTGGAGACGGTGAAGACCAGCGAGGTGACGTTGGCCGGCACGGCGGGCAGGTCGACGTAGACGATCTCGTCGTCCCCCTCGCCCTCACCGGTGAGGTTGTCGCCGGTGTGCGTGACCGACCCGTCCTTGCTGCGCAGCTGCTGGAACCAGACCTCGTCGACGAGCTTGCCGGCGGCGTCGAACAGCAGGACGCTCGCGTCGAGGTCGATGTCGACCGACTTCTTGCGGAACAGGCCCTTGGCGACGGCGTCCCAGCCCAGGCCCATGTAGACGCGGGTGAGGTCACCGCCTCCGGCCTTCGACAGCGACAGCTTCTGACCCTTGTTCAGACTGACGGCCACGTGCGTTTCCTTTCACACAGACAGCGGTTGGTCAGGAGGGACGGGGGACGGTGCCCTCGGCGTTCCAGTCGAGGTCGTCGAAACCGTAGGCGAGGGCGACCTCGCGCACGGGCCCGGGGAAGAACTCGTTCTCGCGGCGCACGACCAGGTCGCCGCCGACGTCGTGGATGGAGGCGATGGCGCACGTGCGGGCACCGGCCGGCGGCTCCCCCGTCCACATCTGGACGGTGCCACCGCCGCGGCGGCCGATCGTCAGCCGCGGCGCCAGCCGCCGGTAGTCCGGCGGCTGCGCGCCCACGGCGTAGACGTAGAAGACCATCCGGCGCATCAGGCGCAGGTGACCGGCGTCGGCCAGGACCTCCTCGCCCGCCTGCTCGCTGCGCGCGCCCAGGCGCAGCACCTGACGCGCGCCGAAACCGGGGGCCGCGAGCAGGTCACCCAGCGACTGCAGGGCACCGGCGTGACGCTCGCGCGTCTCCCACAGGCACCCCAGGTGGACGTCGGAGGAACGGTGCAACCCCGAGGAGGTGACCTGCTGCTCCCACTGCAGGGTGAACCGCAGGCTGCCGGAGCTGCGCTCGGCCGCCGGGATGGTCACGACGGGCGCCTCGTCGTCCAGGACGACGCGGCGCTCGCTGGCCCGGGCCTGCCCGACCGCGGCCTCGGGAACCGGTGCCGCCGTCGCGGGGCTCACGGGTCCGGCCGGGGCCGGGCGAGGGGCGGCCCGGGGTGTCGGTCTGGGTGTCGGGCGGGGGGTCAGGGCTGGGGCCGGGCGCGGGGCAGGAGGTGGCGTGGCGCGGGGCGCCGCGGAGGGGCGGGGCGGGTTGAGGTGGTCGGCGAACGTGCGCGTGCTGCGCCGGCGTCCGGGCCGGCCGAGGAAGTTGTGGACCTCCTCGGCCGGTCGCCCGCTCGTCCCGCTCACCGATCACCCTCCTGCCTGTCGCCACTCCCCTCCGCTCGCGCCGTGCCCGCTGCTCAGCTGCTGTGGACCGCGTCCCGCTCGACGTGCGCTTCTTCCGGGTGGGCCCGGTTGTAGCGGATGGAGCTGATGAGCGAGGCCACGATGAAGGCCAGGCCGATGAGGCCGGTGACGACCTCGGGGATCTCCACCTCGATGCTCAGCAGCAGGATCACCGAGAGCGCGCCGATGGCCCACAGCGCACCGTTCTCCAGGTACGGGTACTGGGCCAGCGTGCCCTCCTCGACCAGGTGCACCGTCATGGACCGGATGTACATGGCGCCCACACCGAGCCCGATGGCGATGATGACCGGGTCGGAGGTGATGGCGAAGGCGCCGATGACGCCGTCGAAGGAGAAGGACGCGTCCAGGACCTCCAGGTAGAGGAAGAGGAAGAACGCCGCCTTTCCGGTGGCCTTCGCCGCACCGCTGGGTCCGCGGTTGCCGCTGGCCGTGGCTCCGGCGCCCTCGGCCGCCGCGCCCTCGGGGTGCTCGCCGTGCTCGCCGTGCTCGACGTGCTCCTCGACGTTGAACAGCTCACCGAGGCCGTTGACGAGCAGGTAGGTCACGATGCCGGCCAGCCCGGAGGCCAGCACGGTGCGGCCGTGGTCGGTGGCGAACGTCTCGGCGACGATCAGCAGCACCCCGCCGGCGACGATGACCTGCACGTACTCGAGCTTGCCCACGCGCTCCAGCAGGCGTTCGACCGGCCCGAGCCAGTGGTGTTCCTTCTCCCCGAAGATGAAGTTCAGGAACAGCATCATCAGGAACATCCCACCGAAGGAGGCGATGGTGGGGTGCGCCTCGTGGAGCTCGTAGCCGTAGGTGCCCGGCGTCTCCGGGTCCCCGCCCTGCAGGGCCAGGCGGATCACCTCCACCGGCCCCAGGCCGGCGGTGACGCTGACGAGGATGATCGGGAAGACCAGCCGCATGCCGAAGACGGCGATGATGATGCCGACGGACAGGAAGATCTTCCGCCAGAAGTCGCTCATCCGTTCCAGGATGGTCGCGTTCACCACGGCGTTGTCGAACGAGAGGCTGATCTCGAGGATCGAGAGGATGAGGACGAGGGCGATCGCCTGTCCGATGCCCAGGTGGGCGGACAAGCCGTACCAGGCTGCGAGAACCAGCCCCAGCGCGGTCACGACGAACGACCAGCGGTAGGTCTTGAGGATCACCAGTCAGCTTCCTGTTCACGGGGAGCCCTTGCGGGCCGGACCACGAACCCTACTCATCCGGCGCTCGGGAGACGTCGCACCGCGGGCCCCCCCCCCCCGGGGGGGGCGGCCGGCGGGGGGGGGGTGGGGGGCGTACCGTTATCCCAAAACCCAGACAATTGCACCCCCCCCCTTTTG
>NZ_JBJLSI010000038.1:0-45266 GCF_050871945.1 Kineococcus deserti | reverse complement strand
CCTCGGCGCCCCCCCCCCCCCCCGCACACCAACCACCCCCCCCACGCCCCCCCCCGCCCCCCCGCCCCCCCCCCCCCCCCCCCCCCCCCCCCCCCCCCCCCCCCCCCCCCCCCCCCCCACCCCCGACGCGCCTCGAGGTCAGCCCACCACCCGCACCGGGGCTCCCGTGAGCAGCGACTCCTGGGCCGCGTCGGCGACCCGTGAGGCGGCCACGGCGTCCTCGGGCCGGCACAGCTCGCCGTCGATCCCGCGCACGAGGTCGGCGAAGGCCGCGATCTCGGCGCGGTAGGCGTCGGCGAACCGCTCGGCGAACGTGGTGTGCGGCGGGCCGTCGGGGAAGCTCACACCGGGTTCGGCCGAGCGCAGCGCCGTCCGGGCGTCCAGACCGACCTCGAGCGAACCCTTGGAGCCCTGCAGCTCCAGGCGGACGTCGTGGCCGGCGCCGTTGTAGCGCGAGGCCGTCACGACGGCCAGCGTCCCGTCGTCGAGGGTGCACACGGCCAGCGCGGAGTCGACGTCGCCGACCTTCCCGATCTCGGGGTCGCCGTTGTTGCTGCCGCGGGCGTACACCTCGACGATCTCGCGGCCGGTGATCCACCGGATGACGTCGAAGTCGTGCACGCTGCAGTCGCGGAACAGGCCGCCGGAGGTGGCGATGAACGCGACCGGGGGCGGGGTCATGTCGCAGGTCACCGCGCGGATGGCGTGCAGCCAGCCGAGCTCGCCGGCGGAGTGGGCGCGCTTGGCCTCCAGGTAGCCGGCGTCGTAGCGGCGCTGGTGACCGATGCGCACGACGCCGTCGTGCCGGGCGATGAAGTCCAGGACGGGCAGCGACAACGCGACGTCGGGGGCGACGGGCTTCTCGGAGAAGACGGGGATGCCCGCCTGCACGCCCGCGCGGATGAGCTCGGGGTGCTGGGCGGTGCCGGTCGCCACGACGAGGCCGTCGATGCCGGCGGCGAGCAGGGCCTCGACGTCGGCCACGGGGTCGGCGCCGAGGTCGCCGGCGACCGCCTCGGCGCGGGCGGCGTCGACGTCGGCGATGCTCAGCCGCCCGATGCCGGGAGTGGCGACGATGGTGCGGGCGTGCATGACGCCGATGCGGCCGACGCCGGCGAGGCCGAGGTGGAGGTCGGACATGCGGAAGGCTCCTCGAGACGTGTTTGGACCGGTCCAACGGCGACTACGATCAGATGCCGGACCCGAGATGTCAAGGAGGCGCGGTGACCCGACCGACCATCCGCAGCGTCGCCGCGCGGGCCGGGGTGTCCAAGTCGCTGGTCTCCCTCGTCCTGCAGGACTCGCCCAAGGTCTCCCCCGAGCGCCGGGCCGCCGTCCTGGCCGCGATGGACGAGCTCGGCTACCGGCCCGACCCCACGGCCCGCAGCCTGGCCCAGGGCCGCACCCGCGCCGTCGGCCTGGTCCTGGACGACCTGCGCAACCCCTGGTTCGTCGACGTGCTCGAAGGACTGCGCCCGGTCCTGCACGAGGCCGGGCTGCGGCCGGTGCTGGCCGAGTCCCGCAGCGAACCCGAGGCGCCGCGCACCTTCGCCGACCTGCGCGTCGACGGCCTCGTCGTCATCGGCACGCTGCCGGACCTGTCGGTGGTGGCCGACGTCGCCCGGAGCGTCCCGACGGTGCTGGCCGGCACCCGGCTGGGTCCCGACGACGCGCTCGACGTCGACGTGGTCGCCGGCGACGACGCGCGTGGCGTGGGGCTGGCCGTGGAGCACCTGCTGGCCCTGGGGCACCGGCGCCTCGCGCACGTGGCCGGCACCGGCCCGGTCGGGCGGCTGCGGCGGGAGGCGTTCGAGCGGGCCGTGCGCGCCGGCGGCGCCACCGCGCTGGTCGAGGTCGGGCCCATGACCGAGGACACCGGCCACCGCGCCGGCCGCGCCCTGCTGACCCGCCCCGAACCGCCCACGGCCGTGCTGGCCAGCAACGACGCCGCCGCCGTGGGCCTGCTGGCCGCCGCGGCCGACCTCGGCGTCGACGTCCCGGCCCGGCTGTCCGTCGTCGGCTACGACGACACCTCCATCGCCGCGCTGCGGGCCGTCGCGCTGACCAGCGTCGACAACGCCGCCCACGAGGTCGGCCGGCTGGCGGGCGTGCGGCTGCTGGCCCGGCTGGAGGACCCGGCGGCCCCCGCGGACCTGCAGCTGGTGGCGCCGCGACTCGTCGTGCGCGGCACCACGGCGCCGCCCCCGCGAGGATGAGCGGGTGACCACCACGTGCCCCTGCGGCTGGGGAGAACCCCTCGAACGGTGCTGCGGCCGGTACCTGGCCGGGGAGCCGGCACCCACCGCCGAGGCGCTCATGCGCTCGCGCTACACGGCGTTCGCCCTCGGCGACGCCGGGCACCTGCTGCGCAGCTGGCACCCGCGCACCCGGCCCGCCGACCTCGACCTGGACCCCGGCGTGCAGTGGCGCCGGCTCGTCGTCCTGGGCAGCACCGCCGGCAGCCCGTTCGACGACACCGGCACCGTCGAGTTCGAGGCCCACTACCGTCAGGACGGCCGGCGGGGCGTCCAGCGCGAGGACTCGCTGTTCGGGCGCGTCGGGGGCCGGTGGGTGTACGAAGGGCCCGTGGACAACCAGGTCGCGTGATCTCGGTCCGGTTGACACTGTGGGTCACGGGTATGGACCTGAGTGCAAGGCCGTGACGAAGGAGGCTTCGTGAAACTGGACTGGCTCAAGGACGTGGCACTGGACCCCGGGCCCCACGTGTCCGTCTACGTCGACGCGACGCGGAACCGGGAGACCGGGGCGCACGACATGGAACTGCGCTGGCAGGACGCCCGGACGGCGCTGGCCGGCCGGGGCGCTCCGGAACCGGCGCTCGTGGCCCTGGACGACGTGGCCACCGATCCGACCGGGGTGGGCGGCCCGGTCGGGCGGGCAATGGTCGCCTCGGCCGGGGGCCTCGAACTGCACCTGCTGCTGCCCGGCCCGCCGCTGCGCGAGGAGGCCGAGAGCGGACCGGTCCCCCACCTCATGCCGCTGGTCCGTTCACTGGCCGACGACGTCCGGTACGTCCTGGTCGAGCTCGACCGCGCCGGCGCCGACATCACCGTGGCCCGCTCCGACGCGGTGGAGACGAAGAAGAAGCTCTCCGTCGAGGGCGGGCACGACCTGCTGCACAAGATCCCCGGCGGCGGCTGGGCCGCGCTGCGCTACCAGCACGCCGTGCAGGACTCCTGGGACCACAACGCGGCGGCCGTGGCGAACGAGCTCGCCGACATCGTGCGCCGGGAGCGTCCCGAGGTCGTCCTGCTGACGGGGGACACCAAGGCCGCGGCCGCGTTCAGGTCCAAGGCCGCGCCGGTCGTGCTGGACCTGCTCGTCGAGGTCGCCGGCGGGCACCGCGCCGCCGGCACGAACGAAGAGGCGTTCGCGGCCGCCGTCACCGAGGCCCTCGACACCGTGCGCGCCGCCCGGCGGCAGGCCGTCGTCGACGCGTTCGTCCAGGAACGGGGCCGGGGCGGGGCCGCCGCCGAGGGGCTGCGCGACGTCGTGGCGGCCCTGCGCCGCGGGCAGGTGCGCACGCTGCTGCTCAAGGACGACCCCAGCTCGACGAACACGCTGTTCACCGGGCCGAACGCGCTGGAGATCGGCACCTCGGTCGAGGAGCTGCGCACGCTGGGCGTGGAGGACCCGGTGCAGGTGCGGGCCGACGCGGCCATCGTCCGGGCGCTGGCGGCCTCCGACGCCGAGATCCAGCTCGTGCAGGACGGGCTGGACCTGCAGGACGGCATCGGCGCGGTGCTGAGGTACGCCGACCCCGCCACCCCCTGACCGGTAGCCTCCGGTGTTCGAAGGTCGTTCGAGCAACCGGAGGAACGCAGCATGATGGGCCCGGCGCACGCCGCCAGCGGCTTGGCGGCGGGGGCCCTGACCCTCGGCGTCGCCGCACGCCTGGGCGTGGACGCCCCGCTCGAGCAACTCGCCTGGGTGCTCGCGTGGGGCGGCTTCGCCTACCTGCCCGACCTGGACCAGAAGCGGTCCACGGCCGGCTCGGCGTGGGGCCCGCCGACGCGCTGGCTGGCCGGCGTCATCGGCGTGCTCGCGCGCCGGCACCGCGGCGGGACGCACGACGTGCTCGTCGCGCCGCTGGCGTTCGGGGCGCTGGCCGCTGCCGCCACCCTGAACCGGTGGACGGCGCTGGTCGTGCTGGCTCTGGCCATCGGCCTGGCCCTGCACGCGGTGGCCCAGCTCATCCCCGGCGACGCCGAGAAGACGGCCCTGGGCAACCTCGTCCTGTCCTTCGCCGGCGCGTGGCTGCTCACCGACGCCGGGGTCCGGCTGCCCTGGCTGCCCGTGGCGGTCGCCGGGGCGGTGGTGGTGCACATCGCCGGTGACGCGCTGACCACCGACGGTGTCCCGGTGCCGCTGACGACGTGGTTCCGGCGGCGGCCGCTGACGGTGGGGCTGCGGCTGTTCGACGCCGGCAAGGGGCTCGAGCCCGCGCTGCAGTACGGCGTCTTCCCGGCGCTGACGGCCTACGGGCTCTGGCAGCACCTGGCGGTGGACCGGCTGCCCTTCACCTGACGCGCTGGTCGTGGGCGGCGCGGGGCGTCAGGAGCCCGGCCTCGCGCGCCGCGACCACGACGGCCGCCGTGCTGCGGACCTCGAACCGCTCGCGCAGGGACCTGACGACGCGGGTGACGGCGTCGGTGTCCAGCGCCACCTCGGCCCCGGCCGTCGTCAGGGAGCGCCCCGCCTCGACGAGTTCGAGCAGCCGGCGTTCGACCGCGGACAGGGTGGGCACGCGCTCGTCGGTCAAGGATCACTTCCTGTCGTTCGACGGCCTGGCTTCGACCGTGCGTGACGCAGTTCGACGGTTGCTGATCGTCGATCACGGTACGTCGATGTGATCCTGGGCGCCAGTACCGGTCCACCGGTGGACGGTGCCCCTCAACCGGCGCTGCGCTCCTCCTCGGCGAGCTCGTCGGCGAGGTCGTCGTGGTCCAGCAGCGAGGTGTCCACCTGGCCGGTCCGGTAGGCGGCCCGTCCCACCATGTGCGCGGCCACCGGGACCGTCAGCAGCTGGAAGGCGCCGATCGCGACGAGCATGGCGACGTCGGTGCCCCGCTGCAGCTCCAGCCCGACCGCCACGAGGGAGAGGATCACGCCCAGGACCTGCGGTTTGGCGGTCGTGTGCATGCGGGCCAGCACGTCGGACAGCCGCAGCAGGCCGATCGCTGCGAGGAGCGTCAGCAGGCAGCCCAGCAGCAGGGCGACCGAGGCCGCCACCTCGGCGATCGTGGACCAGCCCATCAGCGCCGTCCCCTCTCCTCGTCCGACTCCTTCGACGCGTACCGCGCCACGCTGACCGCTCCCACGAACCCGACCAGGGCCAGGACGACGATGACGGGCAACGTGGTCGCGTGCCGGTTCGCGGCGGCCTCGACGCACAGGCCGATGACGACCGTCGCGACGACGACGTCGAGCGCGACGACCCGGTCGAGCATCGTGGGGCCCTTGGCGACGCGCAGCAGCGCGCACAGCGCGGCGACGGTCAGCATGCCCACGCACAGGGCGACGACCACGGGGTTCACCGCGGGCTCCTCTCGCAGAGGGTGTCCGAGCCGTCGGAGCGGCACCGGTCGAGGTACTCGGCGTAGGCGTCGGGGGTGGCGAACGTCCGCATGATGCGGCGCTCGATCAGCAGCACCTTGCGGCGGCTGGCCTCGCGGTCCTGGGGGGTGTGCACCCCCAGCGCGTGGATGAAGATGAAGCCCTGCCCGCCGCGCGCCGAGGGGGCGCCGAGTTCGACGACGACCGACCCCGGCACCAGCGAGACCATCTCGGCGGTCATCGAGACGAACAGGTCCGAGCCGCTGTGCAGCGGAACACCGATCACCGAGTTCCGCGGCTGCTGACCGGGACGGACCGCGAGCCAGGCCACCTGCGCGCTGGCCGCGAACAGGTCGGCGATGAACCGGGCGAACAGCGCCAGGATGCGCAACGGCCGGATCCGGATCCCGAAGGAGACCATGGGCAGCGGCAGGACCAGCGTCACGAGCAGCCCGAGCGCGAGGCCCGAGAGCACGTTCGCCCACGACACGTCGCCCCACAGCAGCAGCCACAGGACGGCGAGCCACGCCAGCATCGGCACGCTGACGCGTTCGCGCAGCGAGAGCACCTTGGCGTTCACGAGACCCCCTGCTCGCTCCGTCGCGGCGTCGCGCCGCTCGTCGCTCACGAACCCACCTCCGGAACCCGGTCGTGCAGGACGGTCGAGGTGTACGGCGTGCGTTCCAGCAGGTCCTGCGCGGCGCGGTCGCTGATGCCGAACAACGGGCCGGCGATGAAGGTGATCCCGACACCGACCGCGACGAGTGCGGCCGTCGGCAGCACCAGGCCCAGCGGGGTCCGCTCACCCACGCGGGTCGCGGTGACCAGCCCGGCGACGCGGTCGCGGTCGGTGTGTTCCTGCGGTTCCTGCCAGAACGCCCGGTTCCACACCTTGGCGACGGCGTACAGCGTGAGCAGGCTCGTCACGACGCCTCCGGCGACCAGCACGTGCGCCAGCCAGGACCCCTGGTCGATCCCGGCCTGCAGCAGCCCCAGCTTGCCCAGGAACCCCGAGAACGGCGGGATGCCGGCGAGGTTCATCGCCGGGACGAAGAACAGGACCGCCAGCAGCGGCGCCTTCTTGGCCAGCGAGCCGAGCGCGTCCAGCGAGGTGCTGCCGGAGTGCCGTTCCACCAGCCCCGTCACGAGGAACAACGTCGTCTGCACGGTGATGTGGTGGGCGACGTAGAACACCGCCCCGGACAGCCCGCCGGCCGTGCCGAGCGCGATGCCGAAGACCATGTACCCGATGTGGCTGACCAGGGTGAAGGACAGCAGACGTTTCACGTCGCTCTGCGCCACGGCACCGAGGATCCCGACGAGCATCGTGGCCAGCGCGACCCACAGCAGCAGGTCGTACGCCTCGTCACCGGGGAACAGCAGCGTCTCGGTGCGGATGATCGCGTAGACGCCGACCTTGGTCAGCAGCCCGGCGAACACCGCGGTCACCGGTGCCGGCGCCGTCGGGTAGGAGTCCGGCAGCCACGCCGACAGCGGGAACACCGCGGCCTTGATGCCGAAACCGACCAGCAGCAGCAGGTGCAGGACGAGCTGGACGTCCGGGTCGACCTCGGGCAGGCGCACCGACAGCTCGGCCATGTTCACCGTGCCGGTCGCCATGTAGATCAGCGCGATCGCGGTGAGGAACACCATCGAGGACAGCAGGCTGACCACGACGTACGTCGTGCCGGCCCGCACCCGCGCCTTCGTCCCGCCCAGGGTCAGCAGGATGTAGCTGGCCGCCAGCAGGATCTCGAACCCCACGTACAGGTTGAACAGGTCCCCGGACAGGAACGCGTTGGAGACGCCGGCCGAGAGCACCAGGTACGTCGGGTGGTAGATCGAGACGGGAGTTCCCTCCTCGCCGTCGGCGACGCCCTGGGCCAGGGAGTACACCAGGACGGCGAGGGTCACGACGGAACTGACGACGAGCATGAGCGTCGAGAGCCGGTCGGCGACCAGCGGGATGCCCAGCTGGGCCGGCCACCCGCCGACGGTGACGACGTAGGTGCCCTCACCCCGGTCGGTCAGGACGAGCATCGCGACGGCCGCGGCCACGACGATGCTCAGCGCGGTGACGCTGATGGTGCGCTGCGCGCGCGGCCGACGGGCCAGGGCCAGGGTCAGACCCGCCGCGAACAGCGGCAGGACGACGGGCAGGGGCAGCAGGACGCGGGGCCAGTCCATCACCGGGACGCCACCTCCGCGTGCTGCTGGCCCTCGTCCTCGCTGGTCTCGCGCGTGTCGTCGTCGTAGCTGGCCGAGGTCTCGTCGAGTTCGGCGCGGCGCACGATGCGGCGGTCCTCGACGTCGTCCTGGACCTCGTCGTGACCGTCGATCTGCCAGCTGCGGTAGGCCAGGGCGAGGATGAACGCCACCATCCCCAGGGTGATGACGATGGCCGTCAGGACCATGGCCTGCGGCAACGGGTCGCTCATCTCCTCGGCGGTGCCGCTGCCGACGATCGGCGCCACCCCCGGCCGGCCGCTGGCGATCAGGAACAGGACGTTGACCCCGTTGCCGAGCAGGACGACCCCGACCAGGACGCGGGTCAGCGTGCGTTCCAGCAGGAGCGTGACCCCGCAGGCGACGAGCACGCCGGAGATCACGACGAGCGTCAGGTTGGGGCTCACGAGCCGGTCACCTCTTCCTCGATCTGGCGGTCGATCTCGGCGCCCAGGCTGCGGATGACGTCGACGACGAGGCCGATGACGAGCAGGTAGACACCGACGTCGAAGAACAGCGACGTCACGAGCTTCACGTGGCCCAGGGCGAACACGTCGAACTCGATGATCGCGGTCTGCAGGACGTTGCCGCCCAGCAGGATGCCGACCAGGCCGGTGCCGGCCGACAGGAACAACCCCATGCCCAGCAGCCAGCCGGCGTTGATCGGGACCGCGGTGTTGAACTCGTACCGCCCACCCGCCAGGTACCGCACGACGAGCGCGAGCCCGGCGACCAGGCCGCCGGCGAAACCCCCGCCGGGGGCGTTGTGGCCGGAGAAGACCAGGTACAGCGACAGGACGACGATCGCGTGGAAGGTCAGCCGGGTCACGACCTCGAAGACGACCGAGCGCCGTTCGGGGGAGACGGTGCTGCCGGCGGGCAGCCAGTTCGTCACCGCCGACCGCCGCGGCGCCTCCTCCTCGGGTTCGAGGTGGGCGGCCAGGGCGCGGTCGATCGAGCCCATCCGCCGGCGGAAGACCAGGCTGGCGACGCCGGTCGCGGCGACCAGCAGGACGGAGATCTCACCCATCGTGTCCCAGGCGCGGGCGTCGACGAGCGTGACGTTCACGACGTTCTTGCCGCCGCCGTACTCGTACGACCAGTACGGCAGGTCGATCGAGACCGGCGTCCCGACCCGCGCGCCGGAGGCGACCAGGGCGAACAGCGACGTGGTGGTCCCGACGGCCACGCCGATCGCGATCCGCAGCCACCGCGTCCCCACCAGGGGGCGGGAGGAGAAGAACGGGGGCAGCCGGCGCAGCGCCAGGACGAACACGACGAGGGTGATCGTCTCGGCCAGCGCCTGCGTCAGCGCCAGGTCGGGGCCGGCGTGCAGGACGAACAGCAGCGTCACGCCGTACCCGGTGACGCCGGCGAGCACGACGGCCCGCAGCCGGCGCCGGGCCCGGACGGTGAGGACCGCCGCGACGACCACGACGAGGCCGACGACGACCTGACCCCAGTTGTCGGCGAGCACGACGTCGCTGGGCCAGGGCCGGTTCCACAGCAGCGCACCACCGGGCACGAGGACGACGACCAGCAGGATCGAGGCCAGGTAGACCGGCAGCGAACCACGCTGGGTGGCGCCGGTGACCTCGACGGCGACGCGGTCGACGGCGCGGACGGTCTGCCGGTACCCGCGGTCGGCGGCCGGGACCCCCTTGACCTTCGCCTGGGCCCGTTCGACCGCGTCGCGGGCCACGAACAGCACGGCCGCCAGCGCGAACGTCAGCAGCGTGAGCCACAGCGCGGGGCTGCCGAACCCGTGCCACAGCGCGAGGTGCTCGGCCTCCCCGCCCGGCAGGTCGTCCGCGACGAGCGCGGCCGGCACGTCGACGAGCGGGGCCAGCGGCCCGGTGACCAGGGTGACCACGGCCAGCACCAGCGGCGGGGCGACCAGGCCGGCCGGGGGCAACGGAGCGGTGGAGTCCGGCACCCCCGGTTTGCGGCAGAACGTGCCCCACACGAAGCGGGCCGAGTAGGCCGCGGTGAGCACCGACCCCAGGACCAGCACGGCCAGCACCACGGGCCGGTCGAGGAACGCGTAGTACGCGGCCTCCTTGGCCACGAAACCCATGGCGACCGGCACGCCGGCCATCGAGGCCGCCGACACCGTGCCGACGACGGCCAGCAGCGGCATCCGCCGGCCCAGGCCGGACAGTTCGCGCAGGTCGCGGGTGCCGGTCTGGTGGTCGACGACGCCGACGACGAGGAACAACGAGGCCTTGAACGTGGCGTGCGCGACGAGCAGCGCGATGCCGGCCGTCATCGCGCCCGGCGTGCCCGCCCCGACCAGGACCGTGAGGAACCCGAGCTGGCTGACGGTGCCGAAGGCCAGCAGCAGTTTGACGTCGTGCTGGCGCAGCGAGCGGTACCCGCCGACGACCATGGTGGCCAGGCCCAGCCCGACGACCGTGATCTGCCAGGCCGGCAGTTCGGCGGCCGCAGGGGCGAACCGCGCCACCAGGTAGATCCCGGCCTTGACCATGGCCGCGGCGTGCAGGTACGCGCTGACCGGGGTGGGGGCGGCCATCGCGGCCGGCAGCCAGAAGTGGAACGGCACCAGGGCCGACTTCGAGACCGCGCCGAGCAGGATCAGGACGACGGCCACGGTCGCGCCGGTGCCGGTGGGGAACTCCTCGAGGAGTTCGGACATCCGGTACGTCCCGGCGCTCTGCCCCAGGACGATCAGCCCCACCAGCATCGCCAGCCCGCCGAACGTCGTGACGACCAGGGCCTGCAGGGCCGCGCGCCGCGCGGTGCGCCGGGCGGAGTCGTACCCGATGAGCAGGTACGAGAACACCGTCGTGAGCTCCCAGAACACGTAGAGCTGCACGAGGTCGTCGGCCAGCACCAGCCCGGTCATGGCGCCGGTGAAGGCCACCAGGACGGCGGCGAACCGGGCCGAACCCGGGTCGTGGCGGTGGAAGTAGCTGCCGCAGTAGAGGAGCACCAGCGCGCCGACACCACCGACGAGCAGGGTCAGCACCCACGAGAGAGGATCGAGACGGAACGCGAGTTCGGCGCCGAGGGAGGGAACCCACGGGACGACGACCTCCGGGGCCTCACCCCGCAGGACGGCGGGTCCGTGGAACGCGGCCCACACCGTCGTCGCCGTGGGCGCCAGGGCCAGGACGGCGAACGCGCGACGGTCCAGCAGGCGGACCAGGGGCACGGCGAGGACGGCGGCGACAGCGTGGACGATCAGCAGTGCCAGCACGGCCAGTCCTCACTTCCGGGGGCGGGTCGGTCTGCACAGGGTAACCCGAACTTTCGTTCTGTTCGATTCGAGATCTGACTGTTACCGTGGTCCGGTGTCATCGACGGTTGCCTGCCACGGTGCCGAAGTCACCGTGCGACCCGGCCTCGCAGGTCTCGAACTCCTCGCCGAACTCCTTGCGGCGCAGCCAGGAGCTGCGCTGACGGTGAAGGTCGGCCGCCGCAGCGCGGAGGTTCCGCCCGAGCTCGCGCGCGCCCTGCGGGAGACCGTCCTGGCCCTCGCCCACGGTGAGGCCGTGACCCTCACCCCGCACGAGGCGCTGCTGACGACGCAGGAGGCCGCCGACGTGCTCGGGGTCAGCCGGCCGACCCTCGTGCGGCTGCTGGAGTCCGGGGCGCTGCCGTTCACGAAACCCGGGACGCACCGCCGGGTGCGGCTCGAGGACGTCCTCGACTACGCCGAGCAGCACCGCACGAGAACTCCCGCACCGCGCCACGGGTGAGGGCCGGCGTCGGGGGGGGGGGGGGGGGGGGGGGGGGGGGGGGGGGGGGGGGGGGGGGGGGGGGGGGGGGGGGGGGGGGGGGGGGGGGGGGGGGGGGGGGGGGGCGGGGGGGGGGCCGTGTGCACCCCGCGCCCCGCCCCCCCCGCCCCCCGCCGCCAACGGTCCGACCCCCGGGAGCCCCTCCGAGGTCGGCAGGCGCGCAACCTTGACGCTGCCGCCGCGACCTCACGACGCTGGAGGTCGTGGCCTCCGTCCTCATGGCGAGTTGCCCCTCCGCCGGGCACGTCGGCCCCGTGTGCGCCGTCGCCGCCGACCTGGTCCGCCGCGGTCACCGGGTGCGTGTCCTGACCGGCTCGACGTACGCGACGCAGGTGGAGTCCTCCGGCGCCGAGTTCCTCGCCCTGCCGTCCGAGGCCGTCGTGGACCTCGACGCCGAGGACCGCTCGCCCGCCGGCCGGCCCGTCGGCGTGCGCGGCATCGGCTACGACGTCGAGCACATGTTCCTGCGGCCCATGGCCGGGCAGTACGCGGCGCTCCAGGCGGCGCTGGCGGCCGAACCGGCCTCGGTGCTGATCACCGAGATGCTGTAC
This sequence comes from Kineococcus deserti, assembly GCF_050871945.1. NCBI lineage: Bacteria > Bacillati > Actinomycetota > Actinomycetes > Kineosporiales > Kineosporiaceae > Kineococcus > Kineococcus deserti. The sequence continues at coordinate 33,151 of NZ_JBJLSI010000038.1, read as the reverse complement.
ATGGGCGCCTACCCGCTGACGGCCCGGCCCCGCGCCGACCGTCCGCTCGTCGTGCTGCTCGGGATCACCCCGCTGCCCGTCGCCGGTGGCGGCACCGGGCCGTACGGGATGGGCCTGCGACCCGACGGCGGGCTGCGCCCGCTGCGCAACCGCGTGCTGCGCGCGCTCACCAGCCGCTTCGTGTTCGCCGACGCCGAGGCCTACCTGGCCGCCGAGTTCGAGCGGCTGACCGGGGTGCCCTCCGCCGGCTCGGTGTTCGACCTGCCGCTGCGCACCGACGTCGTCCTGCAACTGTCCCCGCCGGGACTGGAGTACCCGCGCCCGGGACTGCCGGTGAGCGTGCGGTTCGTGGGCCCGCTGCCCACGCCGGTCCGCGGCCTGCCGGACCCGCCGTGGGCCGCCGACCTCGACGGGGAGCTGCCCGTCGTCCACGTCACCCAGGGCACCGTCGCCAACCGCGACGTCGGCAAGCTGATCGTCCCGGCGGTGGCGGCGCTCGCCGAGCGGCCCGTCCTCGTCGTCCTCACCGCCGGCGGACGCTCCGAGGAGGCGCTGCGCGAGGCGGTCGTCGGCGCGCTGGGCCGGGTTCCGCCCAACGTCCGGACCGCCCGCTTCCTCGACTACACCCGGCTGCTGCCGAAGGTCGACGCCCTGGTGACCAACGGCGGGTTCGGCACCGTGACCCAGGCGCTCGCGCACGGCGTCCCGCTCGTCGTGGCCGGGCGCAGCGAGGACAAGGCCGAGGTCGGCGCACGCGTCGCGTGGTCCGGCGCCGGCATCGACCTGCGCACCGACACCCCGTCCGCCGACCGGCTCGACCGCGCCGTGGGCCGGGTCCTGTTCGAACCCCGGTACCGCGCCGCCGCCCGCCGCCTGCGTGAGCAGGTCGCCGGGCAGAGCGCGCTGGACGCCGCCGACGCGCTGGTCCGCTCGGCCTGACCCCCGTGCTGCCGGCGGTCCTGTCCGCCGACGTGTTCGTCACCGTCGGGGGTGCGGAACGATGGACGTGGCCGCGTCCACCGGATCCGTGCCCGCTCAGGCCGGTGCGTGGCAGACGGCCTCGACGTTCACGCCGTCGAGGTCCTCGACGAAGGCGCCGTAGTAGTCCGGGTGGTACTCGGCCCAGACGCCGGGGCCCCGCAGGCTGCGTGCCCCCCCGGGCGACCGCTTCGGCGTGGAACGCGTCGACCGTCGCGCGGTCGTCGGCCGTGAACGCGACGTGGGTGTCCGCGTCCTAGCGCGGACCGTCGGTGCCGCTCGCGACGAGCCAGAAGAAGGGCTTGGGGTGGATGCCGAAGGCGTGCATGGCCTTCTGGCCCGGGCTCGCGGGCACCGCGACGAGGGTCGTGATGCCCAGCGTGGCCAGGACGGGTTCGTAGAACGCGACCGAGGCGGCGAGGTCGGCGACGGGCAGGTTGAGGTGGTCGATGCGGGAACCGTCGAGTCGGGGCACGTGCTCCTCCTGGGGAACCGGGTTTCGAAAAAGGCGTTCACGAGCTCCGGGGTGCCTCTAGGCTCCGCACCGTAGCTGTGGATCGGCACAGCGTCAGGTGAGAGGGAGTGGAGCTACGTGCGACGTCGCGCGGTCGGTGCAGTGGTGAGCTTGCTGGTGCTGGGCGGAGGGTCGTCCGTCGCGACCGCCGGGACCGCAGCGGCCGACGACTGCGTGAAGGGTGCCATCGCCGGCCGCTACGCGCAGCTCGGCGGGGCCGGCGGCAAGCTCGGCGCACCGACGTCCTGCGAACTGCCGACGAGTTCCGGCAGGTTCACGACCTTCGAGCACGGCGCCGTGTACTGGAGCCCCGCCTCGGGTGCGTGGGACGTGTCCGGTTCCTTCCGCGACCTGTGGGCCTCCACCGGCTGGGAGAACGGCTTCCTGCGCTACCCGACGTCGGGGGAGAACCCGATCGCGGCCGGCGGGGTCCACCAGAACTACCAGGGCGGAACGCTGTACTGGTCGCCGTCCAGCGGCGCGCACTCCGTCTCGGGCGCGTTCCTGCAGTTGTACGCCTCGACCGGCTACGAGAACGGTTTCCTCGGCTACCCGCTGACCCAGGAGAACCCCGCCCGCGGTGGGATGTACCAGCGGTTCCAGGGCGGGGTCGCCTACTGGTCCCCGTCGACCGGCGCGCACACGGTGTCGGGTTCGTTCCTGGAGTTGTACGGCCGCCTCGGTTTCGAGGACGGCTGCCTCGGGTTCCCCGCGACGCAGGAACTGCCGAGCGCCGGGGGAGGGGTGTACCAGAGGTTCCAGGGCGGGGTGGCGTACTGGTCGCCCGCCACCGGAGCGCACGCGCTGTGCAACGGGCCGATCCTCGACGCGTACGGGACGACGGGGTGGGAGGGCGGCTCGCTGGGGTACCCGACCAGCGAGGAGCACGCGATCGCCGGTGGGCGGCGGGTGGACTTCCAGCGCGGGTTCGTCGAGTGGTCGGCGGGGACGGGAGCGCGGGTGAACGGCTCGATCGCCGCTGTCCCCACCACCCCTGCTCCGGGTGTCCACTACGCGAACTGCGACGCGGCCCGCGCCGCCGGCGCCGCTCCGGTCCACCGCGGAGAGCCGGGCTACCGCGCAGCGCTCGACCGCGACGGCGACGGGATCGCCTGCGAGAGCTGAGGATGCGGCCCGGACGTCGTGATCACCCTCTCCACCCCGCACCCACGGCCGTTCCCGCGGAGGTCGAGGTGGCGCTCATCCGCAGCAGCCGCTCGCGCTGATCGTTCCGGTCGCGGCGCGGGCGGCTTCCCCGGATCGTCCGTGGGCCGAGCCGGTGGCGAAACCCAGGTCCGGCGCAGCGCTCGGCGTCAGGCGCCGGGCCTCAGCGCTGCTGCCGGTTCCGCAGCAGGAACCACCCGCCGACTCGTCGATCTGCGGGGTGCCGTCGGCGGCGGTGGTGGACGGCGCCGAGGAGCAGACACCGGTCTCGGGCAGGTCCAGCTCCACGTTCGCGGCGGCCTGCTCGTCACCGGCCAGGTGGGCGGCGATGGAACGGACCTGCTCGTAGCCGGTGGCCAGCAGGAACGTCGGGGCCCGCCCGTAGCTCTTGGTCCCGGCGATGAAGAACCCGGTCTCGGGGTGGGCCAGCACGGCGGCGCCGTGCGGGGGCACGGTGCCGCAGGAGTGGAACTCGGGGTCGATCAGCGGTGCCAGCCGCGCGGAAGCCTCCACCCCGGGGTCCAGGTCCAGGCGCAGTTCACGCAGCACCCCCAGGTCGGGCCGGAACCCGGTTGCCGGGGCGATGACGTCCACGGTCAGTTCCCGCTGCCCGCACGGGGTCTCGGCCACCACGGTCACCTCGCCCCGTTCGGCGTCGGGACGCAGGGCGGCGATGGTGACCTCGGTGACCAGCTCGATGCGTCCCGTCCGCACGGCCTCGCGCAGCCGTGCCCCCAGCGCCCCACGGGCGGGCAGCCCGTCGTGGTCCCCACCGCCGTAGGCGCGGGCCACCGACGCCCCACGCACCGCCCACACGATCCGGGTGGCCGGCCCGTCCGCGTCGTCGCTCGTGGGGTCCTGCTCGGCCAAGGTCACCAGGTTCAGCAGGGTGTTGGCCGCGGAGTGCCCGGCCCCGACGACCAGCACCCGGCGGCCCGCGAACCGGGCCCGGTCCGCGCCGAGCACGTCGGGCAGCGGTCCGGCCAGGAACGGCGCGGCCTGCGCCTCACCCCGGGCCGGCAGCCCGGAGGAGCCGAGGGGGTTGGGCTGCCCCCACGTACCGGAGGTGTCCAGGACCGCGCGGGCGTGGTGGTCGACCACGGTTCCGTCGGTCTGCTCGACCCGCACCAGGAAGGGTCGTAGTTCCCGGCCGCGCGCGTGGGTCTTGTCCATCCCCACCCGGGTGACCGCGGTGACGCGGGCGCCGGTGCGGATGCGGCCGGCGAGGGCCTCGGTGGCGGCCAGCGGCGCCAGGTAGTCCTCGACCAGTTCGGCACCGGTGGGCAGCCCCGTGGGTTCCGGGGCGGCCCAGCCGGTCGGTTCCAGCAGGCGCACCGCGGCGGCGTCGAGGTCGTAGCGCCACGGGGAGAACAACCGGACGTGGCCCCAGGCGCGCACCGCGGCCCCGACCCGGTCGCCGGCCTCGAGCACCACTGGTTCCAGGCCGCGCTCGAGCAGGTGCGCCGCGGCGGCCAGGCCCACCGGGCCGGCGCCGATCACGACGACGGGCGATCCGGTGACGGCCTGGCTGGTGGCCCGGGTGGTGGTTCCGGTGGAAGTGCTCACGGCAGGTGCCTCCTCAGCGGGTGGAGTCAGCGGGTGGAGACAGCGGATCGAGTCAGCGCGTGGGGACGGTGACGTCACCGGGGAAGAACCGGCGCCCGGCCCACAGCGCCACGTGGACCAGTGCGACGAGGACGGGCACCTCGATCAGCGGGCCGACCACCCCGGCCAGGGCCTGCCCGGAGGTGACGCCGAAGGTGCCGATGGCCACCGCGATGGCCAGTTCGAAGTTGTTGCCCGTGGCGGTGAAGGACAGCGTGGAGGTCTTGGCGTAGCTCAGGCCGATCGCGCGGCCGAGGACGAACGAACCGGCGAACATGATCACGAAGTAGGCCAGCAACGGCAGCGCGATGCGGGCCACGTCGCCGGGCTGGGAGGTGATCGCGTCACCCTGCAGGGCGAAGAGCACGACGACGGTGAACAGCAGCCCTTACAGCGCGACCGGGCCGACCCTCGGCAGGAAACGCCCCTCGTACCAGTCCCGGCCCCGGGCCCGCTCGCCCAGCGTGCGGGTGAGGAAACCCGCCACCAGCGGGACGCCCAGGAACACCAGCACCGAGACGACGATGGCGCCGACCGAGAACTGCGCACTGGTGGTCGGCAGGCCCAGCCAGCCGGGCAGCACCTGCAGGTAGAACCAGCCCAGCGCGGCGAAGGCCAGGACCTGGAAGACCGAGTTGACGGCCACCAGCACGGCGGCGGCTTCGCGGTCCCCGCAGGACAGGTCGTTCCAGATCAGCACCATGGCGATGCAGCGGGCCAGGCCGACGATGACCAGCCCCGTGCGGTGCTCGGGCTGGTCGGGCAGCAGGACCCAGGCCAGGGCGAACATCAACGCCGGGCCGACCAGCCAGTTCAGGGCCAGCGAGGAGACCATCAGCCTGCGGTCGGCGGCGATGCGCCCGGTCTCGGAGTACCGGACCTTGGCCAGCACCGGGTACATCATCAGCAGCAGGCCGACGGCGATCGGGAGGCTGACCGAGCTGACCTCGACCGCGCCCAGGGCCTCGTCCAGGCCGGGCACCAGTCGCCCCAGCAGCAGGCCCAGGGCCATCGCGGCGATGATCCAGGCCGGCAGGAAGCGGTCCAGCACCGACAGGCGGGCCAGCACCGGGGTCTCGGTGTCCCGGGATCCGGCTGGGCGGGGGTTCTCGGCGGTGTCCTCGGTGTGGAGGTCGCTCATCAGGGCGGATCCTTCGTATCGATGGGCGTCGATGCCAGACGATGACAGAGGAATCGACGTCCGTCAATATCGACAACGGTCGATCCGTCGGGCATCCTCGAGTGGTGGCCACTCCCGCGCTGCCGAGCACTGCGACGATCCCCGTCACGAGCACCCACGCGGTCCCGGCGCGGGATCCTGCGGCCGCGACCGCCTGCTGCGCGCCGTTGACCCGGATGCCGTTGAGCGCCGAGGACGCCGTCGTGCTCGCCCGCACCTTGAAGGCGGTCGCCGACCCGGCCCGGCTGCGACTGCTGTCGCTGGTGGCCGCCCACGAAGGCGGCGAGGCGTGCGTGTGCGACCTCGTCGAGCCGCTCGGGCTGAGCCAGCCCACCGTCTCCCACCACCTGAAGGTGCTGGTCGACGCCGGATTGCTGACCCGCGAGAAGCGGGGCGTGTGGGCCTACTACACGCTGGTCCCCGCGGCGATGAACGCCTTGTCGGCCGTCCTGGCCGCCCCCACCGCCGGGCCGGCCGGCCCGGCGGGCTGAGGTGGACCACAGCGCCGGCGGACACCCCCGGTGACTGCGCCCCCACCCGCCCCACCCGCTCTCCCCGAGGAGTTCCGACGTCATGACCGCCCCCCACGTGCTGTTCGTCTGCGTCAAGAACGGCGGCAAGTCGCAGATGGCGGCGGGACTGATGCGCCAGGTCGTGCGCGACGCCGGCACCGGCACCACGGTCGACTCGGCCGGCACGAAGGCCGGGACGACCCTGAACGCGCAGTCGGTCGAGAGCCTGCGCGAGCTCGGCGTCGACATCTCCGACCAGGTCCCCCGCCAGCTGACCGAGCAGATGGTCCGCGACGCCGACCTCGTCGTCGTCCTCGGCTCCGAGGCCCGGGTCGAGTCCGTCGGGGGAACCCCGGTGGAGGTGTGGGAGACCGACGAGCCCTCGCGGCGCGGCATCGAGGGCGCCGACCGGATGCGGCTGGTCCGCGACGACATCGCCGCCCGCGTCCAGGAGCTGCACCAGCGCCTCAGCCGGTGAGCACCGGTCAGCGAACCGCCGCGAACAGCAGGCTGTCCTCGCGCCGTCCCCGGATCACCAGGTGCGAGCGCAGCAGTCCCTCCTGCTGCATGCCGACCCTGCGCAGCACGGCCGCCGACGCCGTGTTGCCCGGCCGGCAGGTCGCCTCCACCCGCTCCAGCCCCAGCGCCGTCCACGCGAACGCCAGCACGGCTGCCGCCGCCTCGGTGGCGTACCCCCGCCCCCACGCGGACCGTGCCAGCACGTACCCCATCTCGCCCCGCCGGTGCTCGCGACTGGTCACCGTCACCGAGCACGCGCCCAGGACCGCGCCGGCGTCCGTGACGGCCCAGGTCCAGGAGTCCCGCGCGTCGCGGCTGCTCGCCGCCACCATCTCCTCGAGGAACTCCCGGGTCTGCTCCACGGTGTTGGGTCCCCAGGAGACGTGGCGGCACACCTCGGGATCAGCGGCGTAGGCGTGCACCGCCTCGAAGTCGTCGGTCGTGAACTCGCGCAGCAGCAACCGCTCCGTCGTCAGCTCAGGCACCCGGCGACACTACGAGGGCCGCGAACTCGCCTCGTCAGCCGGGACCGGTTCCGCACTCTCCGCACTCTGCGCGCTCCGTGCGTACGAGGCGGCCAGCGCCCGGTACTGCGGACTGGCCAGCGCCAGCAGCGTCGCGAGGAGCCCCACCAACCCCGTGACGACGAACACCAGCGCGATGGCGCGGGTCTGCCCCGTTCCGAACCAGCTCCCGATCGCCGCCGCCCCCGCCCCGTCGGTCATGAACGGGACGACGAGGAACTGCGTGATCGGGCCGACGAGGAACGCGGTGACGGGGGCGGCGGACTGCTCGACGCTCTGCGCGAACCCGAACACGCGACCCTGCCGTTCGTAGGGCACCACCCGTTGCAGCACGGTCTGCTCGGCGGCCTCGGCGAACGGCATGAGCACCATGAACACCGCCATGGCGACGGTGAGCGTCACGATCGAGTGCGCCAGCGGGAACAGCATCGTCGCGGCCCACGCCACGAGGTTGACCAGCAGCAGGAGCCGCACCGGCCTGCTGCCGAGCCCGAGGCGGGCGACGAGGAGCCCACCGACGATCATCAACGCGCTCAGCCCGCCCCACAGCAGGCCCCACACCTGCACCGACACCAGCGACAGTCCGTAGGCGTCCATGAGCGCCATGAACCCGCCGCCGATGAGGTTGTTGAAGCAGGTGAAGGCGATGAGCGGGACGAGGCCCGGAACCCCCCGCACCAGGCGCCAGGTGCCGCGCAGGTCGACGCCGCCCGGTCCGGGGGAGTCCACCGACGTGCTGACGACGCGGGTCTCCGGCACCCGCACGCGCGCCAGGTGCAGCACCGAGGCCACCAGCACGACGACCGCGAGCAGCAGGACGTGCAGCATGCCGCCGGAGGCGACCAGGACCCCGCTGATGACGGACGTGACGAGCATCGACGAGCCGACCACCGTCCCGACCAGGCCGTTGGCGCGGTCGCGCACGTCCGCGGGGACCAGCAGCGTCACCAGGGTGGGCAGGGCGATGCTGCGCGGGTTGCCCGCCACCACGCCGGCCATGCAGAGCACGACGAAGACCCACAACTGCCACGACGCCACGTCGGAGAACACCTCGTCGGGCGTCAGCAGGTACACCGCGAGGCAGACGCCGTAGACGGCCACCGACACCAGCGCCGAGGCCTGCATCACCGAGTGCTTGTGGTGGTTGTCGACGAGGCTGCCGAACCAGATGCCCGTCGCCGCGGTCGCCACCACGAAGATGCCGGCGATCATGCCGGTCGCGAACACCGACCGGGTCTCCAGGAACACCCAGAACGTCACCGCGAACCAGACGGTGTAGTTGACGACGCTGACGACGGCGTTGCTCACGAGCAGGTGCGCGAACACCCGCTGCGGACCGGAGCGCAGGTCCAGACGAGGGGAGGGGACCTCGGGTGCGGACACAGCAGGCTCCTGTCGTCGGGTCGTGGGGTGCCGCTCATCGTGACCCCGGCTCGGAGCGGAAGTCATCGGGTTTCCGGCCGGGCGTCGCCCGTGCGGGAACCGGCGGGCCGGAGCACACTGCGGCGCATGTGTGGCCGCTACGCGCGCTCCCGGTCCGACGGCGACCTCGTCGACCTCTTTGACGTCGGCGAGATCGTCGGCGACCCGCTCCCGCCCTCCTACAACATCGCCCCCACCCAGGACGCCCGCGTCGTCCTGGAACGCGCACCCCGCGAGGACCCCGACGCACCGGCCACCCGCCAGTTGCGCACCCTGCGCTGGGGACTGGTGCCCGTCTGGGCCAAGGACGTCAAGATCGGCAACCGGATGGCCAACGCCCGCGTGGAGACGGTGACCGAGAAGCCGGCGTTCAAACGAGCCGCGTCCAAGCGCCGCCTGCTGGTGCCCGCCGACGGGTACTACGAGTGGGAGAAGCGCGAGGGCCGCACCAAGGTCCCCCACTTCCTGCACGCCACCGACGATGACGTGCTGTCCTTCGCGGGCCTGTACGAGCTGTGGCCGGACCCGGCCAAGGACGAGGACGACCCGGACCGCTGGCTGTGGACGTTCACCATCCTCACCACCCAGGCCAGCGACGCCCTCGGGCACATCCACGACCGCACTCCCGTCATCGTCCCCCCGGACGTGCGCGACGACTGGCTCGATCCCACCCTCACCGACCTGGACCTGGTGCGCCAGGTCCTCGACGCCCTCCCCGAGCCCCGGCTGGAGACCCACGAGGTCTCGACCGCGGTCAACTCGCCCCGCAACGACACCCCGGAGCTGCTGACTCCCGTCGGCTGAGCACCGCACGACCCGGGCCACCCCTCTGGACCGGCGTCACGGTCTCGCCGATCCGCGAGTGGTTGCACACCGGCGTTCACGGCGCCAGGATGGCGCCGTGCCGAGCGTTCAGATCAAGGACGTCCCCGACGAGACGCACGCCGTCCTTCGCCGACGCGCCGCCCTGGCCCACCAGTCCCTGCAGGAGTACCTCCTGGCCAAGCTCATCGAGGAGGCCAGCACCCCCTCCCTGGACGAAGTGCTCGACCGGGCCGGCGGCCGGGCCGGAGGCAGCCTGTCCTTCCGCGACGCCGTGAAGGCGGTGCACGACGACCGTGATCGTCGTTGACGCCAGCGTCCTGGCTCCCGCTCTGGCCGACGACGGCCCCGACGGGGACCGTGCCCGCGAACGCCTGCGCGGGGAGGCCCTCACCGCCCCTGAGGTGATCGACCTGGAGGTGACCTCCGTCCTGCGCCGTGCTGCCGCCGGCGGTCGGCTCCCGGACCGCCGCGCCGACCTGGCGCTGCACGATCTCGTCGACTTGCCCCTGCGCCGTGCCGGCCACCGCTTCCTGCTGCGTCGTTGCTGGGAGCTGCGGCACACCGTCACCAGCTACGACGCCGCTTACATCGCGTTGGCCGAGGCTCTCGACACCACACTGGTCACCGCCGATGCCCGACTGTCCCGCGCGCCCGGCATCACGTGCGAGGTGGACGTGGTGCGCTGAACGTCCGCACCCACCGCCACAGGCGTCAGCCACCGCCGGCGTTCACACGCCACGCAGGTGCCGCCCTCCGACCGGTGAGCCCCGGACCTTCACCCCAGGTCGGCCGGATCCGTGTTCGCCCCGCACACCACCACCGCGACCCGCTCGCCCTCGGCGGGGGAGTACGCGGCCAGCCCCGCCCACGCCGCCGCGGCCCCGTGCTCGGCGACCACCCGGAACCTCGCCCACAACTGCTGACGCGCGGCGGTGATCGCGTCGTCGTCCACCAGCAGGCTCACCGGCGACGTCCGCTGCGCCAGGTCCCAGGCGATCGACCCGATCCGGCGGGCGCCGAGGGAGTCGGCGGCCACGCCACCCACCTCGACGTCGGCGGGTTCCCCGGCGGCCAGCGCGCGGTGCAGCGTCGGCGCGCCGAAGGGTTCGACGGCCACGACCCGCGCCCGGCCCTCGAGCGCGGCGGCGACCCCGGCGAACAACCCGCCGCCGCCGACCGCGACCACGACGGTGTCCACCTCGGGCACGTCCTCGAGCAGTTCCAGCGCCAGGGTGCCGGCACCCGCGGCGATCTCCGGCTGGTCGTAGGCGTGGCAGAACACCGCACCCCGCTCGGCGGCGAACTCCACGGCGGCCTCGTAGGCCTGCGCGTACTGCTCGCCGACCAGCCGCACGTCCGCCCCCAGCGAGCGCAGCCTGGAGACCTTCACCAGCGGAGCGGTCGTCGGGACGAAGACCGTCGCCGGCACGCCCAGCTCGGCCGCGGCGTGGGCGTGCGCCAGACCGGCGTTGCCCCCCGACGCCGCCACGACGCCGCGGGCAGGGTCGAGCTGACCGAGCTCGCGCGCCCGCAACTGCCGGTTGAACGCGCCCCGCGCCTTGAAGGTCCCGGTGTGCTGCAGCACCTCCAGCTTCAGCCACCGACCGGGCGCGACCTGCAGGACAGGGGTCCGGCGCACCCGGCCGGCGATCCGGTCGGCAGCGGCGGTGACGTCGGCGGCGGTGATGGTGTCCATCCCGCGATCCTGCCCCGGCCCGCGGTGGAAGAGTTCGCGCAGGGTGGCGGGGCGGGAGGGGACGACGTGAGCGAGTTCGACGAGGCGGGGCTGATCGCGGCGGCGGCGGCCTACGAGAAGGCGCTGCGCGACGACGACCTCGCCGCGCTGGACCTGCTGTTCGCGCCCGGCGCGCGCACCCTGCGCGCCGAGGGAGGCGTGGCCGTCGTCGGCCACGACGAGATCTCGCGGTTCCGCGCCCGCCGCGGCGGCGCCCCCACCCGGTGGCTGCGCCGCGTGCACGTGCGCTGGGCCTCACCGACGGACGCGCTCACCGTCTCCGAGACCGAACGCCTCGACCGCGGCCGCGGACTGCAGACCCAGCTGTGGCGCCGCGGCGACGACGGCTGGCGGGTCGTCGCCGCGCACGTCTCCGGTGCCCCGCTGACCCCGCCGCTCGCGCAGGTCGACGACGCCGCCGTCTGGCGTGCCGGCGGCGGCCCCGAGCCCCTGCTGACGGGCGCCGGGACGGGCCCGCTGGCCGGGGTCCGTCTCGCCGTGAAGGACCTCGTCGCCGTCGCCGGGCAGGCCGTCGGTGGGGGCGTCCCCCGCTGGCTCGAACAGGCCCCCCGCGAGAACGCCTCCGCGCCCGTCCTGCAGACCCTGCTGGACGCCGGCGCCGTCGTGGCCGGCATCGCGCAGACCGACGAGCTCGCGTTCTCCCTGATGGGCGTCAACGAGCACTACGGCACCCCGCGCAACACCGCCGCCCCCGGCCGGGTCCCCGGCGGCTCCTCCTCCGGCTCGGCGGCCGCGGTCGCCGCCGGCCTGGCCGACCTCGGCCTGGGCACCGACACCGCCGGATCGCTGCGGGTGCCCGGCTCCTTCAGCGCCCTCTACGCCTGGCGGCCCACCCACGGCGTCGTCGACGCCAGCGGCGTGCTGCCGCTGGCCCCGTCCTTCGACACCGTCGGGCTGCTCGCGCGCGACGCCGCGCTGCTCGCCGACGCCGCCGGGCTGCTGCTGCCCGAGGAGCTCGTGCAGCGGCCGGAGGCGTTGCTGCGCAGCCGGGCCCTCCTGGACCTGGCCGACGAGCCGACGCGGCTCGCCGTCGAGGCCGGCCTGACGGCGCTCGCGGTGCAGACGGGCCTGCCCGTGCGCGACCTCGAGGACGACTTCACCGCCGGGCAGGCGGCGGAGTGGACGGACGCCTTCCGCACCGTGCAGGCCGCCGAGGCGTGGGCCACCGACGGCGCGTTCGTCGAGGCGAACCCCGGCGCCCTGTCGCCTTCGGTCGAGGCCCGCTTCCGCGCCGGTGCCGACCTCGACCCGGGGACGGTCGCGCGGGCCCGGGAGACCGTCGACCTCACCCGGCGCCGGCTGCAGACCGTCCTGCGGCAGGGGTTCCTCGCTCTGCCGAGCACCGCCACGCCTGCCCCGCGCACCGACGCGACGGCCGCGGAGTTCGAGGCCGCGCGCGGCAGGACGCTGCAGTTGTCGACGCTCGCCTCGCAGGCCGGTGTCCCGGCCCTGGGCCTGCCGTGGGGCCGGGTCGGCGAGCTGCCCGTCGGGTTGTGCCTGCTCGCCCCCCGCGGGGCCGACCGCTCGCTGCTGGCGCTGCTGGCGGAGGTCGCACCGCCCCGTCGCTGACCCGAGCGGTGGGGACCGTTGACGCATCGGGCCGAACCTACCGGCCCGATGCGTCAACGGTCCCCACCCCGAGCTCACCCTGCGAAACCGAGGTTTCACGGCCCGGAAACACGGAGGAAACACGCGGTTGGCCAGACTCGTCTCCATACCTGTCAATCGACAGGTATTCGACGACAGACCGACCGGAGGGACCGACGATGTCCGTTCCCGCTCCACGTCCGCGCCCCGACGCGGCGCCGGACAGCAGCGACCTCGGCCGCTTCGGCTACGGCCAGCAGCTGCGCCGCGACGTCGGCCCCTTCGCCTCCTTCGCCGCGGGTTTCTCGTTCGTCTCGATCCTCACCACCGTCTTCCAGCTCTTCGGCCTGGGGTTCGGGTTCGGCGGAGCCGGGTTCTTCTGGACCTGGCCGGTCGTGTTCGCCGGGCAGCTGCTCGTCGCCCTGTGCTTCGCCGAACTCGCCGCGCGGTTCCCCATCTCCGGTTCGGTGTTCCAGTGGTCGAGCCGGCTGGCCGGTACCGACTTCGGCTGGTTCACCGGGTGGATCATGGTCATCGGGCAGGTCCTCACCGTCGCCACCGCCGCGATCGCGCTGCAGGCCGTGCTGCCCACGATCTGGTCGGGTTTCCAGGTCGTCGGGGGACCCGCGGCCGACAGTTCCCCCACGTCGGCGACCGGTGCCCAGAACGCCGTCGTCCTGGGCGTCGCGCTGCTCGTCCTGACGACCGCGATCAACGTGATCGGCGTCCGGCTGATGGCGATCATCACCTCGGCCGGGGTCGTCGTCGAGATCGTCGGCGTCGTCGCCCTGGTCGTCGCGCTGTTCAGCCACGCCGAACGCAGTCCCGCCGTGGTCGTCACGACGACCGGTGCGGGGGAGGGGAACTACCTCTTCCTCTGGCTGGCCAGTTCCCTGATGGCCGCCTACGTCATGGTCGGGTTCGACTCCGCGGGTGAACTGTCGGAGGAGACCCGGGCGCCGCGGGCCACCACCCCGCGCACCATCCTGCGCGCGCTGATCGTCTCCGGGATCGGCGGCGCCCTCATCCTCGTCGGCGGCGTCATCGCCGCGCCGAGCCTGCTCGACGGGGAACTGGCCGCCGGCGGCCTGGCCCACGTCCTCACCGCCCGGCTCGGCGACGTCGGCGGCCGGTTGCTGCTGGCCAGCGTCGCGGTGGCGGTCGTCGTCTGCACCCTCGCGGTCCAGACGTCGGGTTCCCGGATGGTCTACTCGATGGCCAGGGAACGTGCGTTCCCGTTCGCGCAGGTCCTCGGCCGGGTCTCCCCGCGCACCGGAACCCCCGTCGGTGCCGCCGTCCTCGTCGGCGTCGGCGCGGCGATCGCCCTGGCGGTGAACTGGAACCAAAGCGCGGTGTTCACCGCGCTGGCCAGCCTGTGCATCGCCATGATCTACCTGGCCTACCTCGGGGTGACGCTGCCCCTGCTGGTGCGCCGGCTGCGCGGGGAGCTGCCCGGCGGCGTCGACGAGTTCGGAAAGCCGCTGTTCTCCCTGGGCCGCTGGGGAGTTCTCGTCAACGCCCTGGCCGTCGTCTACCAGATCGTCATGGTCGTCAACCTCGCCTGGCCGCGCGCCAGCGTGTACGACCTCACCGACGGCACCTGGTGGTTGCAGTACAGCGCGCTGCTGTCGATCGCCGGCGCCCTCGTCATCGGCTTCTTCGTCCACCGCCGCAACCGGGTCCGCCACGGCGGCCCGATCGTCCTGGGTGCGCTGCAGGTCCGCGCCCCGCAGCAGCCCGCCCCCGTGGAGGAACCCGCATGAGGAACACCGCCACCGTCTTCGCCGCCCGCGACGACGCCCGCGCCCAGGCCGGCACGCAGTCCGACTGGATGCCCTACCTGCCCGCCTCCGGTTCCCCGTTCGCCCCCGCCGGCGTCGACCCCGCGACCCTCACCTGGGCCGAGACCGTCGCCCCCGGTGGGTACACCTCCAAGGTCGTCGCCCGGGGAACCCGGATCCGTTTCTCCGACGTCACGGGTGACGCGTGCGCGAACGTCCTGCTGTTCTCCGCGGTCGCCCCGTGGGAACGGCTGAACGTCGCCGACACCCAGAAGGTCCCGTGGCAGGCCTACCTCGGGGAGGGCCACCCGCTGCTGTCGGGTGACGGGCGGGTCCTCGCGACGATCGTGCGCGACACGTCGGGCAGGCACGACGCGTTCTGCGGCACCACCTCCGACGCGTGGAACCTCCGCACGTACGGCGACGCCGCGCCCGAGGGGCCGAGCCCGTCGGGACGTGCCCTGCTCACCCTCGCCGCGTCGAAGCAGGGACTGGGGCCGCGCGACCTGCCGCCGAGCGTGGGTTTCTTCCAGGGTGTCCGCGTCGAGGCCGACGGGGGTTTCCGCTGGCTCGGCTCGGCCGGTGCGGGAGCCGAGGTCGACCTGCTCGCCGAACTCCCGCTGATCGTCCTGGTCGCCAACACCGCGCACCCGCTGGACCCGCGACCGGAGTTCACCGTCGGCCCGTTGCGCGTCCACGCGTGGCGCGCCGAACCCACCGGACCGGCCGACGAGCGGTTCACCCGGACTCCCGAACTGCACCGCGCGTACCTGAACACGATCGACCACGCGGAGGCGCGAGGACTGTGACCACCATCGAAGAGACCGTCCTGGACTGGAGCGGCCCCCTCGTCGACGGCGAGGTCGTCCTCGACGACCGCATCGCCGCCCGCGCCCCCTGGTCGGCCGTCGTGCGCGCCGGTCACGTCCTGACGATCGTCGACGTCGGCGGCAACCAGTCCGCGGACTGCCTGCTGTTCGCCGACGCCGACCGCTCCGAGCGGTACAGCGTTCCCGACACCCTCGCCTGGCAGGGCAACGCCTACGTCCGCACCGGCACCGTGCTGCGCAGCCAGTACGGCACCCCGCTGGCCACCGTCGTGGCCAACGAGGTCGAACGCCAGGACACCATCG
Source organism: Kineococcus deserti (assembly GCF_050871945.1). Taxonomy (NCBI): domain Bacteria; kingdom Bacillati; phylum Actinomycetota; class Actinomycetes; order Kineosporiales; family Kineosporiaceae; genus Kineococcus; species Kineococcus deserti. The sequence continues at coordinate 17,651 of NZ_JBJLSI010000038.1, read as the reverse complement.
GCGGCGCCTGCGGCAAGGAGTCGAACACGCTGCGGTACGGCCACCACACCGAGCACCAGCACGGCTGCCGGGAGAACTTCCTGGCCGAGGGCGCCCGCCGCGGCCTGTCCGCGCGCGACCTCGTCTCCAACCTCAACTGGTTCATGAACGTCCCCGTCGAGGCCGACGGGACCCTCGGCATCGTCGACGGCATCTCCGCCCCCGGCAAGCGCGTCGCCTTCCGCGCCGAGGTCGACCTGCTCGTCGTGATCTCCAACTGCCCGCAGGTCAACAACCCCTGCAACGACTTCAACCCCACGCCCCTGCGCACGATCGTGACGGCGCCGACGGGAGAGCCCGCATGAGCTTCGACACCCTGCTCGTCGCCAACCGCGGCGAGATCGCCCGCCGCATCCTGCGTTCGGCCCGGAACCTGGGCCTCAAGACCGTCGCCGTGTACTCCGACGCCGACCGCGCCGCCCCGCACGTGCGTGAGGCCGACACCGCCGTCCGGCTCGGCCCGGCCCCCGCCCGCGAGTCCTACCTGCGCACCGACGCCCTCCTGGAGGCCGCCCTGGCCACCGGTGCGGGCGCCGTCCACCCCGGGTACGGGTTCCTGTCCGAGAACGTCGACTTCGCCCGGTCCTGCGAGGACGCCGGCATCGCGTTCGTCGGGCCGACGCCGGAGCAGATCACCGCCTTCGGCTCCAAGCACACGGCCCGCGAACTGGCCGGTCGCGCCGGCGTCCCCATGCTCGCCGGCACCGGCCTCCTGCCGAGCGCCGACGAGGCCGTCGCCGCGGCCCAGCGGATCGGGCTGCCCGTGATGCTCAAGGCCACCGGCGGGGGCGGCGGCATCGGCATGCAGGCCTGCTCCACCGCCGAGGAGGTCCGCGAGGCCTACGACCGCGTCGTGCGCCAGGCCAGCGCGAACTTCGGCTCGGCCGGGGTGTTCCTGGAACGCCTCGTGCGCCCGGCCCGGCACGTCGAGGTGCAGGTGTTCGGCGACGGCCACGGCCGCATCGCCGTGATCGGCGACCGCGACTGCTCGCTGCAGCGCCGCAACCAGAAGGTGATCGAGGAGGCGCCCGCCCCGGCGCTGCCCGCGCACGTCCGCGCGCAGATCGCCTCGACCGCGGCCGAGCTCATGGCCTCGGTGCGCTACCGCTCGGCCGGCACGGTCGAGTTCGTCTACGACCCGGTCCGCGAGGAGGCCGCGTTCCTGGAGGTCAACACCCGCCTGCAGGTCGAGCACCCGGTCACCGAACTCGCCTACGGCGTCGACCTCGTCGACCTCATGCTGCGGCTGGCCCGCGACGGCCGCCACGACCCGACGGTGGCGGACGTCTTCGACCGCGAGTGGAGCGCGACCGGTGTCGCCGTCGAGGCCCGCGTCTACGCCGAGGACCCGGCCAGGCAGAACGCCCCCAGCCCCGGCCTGGTGACCAACGCGCAGTTCGCCGAGCTGTCCGGTGTCCGCGTCGACGGCTGGGTCGAGACGGGCTCGGAGATCACCCCGTTCTACGACCCGATGCTGGCCAAGGTCATCGCGGCCGCCCCCGGCCGCGACGCCGCGCTGGACCTGCTCGGCGAGGCCCTGACCGGTTCCCGCGTCGACGGCGTCGTGACGAACCTCGGCCTGCTGCGCTCGCTCGTCGACGACCTGCCGCTGCGCTCGGCCACCCACTCCACCTCGACCCTCGACGTCACCGACGATCCCGACCCGCGCATCGACGTCGTCAGCCCGGGCGCGATGACGACCGTGCAGGACCTGCCGGGCCGCCTCGGTCACTGGCAGGTCGGGGTTCCGCCGTCGGGTCCGATGGACCCGTGGTCGCTGCGCGAGGCCAACCTCGCCGTCGGGAACCCCGTCGGTGCGCCCGGCCTGGAGATCACCGCGACGGGCCCGACCCTGAAGTTCTCCACCGACACCGTCGTGTGCGTCACCGGCGCACCGGCCGAGGTGACGGTCGACGGGGTCGCACACCCGATGTGGGAACCCGTCGAGGTTCCGGCCGGCGCGACGCTGTCGATCGGGACGGCCGCCGGGCCGGGGTTGCGGATGGCCCTGGCCGTGCGCGGCGGGCTCGACGTCCCCCGCTACCTCGGCAGCGCGTCGACGTTCACGCTCGGCGGTTTCGGCGGCCACGGCGGCCGCGCGCTGCAGGCCGGTGACGTCCTGCGCCCCGGCGTTCCGGAGGGTGAGGGGTTCACGACCATCGCCGGTCCGGTGCCGGCCGACCGGCGACCCGAGTACACGCACGAGTGGACGATCGGCGTCACCGAGGGACCGCACGGCGCCCCGGAGTTCTTCACCCGCGCCGACCTCGACGAGTTCTACGCCACCGACTACGAGGTCCACCTGAACTCCGCCCGCACGGGGGTCCGCCTCATCGGCCCCCGGCCCCGGTGGGCGCGCACCGACGGTGGCGAGGCCGGTCTGCACCCCTCGAACATCCACGACACCCCCTACGCCGTCGGCGCGATCGACTTCACGGGCGACACCCCGATCCTGCTCGGCCCCGACGGGCCGTCGCTGGGCGGTTTCGTCTGCCCCGCCGTCGTCACCTCCGGTGAGCTGTGGAAGCTGGGGCAGTTGCGCCCCGGCGACCGGGTGCGCTTCCTGCCCGTCCGCGAGGAGGAGGCCGCGAGGCCCCGGCTCCGGCGTGCGGACCCGGCCTCCGGCGGTGACGGTGACGACGGGATCCTCGCCCGCGTCCCGGCGACCCCCGGCCGCCCGGCGACGACGTACCGCCGCGACGGTGACGACAACGTCCTCGTCGAGTTCGGCGACATGGTCCTCGACCTGGGCCTGCGGATGCGCGTGCACGCCCTGATGCGGGCGCTGGAGGAGAACCGCCCCGCCGGGATCCTGGACATCACCCCGGGCATCCGGTCGCTGCAGGTGCACACCGACGCGTCGGTGCTGCGGGCCTCGCAGCTCGTGGGGTTGCTGCGCGAACTCGACGACGCGCTGCCCCCGACGAGCGACCTCGTCGTGCCGTCCCGCCGGGTGCGGTTGCCGCTGTCCTGGGACGACCCCGCGACCCACCTCGCCATCGAGCGGTACATGGCCGGCGTCCGCGACGACGCACCGTGGACCCCGTCCAACCTGGAGTTCATCCGCCGCGTCAACGGCCTGGACTCGGTCGACGACGTGTTCCGCACGGTGTTCGACGCCAGCTACCTCGTCCTGGGCCTGGGGGACGTCTACCTCGGCGCGCCGGTGGCGACGCCGCTGGACCCCCGGCACCGCCTGGTCACCACCAAGTACAACCCGGCGCGGACGTGGACGGCGGAGAACTCCGTCGGCATCGGCGGCGCGTACCTGTGCATCTACGGCATGGAGGGCCCCGGCGGGTACCAGTTCGTCGGCCGGACCACCCAGATCTGGAACCGCTTCCGCCGCGGCGGGCTGTTCGAGGAGAACCCGTGGGCGCTGCGGTTCTTCGACCGCATCGAGTGGTACCCCGTCTCGGCCGAGGAACTGCTCGAACTGCGCGCCGAGACCGACGCCGGCCGCGGTGTCGTCGACACCGAGGAGGGCACGTTCTCCCTCGCCGAGCACGAGCGGTTCCTGGCCGAGAACGCCGAGAGCATCGAGGCGTTCCGCGCGACGCAGACCGCCGCGTTCGAGGCCGAGAAGACCGCGTGGCGGGCCTCGGGGGAGTTCGACGTCCGTCCCGAACCCGCCGCGACCGTCGCGGCCGGGCCCGTCGACCTGCCCGCCGGCGCGATCGGGGTCGAGGCCCCGTTCGCGGCGACCGTCTGGCAGGTGTCGGCCGACCCCGGCGCGAGCCTCGCCGAGGGCGAGCGCGTCCTGGCCCTGGAGGCCATGAAGATGGAGACCGCCGTGACCGCACCGGTCGCCGGGGAACTGCTCGAGGTCTACGTCAAACCCGGCGAGGCCGTCACCGCCGGTCAGGTCCTGTTCGCCGTCCGTCCGCAGGAAGGCTCCGCCGCGTGAGCATCGAACTGAAGGTCCGGCGGGCCTACGCCCGCATCGCCGACGCCGACCGCCCGGAGGTCTGGATCTCCCTGCGGCCGCTGGAGGACGTCCTGGCCGAGGCCGCGACGATCGACCCGGCCGCACCCCTGGCCGGGCTGCTCGTCGCCGTCAAGGACAACATCGACGTCGCCGGGCTGCCGACCACCGCCGCGGCGCCGTCCTTCGCCCACACCCCGGAGCAGGACTCCACGGCCGTCGCGCGGTTGCGGGCCGCGGGGGCGCTGGTGCTGGGCAAGACGAACCTGGACCAGTTCGCGACCGGGCTCGTGGGGACCCGCAGCCCGCACGGCGCCGTCCGCCACGCGTTCGCTCCCGACCGCATCTCCGGCGGGTCCAGTTCCGGGTCGGCCGTGGCCGTCGCGCTCGGCCTCGTCGACGTCGCCCTGGGCACCGACACCGCCGGGTCGGGCCGGGTGCCGGCCGCGCTGCACGGGATCGTCGGCGTCAAACCCACCCGCGGGCTCGTCCCGAACTCCGGGGTCGTGCCGGCCTGCCGCAGCCTCGACTGCGTGACGGTGTTCGCCCGCGACCTCGACCTGGCCCGCCGGGTCGCCGAGACCCTCCAGGGCCCCGACGGCCGGGACCCGATCGCCCGCCCGGTCGAGGCGTTCCCCGCCGCCCCGGCGACCCCGCGCATCGCCGTCCCCACACCCGAGCACCTCACCGGGATGGCCGACGGCTGGGCGCAGGCGTTCGCCCGGTACGTCGACCGCGTCCGGGCCACCGGCGCCGAGGTCGTCGAGGTGGACATCGCCCCGCTGCTGGAGGCGGCCGAACTCCTGTACGGCGGCGCCTTCGTCGCCGAGCGCACCGCGGCCGTCGGCGCGCACATCGCGCAGCACGCCGACCTCGTCGGCACCGACCTGGACCCGACCGTCGCCGGCATCGTCCGGGCCGGTGAGGCCGTCACCGCGGTGGACGTCTTCCGCGACCGGGAACGGCTCGACCACCTCGGGGCCCGGGCCCGGGAGCTGCTGGCCGGGACCACGGCCCTGCTCACCCCGACCACGACGTGGCACCCCACGCTGGCGCAGGTGGCCGCCGACCCGGTCGGCGCGAACTCGCGGATGGGCCGGTTCACGAACTTCGCCAACCTGCTCGACATGGCCTCCCTGGCCGTTCCGGCCGGGACGGTCGACGGGCTGCCGTTCGGGGTCATGCTGACCGGACCGGCCTTCAGCGACCGGGCCCTGGCCGCGCTGGCCGCCCGCTGGGCCGACCAGGCCGTCGACCTGCTCGTCGTCGGCGCCCACCTGACCGGGCACCCGCTGAACCACGAACTCGTCGCCGCGGGGGCGACGCTGGTGGGACCCGCCGCGACCGCCCCGCAGTACCGGCTGTTCGCCCTGGACACCGTCCCGCCCAAACCCGGGATGCTGCGCGAGCAGGACGGGGCGTCGATCGAGGGGGAGGTCTGGCGGCTGCCCGCGAGCGGGTTCGGCGCCTTCACCGCCGCCCTGCCCCAGCCCATGACCATCGGCGCGGTGACGCTGGCCGACGGCCGGGTCGTGCGCGGCTTCCTCGCCGAGCCCGCCGCCGTCGCGGGGTCGCGGGAGATCACCGCGTTCGGGTCCTGGCCGGCCGCCCGTCGCGCCGGGCTGACCGGGCCCGTGGCAGCATCCCCGGTGTGAGCGGGCGGACGGGGACCGGACGGGTCGGCCGGCCCCGTACGCGGGGCGCCGGCGACGACGGGCGGACCCCGCGTCAGGAGATCCTCGACGCGGCGGCCGCGCTGTTCGGCGAGTCCGGGTTCGCCGCGACGTCCACCCGGGCCATCGCCGACCGCGTCGGGATCCGGCAGGCCTCGCTGTACCACCACTTCGCCGGCAAGGACGAGATCCTCGCCGAACTGCTGGAGGCGTCGGTCCGGCCCACGTTGGACCTGGCCGACGCCGTCCGGTCCGCGGCCCCCGACCCGGCCGCCGCCCTGCACGCGCTCGTCGTCGTGGACGTGGGCACGCTGCTGGCGGGGCCGCTGGGCATCGCCGCGCTGTACGTGGCCCCCGAGGTGCAGCAGCCGCGCTTCGAGGAGTTCCGCGAGCACCGCCGGCAGCTGCAGGCCGTCTACACCGAGCTGGCGGCCGACCTCGTGCCGGCCGGTCACCCCGCGTCCGCGCAGGTGCTCGGCGCGGCCTGCCTGCACCTGGTCGAGATGGTCGCCACCCTGCCGCGCACCCACGACGTGGCCGACCAGGTCGCCGCCGCGTGCCTGGGGGCCGTCGGCGTCACCGGCTCTCGCGCGGCGATGGCCGCGCGGGAGGGGGCACGGGTCCGGGCCGGCCTGCGGGTTCCGCTGCGCTCCGTGAGCCGGTAGGCCGGTCGGGTTCCTCCCTGCTCCGTTCAGGGTGATCTCGTCGTCGCAGGGTGAGGCACCGCCGCGGGCCTGCCGATGCTGCGGGAGGTGAGACGCGCGTGGCGATCCACCGCGGACCACCGACCGAACTGCGAGGGAGTGCGATGAAGACAGTCCTGGCCATCGAGACGACGAGGCCGATCGGCGTCCGGGACCTCAACGGGTTCATCTCCGGGATCGCCGAGCGCGTGCCCGGCTGCTTCGTCTCCCAGGGCCCGAGCAGCCGCGGGAAGATCACCGTGACGATCCTCGCCCCGCAGGCCGTGCCCCTGGAGGTCGCCGAGACCGTGCTCGACACGCTGCCCGAGCTGTGCGACGCCATCAGCGGGATCAGCCTGCAGGAGAACGTGCGCCGGATGCCGCCGCGACCGCGGCCCGCTGTGCCGGTGCCCGCCTGACGCACACCGGCCGGTGGTTCACCCCAGCGGCGTGAGGGAACCGGCACCGACCAGGTGGACCCCCCGGGCCCGGGTTCCGCGTCGACGGCACCCCTCGAGGAGTTCCCCGGCCCACGACAGGTCCGCGGGCTGGACGTCCTCCGGCTCCGCCCGCACCAGCGCGAACGCGACCGAGCCGATCCCGGCGGTGTCGTCGTCGACGACGTGCCCGAGCAGGGTCAGCAGGTTCTCCACGAACGAGCCGTCGGGCCGCGGGGGGACGTCCTCGACCACGATCAGCGCCGACCCCTGCCGACCGTCCGCGTCGAAGACCTGGACGCGCAGTTCGGCGCCCCTGGCCGGCGGGGGATCGATCGTGGCCAGCAGGCGCCACCGGTCGCCGAGGTCGGCGGCGGTCAGGACGGGCGGCAGGTCGGTGCGGTGCGGGATCGGCATGGTTCCAGCGTGCCGCCCGCGGCACCCGCACCCGCCGGTCGTCCACAGCGCAGCCACCCCCGACCCACCTGTGCACGCGCCGATGACTTCCGCGGCCCGCCGGGGTCCGACCTGGGTGATCGACCTCCGGCCCGCGGCCGCCGACCTCGCCGCTCTCGTGCAGGACGTCCCCGAGGACGCCCTGGACCGTCCCACACCCGTCGACCGTCCGGTCGCGGCGCTGCTCACCCACATCGGCGGCCTGGCCGTGGCCTTCACCCACGCCGCCCGCAAGGACCTCGGTCCGCAGACCGCAGCCCCACCGCCCGACGTCGTGCCGCAGGACCTGGCGCCGGACTGGCGGAGCGTCTACCCGGCCCTGCTCACCGGACTCGGTTCGGCCTGGACCGACCCCGCGGCGTGGGAGGGGACGACGCAGGCCGGCGGCCTGGAGATGTCGGCACCCGAGGCCGGCGCGGTCGCGCTGGACGAACTGGTCCTGCACGCCTGGGACCTGGCCGTCGCCACCGGCCGCGCCCACGTCCCCGACGAGGCCTCCCTGGCGGTCGTGGAGCAGTTCGTCGCCGCGATCCCCGACGACCCGGCCGCGCGGCAGGGGCTGTTCGGGCCGCGGCTCACCCCGGCGCCGGACGCGACCCGCTTCGAGCGGGTGCTCGCGATGGCCGGGCGGGACCCGCGCTGGACGCAGGCGGCGGTGGCGGTGGCCGACCGTACGTGATCTCCGGCGCTGCGCGCCGGCCCCAGGAGGGCGTGATCAGGCCGGGACGCCCTCCTTGGCGACGATCGCCTCGACCGTCGCCTCGTCCAGGACGAACAGCTCCGTGCCGTCGCCGGGGGAGGGCACGCTCAGCACCGTCGCGTGCACGGCGTCGGGGGAGACCTCCACCAGCAGCGCCCCGTGCCCCCGGACGATCCGCTCGCGCCCGCGCGCCACGAGGACGTCGCAGCGGTTGGCGACCCCGGGCGCGACGAGCGCCGTCAGTCCCGACCGCAGCGTCGCGGCGAACGGGTGGTGGTAGTGCCCGGACAGCACGGCCCGCACGTCCGAACCGGCCAGCGCGGCCAGCAGGTCGGCCGGGTTCTGCAGCTTCAGCCCCTCGTGCAGGACGGTCGGGGCGGGCAGCGGGGAGTGGTGCACGACGACGACCGACCCCTTGGCCGCCGGCGTCGCGAGCACCGAGCGCAGCCACTCCAGCTGCCCCTCGTCGAGGAACCCGTACCCGCAGGCGGGCACCGAGGAGTCCAGCACCACGATCCGCAGCCCGTCGACGTCGTGCACCGACCGGGTCGGCCCCAGCACCTGCGTGAACTCCGCGGGCAGGTCGTGGTTGCCCATCGCGAACACCGGCACCGCGCCGTGCGACCGGGCGAACGGGCCGACCAGGTCGCGGGCGGTCTCGTACGAGGCGACCGTCCCGTCGTCGGAGACGTCACCGGAGACGACGACGGCGTCGAGGGGTCCGATGCCGTGCAACGACTCCAGCACGTGCCCCAGCGCCGCGGTGGTGTCCACCAGCCCCTGGTGCAGCGCGCCGGCCGCCATGAGGTGCGTGTCGGACAGGTGCAGGATGCGCGTCATTCGTCGCCCTCGTCGCTGTTGCCGTTGCCGTTGCCGTTCCCGTTCCCACGCCCGTTGCCGTTGCCGTTGGCGACCCCCGCCGCGTTGTCGTCGGAGTCGGACTGCGAGGACCGGCTCCCCGACGGGCTCGCGGTGCTCGTCGAGGTCGAGGACCCGCTCGGCGTCGACGTCGGCGTGCTCGTCGCCGTCGGCGTCGCCGTCGGCGTCGCGACCACGACGAGGGTGACCCGGCTGCCGACCTCGACGCGCGTCCCTGCGGTGAGGTCCTGGCTGACGACCGTGCCGGGTTCGCCCTCGGCGTCGGAGGACTCGGAGGAGTTCACCGTCAGGCCGGCGCCGTTCAGCGTCTGCGTCGCCTCGTCGAGCGTCTGGCCGGTGACGTCCGGCACCTCGACCTGCCCGCTCGCGATGTTGACGTTGATCGCGGTGCCCGGTGCCTGCTGGCTGTTGGCCGCCGGGTCGGTGGAGACGACGAGGTTGGCGTCGACCGAGGAGTCGTCGACGGTGTTGACGTCCCCGATCGTGAACCCGGCCTGCGTCAGCGCCGCCCGCGCGTCGGCCTGCGAGCGCCCCCGCACGTCCGGGACGGCGATGGCCGCCGGACCCGAGGACACCACGACGTTGACGTTGCTTCCCACGGTGACCGACGTCCCGGCGACCGGGTCGGTGCTCACGACGTTCCCGGCCGGGACCGTGTCGTCGTTCGCCTCGGTGACGACGGGCACGAGTCCGGCGTCCTGCAGCTCGGCCTCGGCGTCGGCGCGCGCGTCCCCGACGACGTCGGGCAGGTCGACCGCTGCGGGAGTCGTCGCCGTCGCTCCCGGGTCTCCCGCGCCGCCGCTGCGGTCCAGCAGCGCGTACCCCACCCCGCCGATGCCCAGCACGAGCACGACGATGAGCAGCACCCACGGCCAGCGCTTGCGGCGCTCCTCCTCCGGGGGGATGCCGTCGTCGTCGACGCGCGGCAGCGCACCCGTCGGCGGGGCCGCCACGACCGGCGGGGTGACCGTGGTCGGCGGGGCGGCCTGGAACTGCTGGGTGGCGGCCGTGGGCGCGAAGCTCGCCCCCCGCAGCGGCCGGCCCTCGACGGCCCGGCGCAGGTCGTCGGCGAAGTCGGCGGCGGTCTGGTACCGGTGCTCGCGGTCCTTCGACAGCGCCATGAGCACGACGTGGTCGACGGCCGGCGGGATGTGCGGGGCCAGCGCCGACGGCGGCCGCGGCTGCTCCGAGACGTGCTGGTAGGCCACGGCGACGGGGGCGTCGCCGACGAACGGCGGCCGGCCGGTGAGGATCTCGTACAGCAGGCAGCCGGTGGAGTACAGGTCGCTGCGGAAGTCGACCTGCTCACCGCGGGCCTGCTCGGGCGACAGGTACTGCGCGGTGCCCATGACCGCCGAGGTCTGGGTCAGCGTCGCCGAGGAGTCGCTCACGGCCCGGGCGATGCCGAAGTCCATGACCTTGACCTCGCCCGCGGGCGTGATCATGACGTTGGCGGGTTTGATGTCGCGGTGGACGATCCCGTTGCGGTGGGAGTACTCCAGCGCCCCGAGCACACCTTCGGTGATCGACAGCGCCTCGTCGATGGCCAGCGGGTGGTCGGTGCGCAGCACGTCGCGCAGGGTGCGGCCCTCGACGTACTCCATGACGATCCACGGCAGCTGGACGCTGCCCCCACCGGGTTCGGTGGTCTGCTCGGCGCCGGTGTCGTAGACGGCCACGATCGAGGGGTGGTTCAGCCCGGCCGCGGCCTGCGCCTCGCGGCGGAACCGGGCCTGGAAGGAGGGGTCGCGCGCCAGGTCGGCGCGCAGCAGCTTGACCGCGACCGTCCGCCCGAGGCGGGTGTCACGGGCGACGTGGACCTCGGCCATCCCGCCGCGTCCGAGCAGGCTTCCGACCTCGTAGCGGCCGCCGAGCACGCGCGGCGCCGGCACCCCGTGGCCAGTCGTCGTGTCCGTCACTGCTCTCCCCGTCCTGCCTGAACCGTCTGCTCAACCCTGCGGTCACTCACCGAGAGCCGCCTCCATCACCGTCTTGGCGACCGGGGCGGACAACCGCCCCCCGTACGCGCTCTCGGTCGACCCGCCGTCCTCGATCACCACGGCGACCGCGACCTGCTGGTCGCCGCGCTCGGCGTACGAGGTGAACCACGCGTACGGCGGCAGCCCCACCCCGTGCTGGGCGGTGCCCGTCTTGCCCCCGACGGTCGCCCCGTCGATCTGGGCGCGGGTCCCGGTGCCGTCGGAGACGACGAGCTCCATCATCTGCTGCAGCGTCCGCGCGGTGTCGGTGCTGACGGCCCGGCCCAGCTCGGTCGGCGAGGGTTCCTCGATGACCTCCAGGGTGTCGGAGTCGCGGATGTTCGCGATGAGGTTCGGTTCCATCGCGACCCCGTCGTTGGCGATCGCGGCCGAGATCATGGCGACCTGCAGCGGCGTCGAGACGACGCTGCCCTGCCCGATGGCGGAGTAGTCCAGCAGCGGGCCGGCGACGTCGTCCCCGGTGGGGTAGCTGCTGGTGGCGACCGACGTCGGGATGCTCAGCGACTCCCCGAACCCGAACTTCGACGCCTGCTCCTCCAGGGCGTCGGCACCGAGCTGTTCGCCGAGCCAGCCGAACGCGGTGTTGCAGGAGATCTTCAGCGCGTCGGCCAGCGACACCTTGTCGCCCGGCCCGCAGGCCGTGCCCTCGTCGTTCTTCAGGGTGTTGTCGGTCTGCGGCAGGTCCAGCTCCTGGGGCCCCTCGAGCTGGGAGTCGGCGGTGTAGTCGCCGCTCTCCAGCGCCGCCGCCGCCGTGACCAGCTTGAACGTCGACCCCGGCGGGTACAGCGAGCCGGTGGCCCGGTTGACCAGCGGGTCGTCCTCGTCGGCGTTCAGCGCGGTCCAGGCCTGCTCCTCGACGTCGCCGTCGTGGCTGGCCAGCGTGTTCGGGTCGTAGCTGGGGCTGGAGACCATCGCCAGCACGTCACCGGTCGCGGGGTCGAGCGCGACGACGGCGCCCTTGCGCCCGTCCAGGGCGTCCCAGGCCGCCTGCTGCACCTTGGGGCGCAGCGTCAGCGTCACCGACGCCCCCTGCGGCTGCTCGCCGGTCAGGATGCTGGACAGGTTGCGGTAGAACAGCTCGTCGGCCGACCCGGCCAGGACGTCGTTCTCCGCGCGCTCGATGCCGCTGGTCCCGTAGCGCAGCGAGTAGTAGCCGGTGACCGGCGCGTACAGGTCGCCCGCGGGGTAGGTGCGCTGCCGCTCGTACTGGTCCTCGCTGGGCACGCTCGTGGCGATCGCGGCGCCGCCGTCGACGAGGATCGCCCCGCGCTGACGGCCGAACTCCGCGTACAGCTGCCGGGAGTTGCCCGGCATCGCGTTCAGCTCGTCGGCGCGGACGAACTGGATCCACGTCGTCGAGGCGAACAACGCGAAGAACAGGAAGGCCATCACCAGGGACAGCCGGCGCAGGGGACGGTTCACCCGATCCTCACCGCCTGCGTCACACCGGTGTCGCCGTCGGGGCCGTTGCGGACCTCCGCGGCCGGGCGGCGCGCCAGGTCCGAGACCCGCAGCAGCAGCGCCACGACGATCCAGTTCGACACCAGCGAGGAGCCGCCGGCGGCCAGGAACGGCATCGTCAGACCGGTCAGCGGGATGACCCGGGTCACCCCGCCCACGACGACGAACACCTGCAGGGTGACCGAGAAGGCCAGGCCCGCGGCGAGCAGCTTGCCGAACCCGTCGCGCACGCCGATCGCCGTGCGCAGACCCCGCTCGACGAGCACGACGTACAGCACGAGGACGGCGAACAGGCCGACGAGGCCGAGCTCCTCGCCCAGGGAGGAGTAGATGAAGTCCGAGTTCGCGTACGGCACGGTCTGCGGCCGGCCCTCGCCCAGCCCCGTGCCGAGCAGCCCGCCGTTGGCCATCCCGTACAGGCCCTGGACCAGCTGGTAGCTGGAGCCGCTGCGGTTCTCGGCCGTGAAGGGGTGCAGCCAGATGTCGACGCGGGCCTGGACGTGACCCATCGTCGTGGCGGCGAACACCGCCGCGGCCGAGAACATCAGCAGACCCAGGACGATCCAGCTGACCCGCTCGGTCGAGACGTAGAGCACCGCGACGAACAGGCCGAAGAACAGCAGCGAGGTGCCCAGGTCACGCTGCAGCACCAGGATCCCGATGCTCGCCGCCCAGGCCAGCAGGATCGGCCCGAGGTCGCGGGCGCGCGGCAGCTGCAGGAACAGCACCTTCTTGCCCGTCAGGGACAGGGCGTCGCGGTGCACGACGAGGTAGCCGGCGAAGAAGACCGCCAGGCAGATCTTCGCCAGCTCACCCGGCTGGAAGGAGAACGGGCCCACGCCGATCCAGATCCGCGCGCCGTTGATCGTGCGGCCCAGGCCCGGCACCAGCGGCAGCAGCAGCAGGACCAGACCGGCCACGGCCGCCGTCCAGGTGTAGCGGCGCAGGATGCGGTGGTCGCGCACGAACGCCAGCACCACGCCCGCCGCGACGATCCCCAGCGCCGACCACAGGAACTGGCGCGAGGCCGCCGAGGAGTCCAGCGCCACGTCGATCCGGTGGATCATCACCAGCCCGATGCCGTTGAGCAGCGTGGCGACGGGCAGCAGCAGCGGGTCGGCGTGCCTGGCCCGCCAGCGCAGCAGCAGGTGCAGCAGCACCGCCAGCCCGCCCAGGCCACCGGCGTAGGCGAACAGGTTCGGCGGCAGCGAACCGTCGAGGGTCAGACCCACGACGGCCCAGGCGCCACCGGCGATGACGACGGCGAGCACCACCAGCAGCAGCTCGACGTTGCGCCGGGTCGTGGGGTAGACGGGCAGCACGGTGGCCATCAGCCGACACCTCCGCAGTCCTCGGGAGCGACGGTCGGGGTGGGACTCGCCGTCGGCGAAGCCGGGGCCGTCGCCGTCGCCGTGGGGTCCACCGTCGGGGAGGGCGTGGGCGCGGTCGCCGCCCGGCACGCCGCGGCCAGGTCCTCCAGCTCGGCGACGGTGTCCCGCGCCGCGTCCAGGTCGCGCGAGGTGATGCGCGCCTCGACCCGGTTCGACCACGTCGTGGGCAGGTCGGCCAGCGCGATGTCGGTGGTCTCCAGCACGTGCGAGGTCTGCAACGGGCCGATGTCCTGGCTGAGCCCCTGGTAGATCGCCACCGAGTCGCCGTCGGCGCCGACGAAGTACTGCTGCTGGCTCCACCGCCACCCGCCGAGCGCGCCGGCGGCGAGCAGCAGCACGAGCAGCACCGGGCCCACGATCCACCGCACCCGCCGGCGTCGGCGCTCGCGGTCGGTCAGCTCGGGCCGCTGATCGTCGTCCTCCGCATCGTCGCCGGACTCCTCGGCCGCCGCGCGCAGGGCGGCGGCCCGGGCCGCGGGGGTCCCCGCGGCCGAGGAGCGACGGGGACGGTGGAACGCCGCGGCGCCCACGACCTGCGGGGTCGTCGAGGGGGGAGCGCCGCCACCGAGTTCGACGACGTCGGCCACGACGCAGGAGATGTTGTCCGGCCCGCCACCGCGCAGCGCCAGCTCGACCAGGCGCTGGCAGGTGGCGTCGGGGTCCATCCCGGCCGACAGGGTCTCGGCGAGGGTGTCGTGGCTGACGACGCCCGACAGGCCGTCGCTGCACAGCAGGTACCGGTCGCCCGGGCGCGCCTCGCGCACCGAGACGTCGGCCTCGTCGTCCGCGCGGCCCGTGAGGACGCGCATGATCACCGACCGCTGGGGGTGGCGTTCGGCCTCCTCGGGGGTGAGCCGGCCGTCGTCGATGAGCGACTGGACGTAGCTGTGGTCCTTCGTCAGCTGCGTCAGCTGCCCGTCGCGCAGCAGGTAGCCGCGGGAGTCGCCGATGTGGGCCAGCACCAGGCGGGTGCCCGCGCGCAGGATGGCCGTGACGGTCGTGCCCATCCCGGCCAGGTCCGGTTCGGCCTCGACCCGGCGGCGCAGCTGGGCGTTGGCGGACTCGAGGGCGTCGTGCAGGTGCTGGGCGGCGTCGTCGCTGCCGTGCGACTCCCCGTCCAGGACCGACATCTCGCCCACCGCCAGCGAACTGGCGACGTCGCCACCGGCGTGCCCGCCCATGCCGTCGGCGATGACGAGCAGGTGCGGGCCGGCGTACCCGGAGTCCTGGTTCGTGGTGCGTCCCAGCCCGACGTCCGAGCGCGCGGCGTAGTTCAGCGCGATGGCCACGGGCTACCTCCGGAGCTCGAGCACGGTCTTGCCGATGCGCAGCGGCGTGCCGGGCTCGAAGGGGGCGGGGGCGGTCAGGCGGTCGCGGCCCAGGGTCGTGCCGTTGGTGGACTGCAGGTCCTCCACGACCCAGCCGGTGCCGGCGGGGTTGGGCGTGATGCGCACGTGCTTGGTCGAGGCGTACTCGTCGTCCAGGACGAGGGTGCAGTCCGCGCCGCGGCCGATGAGGACGGCGGCCTGGCCCAGCGTCAACGTCGTGCCGCGCAGGGACCCCTCGGTCACCACGAGGGTGGCGCGCTTGGGCCGGGCCGGCTCGGCGGGAGCGGGCTCGGCGGGTTCGCGCCGGGGCCTGGCCTGGGCGCGTTCGGTGCGGCGGGCCGTGACGCGCGTGCCCAGCAGGTCGGCCCGCAGCACGCCGACGATCGCCAGGACGAACACCCACAGCAGTGCCAGGAGCCCCAACCGCAGGACGGTGAGGGTCAGTTCGCTCACGGAGCCGTCCCCGTCACGATCACGTCCAGCTCTCGTCGCGCCGGGCGGCGTGGAACACCAGCTTGGTGCGGCCCACGGTGACCACCGCGCCGTCGAACAGGTCGACCGAGGACACCCGCTCGCCGTCGACGAACGTCCCGTTGGTCGAGCTCAGGTCGGACAGCCTCGCGCCCTGCGGAGCCACCCGGACCTCGGCGTGCCGGCGCGAGACGCCCGGGTCGTCCAGGACGACGTCGGCCTCCGAGCCGCGGCCGATGACGGTGACCGACTCGGCCAGGACGTACTGGCGGCCGTCGACCTCCAGCCGGGGCCGTCCCGCGTCGCTGGTGCGCGGGGTGGCCGGGGCGATCCGGCCCTTGACGGTGGAGGACAGGACGCGGAAGACGCCCGTCTCCAGGTCGTCGGCCTCGTGGAAGCCCACCCGCACCGGGCCGACGAAGGAGTAGCGCTGCTTCTCGGCGTGCTGGGTGACGGCGGCGACCAGCTCGTCGGCGAGGGTGTCCTGCCAGGAGGCGATCTTGTCGTGGTCGGCCTGGCCGAGCTCGACGATGAAGCTGTTCGGCACGAGCGTGCGCCCGCGCGAGAGCACGGCGGCGCGGTCGTCGAGCTCGCGGCGCAGCGCGCTGGCGACCTCGACGGGTTGGACCTCGCTGCGGAAGGCCCGTGCGAACACACCGTTGACGGCACGTTCCACGCCCCGTTCGAAGCGGTCGAGCACTCCCACGTCGGGCCTCCTCCCATGATCGTCCCGGTTGTCCCAGCCTTCGGCATCGTAGCCGGGGACGTCCTTCCCGCCCGTGTGGGCGAGGTGGTGGCGGGTGAGGGTGGCGTGAGGACCCTCTCGGGGCTGGTACGGTTGAGGGGTAAGCGCGAGTGGCGGAATAGGCAGACGCGCACGGTTCAGGTCCGTGTGCCCGAAAGGGCGTGGGGGTTCAACTCCCCCCTCGCGCACTTACAGCGAAGGCCCCGGTCGACAGACCGGGGCCTTCGTCGTTCCCCGGGAAGCATCCGGTGCCGGGACGGCTTGCTCCGGGCATGACCGACTCCCGCGACGCCCTCCTCGACCTCGTCGGCTCCACCTCCCGCGGCGTCCTGGTGACGCTCAAGCGCGACGGCCGGCCCCAGCTGTCCAACGTCACCCACCACTACGACCCGCAGCGCGAGCTGGTGCGGGTCTCGGTCACCGCCGACCGGGCGAAGTCGAGGAACCTCGAGCGCGATCCGCGGGCGAGCCTGCACGTCACGTCGCCGGACTTCTGGAGCTGGGCCGTCGTCGAGGGGGACGCGTCGCTGTCGCCGGTGGCCGAGCGCGAGGACGACGAGACGGTCGCCGAACTCGTCGAGCTGTACCGCGCGCTGGCGGGCGAGCACCCCGACTGGGACGAGTACCGGCGCGCGATGGTCGCCGACCGGCGGCGCGTCGTCCGACTCGCAGTGGCTCGCGTCTACGGACAGACCGGGTGACAGTCGGGAACGTGGCGGTGCTGCACCGGGCCGATCTGCGTCCCACCAAGGTCGAGGCGCTGCGCCGGTGGCTGCCGCGGCAGCCGTGGAGCGCACTGACCGACGGCTCCGAGGTCGTCGAGGTCGGTCGGTTCCGGTTCGACGACCCGGCCGGGGAGGTGGGCGTCGAGACGCTGCTGGTCAGCACGACCGGCGGTCCCGTCCTGCAGGCGCCGCTGACCTACCGCGGCGCCCCGCTCGAGGGCGCGCAGGAGCACCTCGTCACGACCATGGACCACTCGGTGCTGGGCCGGCGGTGGGTCTACGACGCCGTCGCCGACCCCGTCTACGCCGACGTGCTGCACCGCGCCGTCGCCACCGGCGGCACCGACGCCGACCTGCAGGTGGAGGTCGACGGGCGGCTGGAGCCGGCCGCCAAGCACGCCGGTGCCCGTGGCAGCGGCTCGGCGGCGAGCGCGCCGACGATCCGCGAGGTGCGGGCGAGCACCTCGGGTGCGCTGACGACGATCTCGACGGCGGTGGGGGACCTGGTGGTGATCCGGGTGCTGGGGACGCCGGCCCCGGCGGGGGAGACGCTCACCGCCGCCTGGAGCGGCGGCCCGCCCTTCCTCCTGGCCGTGCTCGCGGGGTGAGGGCGCGCCCGGTGCGGCGCGCGGTGACCTCGCGCGCGATGACCGGGTACGCGGTGACCTCGCGCGCAAACCCCTGTCCGCGCCCGGTGCGGCGCGCGGTGACCTCGCGCGCGATGACCGGGTACGCGGT
>NZ_JBJLSI010000037.1:0-48290 GCF_050871945.1 Kineococcus deserti | reverse complement strand
GGGGGGGGGGGGGGTGTGGTGGGTGTGTGTGGGTGTGGGGGGGGTGGTTGTGGTGCGGGGGCAGCGCGCCGCCCCCCCCCCCCCCCCCCCCCCCCCCCCCCCCCCCCCCCCCCCCCCCCCCCCCCCGGCGCCCCCCTCAGGCCGGCGGCGCGTAGAACTGCAGGTCGTTGCCCTCGCTGTCCTTGAACGGGGCGATGCGGCCCCACTCGTGGTCGCTGATCCCACCGGTGAACTCCACGCCCGCCTGCTGCAGGCGCTCCACCTCGGCGTCGATCCCGCCGTCGGGCTGGAACGAGATGACGGCGCCGCCGTCGGCGTGCTCGGCGGTCCCCTCCCGCGCGTTCAGCCCGATCATCAGGCCGCCCGCGTCGACCTCGCTCCAGACCTCGCTGGTGGACTTCACCTGCAGCCCCAGCGTCTGGCCGTAGAACCTCACCGCCCGGTCCATGTCGTCCACGGGAACCCAGACACTCGCCACACCACTGGCCACGTCGTCCTCCTCGTCGGTCACGTTGGGTGCCCCCACCGTCTCCTGGCCGTCGGGGGTTCGCGCGCCGAACGGCCACCGACCTCGGCTTGCGGCAACGACTTCGGCGTGAGCGAAGGTCAGCCGGCCGTGGCGTCCGGGTCGGGCTCGGGGGACTGCTCGAACGCGTTGCGCCCGTCGAGGTCGACGTACCGCCACCACGTCGCCGACACCTCACCGCCAGCCCGGCCGCGCGTGACGAAGGTGCGGCCCTCGTCGAACAGCGGGTCGTCGGCGTAGACGTCCTGCGCCGGGTCGACGCCGGAGTCCTCCCGCTGGAACGGCACGAGCTCCCACCGCCCGTCGTCGGTGTGGCGGGCGACGACGGCCTGCACCCCGCCGCTCAGCGTCCCGCCCTGCACGTAGACCGCAGCGTCGGGGTAGTACCCGGCGGTGAGGTAGTGCCACTCCGCCGCCCCGCCCTCGCGCTGGGCGAGCAGGGGCGCGTGCGCGGTCAGCGAGCCGTCGGGCCGGAAGGTCCCGCCGTCCCAGGCCCAGAACGTGATCTCGGTGCTGGCCTCGTCCTCGCCGGTGCGGGCCAGCACCGCGAGGTCCGGTGAGTCCTGCCCGACGGCCGGGGCCAGGGCCGAGGTCTGCGCCCCCTGCTGCCGCACCAGCAGCGGCAGGGCCTCCTGCGCGGCCGGGTCGGCCGTCGGCTCGCTCACCACGGGACCGGTGCTGCTCGCCGTCGAGGGCGCCAGTTGCACGGCGGTGAAGTCCTCACCGCTGCACGCCCCCAGGAGGGCGACGCCCGCGACGAGTGCTGCTGCTGTCGACGACCTCTTCGCGATCACGTGCAACAGACGACCACGGGGCCGCGTCTGTTGCACGGAGCCGCCGGACGGTCCGGCGAGCCCGACCAGGGAGTGACGATGAGCGAGCACAGGAGGGGAGTCGACGAGGCGGACGTCGTCCGCGCGTTGCAGCGCGCGGGATCGGCCGACGCCGGGGTCGACGTGTCCGCTCTCGTCGCGGGGGCGCGGGGGCGCGCCCGCACCATCCGACGGCGCCGGCAGGGGATGGCCGGCGTCGTCGCGGTCCTCGCCCTCGGGATCCCCGTCGGCGTCTGGCAGTGGCCCACCACCCCCACGACCGTGACGCCCGCGTCGCCCACTCGGCCCGCGGTCACGGCCATCCCCGACGACGCCCTGCCGACCACGCAGGACATCACCTCCGTCGTGCCGGGGCTGGCACCCCGGGACGAGAACGAGTCGGCGAACACCGGCTTCTGCACCGACCTCGCCCACGACGGGAGCAGCACCGTCGTCGACGCCCGCACCCTCGGCTGGGGCGGCGAGGCGAACGTGGTCTCCGCGCCGTTCCCCGAGTCCGTGAGCGTCCGCGTCCTGCTGTTCCGCGGGGACGCGGCGCAGGACTGGATGGCGCAGGCGAGCGCCGACGCCGAGGCCTGCACCGTCCAGGGGAACGAGACCGCACCGTTCACGCTGTCCGACGAGGCCGGGGTCGACGCGGAGCAGGTCCTCGCCGGCACCGCGGCCTACCAGCAGTCGGGCACCAACCCGATGTGGACCGCGAAGGTCGTCGCCCGCAGCGGGCAGCTGGTCGTCACCGCCGACGTGCAGACCTACCAGCCCACCGGCAGCGACACGCTGACCCAGGCCGTGCAGATCGTGAACGCCCAGCTGGCCCGCGCCGCCGACCTGCGCGAGGCCGGGGGTGCGGCACGATGATCACCATCCAGCAGGAAGCCGGCACCGTGACGTTCGAGGAGTTCGTGACGGCCCGGGGCGCGGCGCTCGTCCGCCTCGCCCGCGGGCTGCTGCGCGATCCCGACACCGCCGAGGACGTCGTGCAGGACGTGCTGGCCAAGGCGCTGCTGAAGTGGGGCCGCATCAGTTCCGCCGACGACCCCGTCGCCTACGTCAACCGCATGGTCGTCAACGCCTCGACGTCGTTCTGGCGGCGCGCGGCCCGCCGCGAGCACGCCACCGACCAGCTGCCCGACGCCGGGTACGGCGACGCCACCGGGCAGCTCGCCGACCGTGACGAGCTGCTCGCCGCCCTGCGCGAGCTGCCGACCAAGCAGCGCACCGTCCTGGTCCTGCGGCACTTCGAGGACTACTCCGACGAGCAGATCGCCGACCTGCTGGACGTCACGACGGGCACCGTCCGCAGCAACGCCCACCGCGGGCTGGCGACGCTGCGGACGGCGCTGTCGCGCTGAGGCTCAAGTCGCTCACCCGTCCGGCCGATCCACCCCGAGCAGCTCCTGAGCGGTTCGAGTTCCGAGGCAGGTCGACGAGGGGTACCGGTGGTCAGCACTGTGTTCGGACGCAAGAAGGCAGCCGCCTCCGCGGTGCACACCGGCCCCGTGCCGCGCGACGTCGAGGCGCTGGAAGCCGTCCTCGCGGCCCTCGACTCCGGCGTCACGACCGAGCTCGAGGCCCAGCTGGCCTGCGTCCGCGCCCTCACCCAGGCCCTCGGCCTCTGCTACGGCGGCATCTGGCTGCCGGGGCCGGGCGGCAGGTTCCGTCTGGCCGCCGAGGTCGGGCCGATGGCCCCGGCGCTCGCGGACAGCCGCGACCTGGCCGTCGGCGCCGGTGACGGGTGCGGCGGCCGGGCGATCGCCACGCGCGAACCCGTCCAGTGCGACGAGTCGGCCGAGTCCCTGGACTGCCGGCGGTGGCGCGACGCGCGCACCGCGGGCGCCCGCAGCGGCGGCCAGCTGCCCGTCGTGGAGAACGGCCGGGTGGTCGCCGTCCACGAGTACTACGCCAAGGACGCGCTGCCGTTCTTCGGTGGCCGGGCCGAGAAGTGGCGCGCCATCGGCCGCGTCGCCGCGCACGCCTGGCGCCGGGCGCTGGACGCCGCCGCGCTGCAGGAGACCCTCGACGACCGGGTCGCGGTGACGACGGTCGTCTCGAACGTCGGGGCCGCGACCAGCCAGGAGACGGCACTGCGCCGCGCGCTGGAAACCGTCCGTGAGGCGTTCGGCTGGTCCTACGGCTCCTACTGGGCGCTCGACCCGGACACGAACACGCTGAAGTTCTCCGTCGAGTCCGGTTCGGCCGGCGAGGAGTTCCGCCGCGTGACGCTGTCGGCGAGCTTCGCCGAGGGGGTGGGCCTGTCGGGCCGGGCGTGGCGTGCGCGGGACCTGGTCTTCGTCCCCGACCTCGCCGAGGTGACCGACTGCGTGCGCGCCCCCGCGGCGCAGCGGGCCGGTGTGAAGTCGGGCGTCTGCTTCCCGGTCACCTCCGAGGGTCGCGTCGTGGGGACGATGGACTTCTTCGCCACCGACGTCATCGAACTGTCCGACTCGCGCGCCTCGGCGCTGCGCAACGTGCAGCAGCTGGTCTCCCAGCGCCTCGACGTCCTGCGCCGGTCCGAGAGCGACGCCTCGACCTCGAGTGCGCTGCTGGACACGGTGAACCGGTTGCGCGACGCCGTGCTGGACGCCGGCCGCGTCGCGGACTCGGCCGTCGGGCAGGCCACGACGATGACGGGGGAGGTCGAAACGCTGACCCGGGCCTCGGCCGCCGTGGGGGAGGTCATCAAGATCATCTCCGGCATCGCCGACCAGACGAACCTGCTCGCGCTGAACGCGACCATCGAGGCCGCCCGCGCCGGTGAACTCGGCCGTGGGTTCGCCGTCGTCGCCAGCGAGGTCAAGGACCTGGCCCGCGAGACGGCCGACGCCACCCAGCGCGTCGCCGAGCAGATCGCCGGCATCCAGGCCTCCAGCGCGGCCGTGTCCACCGGCATCGACGAGACCGCGGCGATCGTCCGTGAACTCGATACCGTGCAGGCGCGCATCTCCGAGGTCATCGACGAGCAGGTCGCCATGGCCACGGCGTACGAGCGCCGCTGAGGCTTCTCCGGCGTTCCCCTCCAGCCCGCCGCACTGCTGTCCGCCCTGAGCGGACAGCAGTGCGGCGGCACCACGCGGGGAGTAGCTTCCGGGGGAACCGACGTCTGGAGGTTCCCGTGCCGAAACTCACCCCGGTTCCGGCGCGGAGCGCGCACGGGCGCCGCGAACCCCTGTTGCGCGACGCGCTCGGGACCGTCCTGCGCGCCGAGCGGACGGCCCAGCACCGCACCCTGGCGGACGTGGCCCTGGCGGCGAAGGTCTCGCTGCCGTACCTGTCCGAGGTGGAGCGCGGCCGCAAGGAACCCTCCTCCGAGGTGCTGGCCGCGATCTGCTCCGCGCTGGAACTCCCGCTCGCCGACCTGTTGCTGCGCACGGGTTCCCTCGTCGTCGACGTGACGACCAGCACCACGGTCCGCGCCCCCGTCACCTCCGCGCCCACCGTCTCCCTGTCCCTCGCCGCCTGACCCTCGCGATCGAGGATTCGCCGGGTGGCGGATCAGGCAGGGAGGAGGGCTCCGGCGGGCGCGATGACCTTGTCCGCGACGCCGTAGGCGATGGCCTCGGCGCCCGGCAGGACGAGGTCGCGGTCGAGGTCGGCGCGCAACCGCTCGACCGAGTGCCCGGTGTGCCGGGCGAGCACCTGCTCGATCTCCGAGCGGATCCGCAGCACTTCCCTGGCCTGGATCTGCAGGTCCGCGGCGGTGCCCTGCGCACCGCCCGAGGGCTGGTGCAGCAGGACGCGGGAGTGCTCCAGCACCGACCGCTTTCCCGGCGCGCCCGCCGCGAGCAGGACCGCGGCCGCCGAGGCCGCCTGCCCCACGCAGAACGTCGCCACGTCCGGCTGCACGAACTGCATGGTGTCGTAGATCGCCATCAGCGCCGTCGCCGAACCTCCGGGGGAGTTGATGTAGAGGTTGATCTCGGCCGTCGACGACTCCGAGGCCAGGTGCACCAGCTGGGCGATGACGACGTTGGCGACGCCGTCGTCGATCTCGCCGTGCAGGAACACGATCCGGTCCGACAGCAGTCGGCTGAACACGTCCGAGGTGCGTTCCCCGCGGGGGGTCGTCTCGACGACGTAGGGGATCGGGTAGCTCATCCTCGCAGCCCCACCTTCCGCGCCGCGCCCAGCCGCACGTCGGTGACGGCCTCGACGACGTGGTCGACCATGCCGTACTCCAGCGCCTCCTGGGCCGTGAACCAGCGGTCGCGCTGGGAGTCGAACTCGATGGTCTCGGGGTCCTGGCCGGTGTGCTCGGCGGTCAGCCGGACGAGCGTCCCCTTCGTGTAGGCCAGGTTCTCGGCCTGGATCGCGATGTCGGCCGCGGTGCCGCCGATCCCGCCGGAGGGCTGGTGCATCATGACGCGCGCGTGCGGCAGGGCGTAGCGCTTGCCCGCGGTTCCCGCGCACAGCAGGAACTGCCCCATGCTGGCGGCCATGCCCATGACGAGCGTGGAGACCTCGTTGGGGATGAGGCGCATGGTGTCGTAGATGGCCAGCCCGGCGGTGACCGAACCGCCCGGGGAGTTGATGTAGAGCGCGATGTCGCTCCTGGGGTCGTCGGCCGACAGCAGCAGCAGCTGTGCGCAGATCCGGTTCGCGATCGCGTCGTCGACCTCCTGCCCGAGCACGACGATGCGCTGGAACAGCAGGCGTTGCGAGAGCTGGTCGTCGAAGGGACCGGTCAGGGTGGGTGTGCTCATGGCCCCACGGTCGGGCAGGGCGGCGCGGACCGGAAGACGTTTCTGCCCACAGGAGATCCACCGCAGGCGAACGCGGCCCTTCTCACTCCGCGAGAACGGCGCTGGACCCGGCACCGGAACGGGCGGTTGGCTGCGGCGCAAGGCATTCCCCGAGTCGAGGAGGACAGGAATGAGCACGGACCTGCGCGTCGCGGTCGTCACCGGAGCAGCCCGCGGCATCGGCCGTGGCATCGCCGAGCGGCTCGGCCGGGACGGTCTGCACGTCGTCGTGGCCGACCTGCCGAGCATGAAGGCGGGGGTCGACGAGACCGTCCAGGCGATCACGGGCGCCGGCGGCACCGCCACCGGTGCCGAGGTCGACGTCACGGACGAGGAGTCGAACGAGTCGCTGGTCCGCACGGCTGTGGAGGCCGGCGGGCACCTCGACGTGTTCGTCGCCAACGCCGGCATCGCCCAGGTCGAGGAGCTGCTCGAGTACGACACCGCCGACTTCGAGAAGATCTTCGACGTCAACGTCAAGGGCGTGTTCTTCGGCTACCGCGCCGCGGCCAGGCAGTTCATCGCCCAGGGCGGCGGCGGGAAGATCATCGGTGCGGCCTCGATCGTGGCGTTCCGGCCCTTCGCGCTGCTCGGGCCGTACTCGGCGACGAAGTGGGCCGTGCGCGGGCTGACCCAGGCCGCGGCCATGGAGTGGGCCGAGCACGGCATCACCGTCAACGCCTACGGTCCCGGCATCGTCGGCACGGCCATGTGGGACCTCATCGACGAGAAGCTCGCCGCCAAGCACGGCCAGCAGAGGGGGGAGGCGCTGGCCGAGAACGCGCAGTCCATCCTGCTGGGTCGGGTCTCCGTGCCCGACGACGTCGCGAAGATGGTCAGCTTCCTCGCCTCGCCGGACTCCGACTACGTGACCGGCCAGACGATGCTGGTCGACGGCGGGATCCAGTTCTCGTGACCTCCCGGGTCAGCCGGTGCGCAACCACCGGCTGACCCGGTTCGCGCTGTCCCGCAGGGCCCGCTCGAGTTCGGCCGCCCGACGGCGGTTCACGTCGCGGTCGACGGTGCTGATGGCGACGGCGCCCACGACCGAGCCGGCCGGATCGTGCACGGCGACGGCGGCGCACGCCGCGCCGGGGACGAACTCCCCGCGCTCCCAGGCGATGCCGCGGCGGGAGACCTCCGCGAGGTGCGCGGCCAGCGCGGCCCGGGAGGTGATCGTCGTGGGGGTCAGCCGGGTCGTCCCGTGCGCGTCGAGGTACTCGTCGGCGTGCTGCGCCGACATCCCGGCCAGCAGGATCTTGCCGAAGGCGGTGGCGTGCGCGGCCTCGTGGAACCCGAAGTTCATCGGCGTGATGCGGGGGTGCTGCGGGGAGTCGGCGACGTGGGCCACGACGACGTCGGCGCCCCGGTAGACGGCGAAGTAGGCCGCGGCACCGACGCTCTCGTGCAACCGGCAGATCTCCTGCCGCACGGTGGGCGGGATGCCGACCTGCCGGTGCAGGCTCACGCCGAGGCCGTCCAGCTTGTAGCCGAGTTCGAAGCGCTTCTCCGCGCGCAGGTGCACGAGGTAGTCGAGGCCGACGAGGACCTGCAGCAACCGGTAGGTGGTCGGCAGCGGGAACCCGAGGACCTCCGAGACCTCCTTGGCGCTGGCGCCGCCGCGTTCGGCGACGACCTCCAGGACGGCCAGCGTCTTCTCGACGGTCGCCACGCCACCCTCGCGCGCGCGTCGCGGTGTCTCGGCCGGTCGCCCTGCCACGTCCTCGTGCACGCCGGGCAGTCTGGCGTGCCCGCCCCGGGCAGGTCCAGGGGCGGGCACGGGCGTCGTCAGGCCTGCTGGGCGAGCAGGAAGTCGCGCAGCCCGTCCAGGTCGTCGGTGTTGATCTGGTCGACGTGCGCGGCCAGGAGTTCGGCCCAGACGGCCTCGCGCTCGGGGCCGGGGGTGTCGGGGGTGTTCCAGAACCGCACCTCGCGGCCGGCCAGGTGGGCGGCGGTGACGAAGTCGACGAGCTTCTGCTGTTCCGCGGCGGGCATCTCGCCCTGGCCGGTCCAGGTGAACTGGTTGGCCCAGTTGTCGCTGACCAGCGGCATGAAGTCCGGGTCGGAGCCGTTGAACAGGTCGCCCGAGCGGCCGTCGTAGGCCGACCAGCGCAGGTGGTCGCGGGCCATCAGGTCGACGGGGCGGTTGCCGGAGATGACGGCCGTCGCCGCGCGCGGGGTGGCGTCGTAGCCGGCGTCGGTCATCGAGAACGACGTCATGGTCGTCGGGTACTGGGCCAGCGCCTCCTCGATGGCCAGCCAGCTCGCGACGGCGTCGCCCTTGATGTCGATGAGCAGCTGGACCGGCTGACCGTCGCCGTAGACGCTGCCGCCACCGGCCTGCGCCAGGTCCTCCAGCGGTTCGAGGTAGAGCGACTGCAGCGTGCGGGCCGGGTCGAGGTCCTCGGGGTCGTGCGCGACGAGCAGCTGGCCGTCCACGAGGTAGACGTCGGCCTCGACGCTGGTGAAACCCCGGTCGACCGCGTCGAGCAGGGGACGCTCGTGCTCGTAGTCGTTGTGCGCGTGGGCCTGAGCGAGCGGGGTGGCCATCGCGGGGTTCTCCAGCGTGGTGCGTTCCGCGGCCGACGCCGTGCCGGCGAGGGTCGCGGTGAAGGTGCCGGCCAGGGCGAGGGCGGCGAGGGCGCGACGGGGGGTTCGCATGGGTTCTCCAGGTTCGTAGGGAAGGCGAACGCTAGGGAGCCTGCCCCACGCCGAGCCGAACCTCCGTCGACGATCGTGAGACCTGTCGGTGAACCGCCTGTGCCGGAGCGTGCGCCCGGCACAGGCGGCCGGTCTCAGTGCGCGATGACCGGAGCCGCGTCGGGATCGACCACCGGGGCGCCCGGGCGCAGCAGCAGGAAGGTGACGACCGCACCGGCCGCGAAGATCCCCGCCGACCACCAGAACGCCGTGTGGTAGCTGGCGATCGCGGCCTGCGCCGCGTCCGCCGCCGTCGGGGCACCGTCGACGTTCCGGGCGATCCAGTCGGCCGCGGCGCTGCCGGCGAAGGCCGACAGCAGGGCCGTGCCGATCGACCCGCCGATCTGCTGGGACGTGTTGGCCATCGCCGAGCCGACGCCGGCGTCGGCGGGCGCCACGCCCAGGGTGGCCGTCGCCATCGCGGAGGAGAAGACGAACCCGAGCCCGAGGCCGGTGACCACCAGAGCCGGCAGAACGGCTGTGGCGTAGGCGGAGTCGACGTCGATGCGGGTCAGCCACGCCATGCCGAGCGCGGCGAGCAGCAGCCCGGTCGGGGTGAGGGGCTTCGGCCCGACCCGCGGCATGAGAACCGACCCCACGACGCCGGCGGCCACCGAGATGGCCGCGATCATCGGCAGGAACCCGAGCCCGGTCTGCACCGGGGAGTACCCCAGCGTCGAGCTCATGTAGTACGTCAGGAACAGGAAGATCCCGAACATCCCGGCGCCGACGACGGCGATGCCGATCAGCGCGCCGCCGCGGTTGCGGTCCAGCACGACGCGCAGCGGCAGCAGCGGGTGCGCGGCGCGGGACTGCCACCAGCAGAACACCGCCACCAGCACCAGACCGGCGGCCAGGAAACCCCACGTCGTCGGGGCCGACCAGCCGTCGGACTCCGCGCCGGCCAGGCCGTAGACGACACCGACCAGACCCAGCACCGCCAGGACCGTTCCGGTCCAGTCGAGGACGGGACGGTCCGGCGACTTCTCGTGCTTGAGCAGCAGCGCGCCGGCGACGACGGCCACGACCGCGAGCACGACGTTGATGTACAGGCACCAGCGCCACGACAGGTGCTCGGTGAGCAGCCCGCCGAGCAGCAGGCCGATGCCGCCGCCGGCCCCGGAGACCCCGCCGAAGATGCCGAACGCCTTGGTGCGCGCGGCGGGGTCGGTGAACGTCGTCGTCAGCAGCGACAGCGCAGCGGGTGCGAGCAGCGCCCCGAACGCGCCCTGCAGGGCACGCGCCACGATGAGGACACCGAAACCTCCCGCCGCGCCGCCCAGGGCCGAGGCCAGGCCGAAACCGACGAGCCCGATGAGGAACACGGGTTTGCGCCCGATGAGGTCGGACAACCGGCCGCCGAGCAGCAGCAGGCTGCCGAACGCCAGGGCGTACGAGGTGACGACCCACTGGCGGTTCTCGTCGGAGAACTGCAGGGCGGACTGCGCCGTCGGCAGGGCGATGTTCACGATGGTCGCGTCCAGGACCACCATCAGCTGGGCCAGCGACAGGACCGCGAGCACGATCCACTGCGCCTTGCTCGAGGCCGGGGCAGCGGCGACGTGCGCGCCGTCGCCCGGGGTGCGGGGGCGGGGTGTCCGCGCCGCCGCGGGGTCGGACGTCGCGGTGTGACGGCCCGCTGGGGTGTTGCTCATCCGGGGGTTTCCTCCACTCAGCGGAGATGGCTTCTCCGCTTCGAGGTTACCAGCGAAGTTGAGGTGGGGTCTCCGCTTTCGCGGGTAGGCTGGACCGGTGAGCACCACCGAGGACGCCAGACCCCTGCGGCGCGACGCCGAGCGCAACCGCCGGCGCATGCTCGAGGCGGCGGCCGAGGTCTTCGCCGCCCGGGGGCTGTCCGCGACCCTCGACGACGTCGCCCACCACGCCGGGCTCGGGGTCGGCACGGTCTACCGGCGCTTCGCCGACAAGGACGCCCTCATCGAGGCGCTGTTCGAGGACCGCATCCGCGCCCTGGTCGCTCTGGCCGAGACCGCCTGCCGCGCAGCCGATCCCTGGGAGGGTCTGGTCACCTACCTGGAGGCGGCCAGTTCCCGGATGGCCGCCGACCGCGGGTTGCGCGAGGCCGTCACGACCCCCGGGCGCGGGCAGGTCGGCGTCACGCTGGCCCGCGCCGAGCTCGGCCCGCGGGTCGACGAACTGGCCCGCCGCTGCCGCGAGGCGGGGGTGCTGCGTCCCGACGTCGCGGGCACCGACATCGCGACCCTGGTGCACGCCGTCCAGGCGGCCGCGCAGATCGGCGGCGCCATCAGCCCCGAGCACTGGCGCCGGACGCTCGGCATCCTGCTCGACGGCCTCACGCCGGCTCGGCCGGCGCCCACGCCGCTGCCGGGCGCGGCGCTGTCGGAAGGGGAGTTCCACGAAGCCATGAGCGCGCGTCAGGGCCGGCCGGGGCGGGCCTGACGCCGGCCGCCCGCCGGCGGCGCACAGCGGGCTGGACGCTCACGGAACGCCACCGTGCACGATCACCCTCCTCGCTGGTCGTGCACGGTCACGCGGGATCCACGCCTCACCGGGTGACCAGCACCCCGCGACGGCCCCGGTCACTGCTGGTAGTGCTCGACCTCCGGCGCCGGGCGGACCTGCGCCTCGTCGGGGTCCTGGCCCGCCGCGCGGCGGGCCTCGCGCTGGCGCAGCAGGTCCCAGGCCTGGTCCAGGGCCTCCTCGGTGGCCTTGAGCTGCGCGTGCTCCTCCTGCGCGCTCAACTCCCCGGCCTGCAGCGCCTCGCGCAGCCGGTGCTCGGTGGCGACCAGGTCGTTGATCCGCTGGTGGATGTCGCGCTCGTCCATGCCTCGATCCTGACCCCGACCGGTCCGCACCGCGACCGCGAGGACGGCGCAGGACCACCGGCCGCGAGGGCCGCTCCGTCGGCAGCTTCCGGGGGAACCGCGTCGCAGTTGAGCCAACTCCACCCGCGACCAGTGCAGGACTACTAGCATCCCTGCGTGCTCTCACCCGATCATGAGGCCGACGAGGACGTCGAAGCCGTGCTCGCGGGATCCCGCGCCGTCGTGGGCATCAGCGTGCGTTCGCTGGCCGACGCCATGGAGTCCCTGACGTTGCAGCAGTACCGCGTGCTGGTGCTGATCTGCTCGCGCGGGCCGCTGCGCAGCGGTGCCCTGGCCGCCGCCATCGGCGTCCACCCCTCGACGTTCACCCGTGCGGTGGACCGGCTGGTGGCCGCCGGGTGGGTGGTGCGCCAGGACAACCCCGACACCCGACGGGAGGTGCTCGTCGCCCCCACCGACAAGGCGCGGGTGCTCGTGGGTCAGGTCCTGGCCCGCCGGCGCGCGGAGTTCGAGGACGTCCTGGCCCGCATGACGTCCGACGACCGCGCCAGCGTGCGGGACGGTTTCGCCCGCTTCGCCGAGGCGGCCGGCGACGTCGACATCCCGCAGGCGGCCGCTCTCGGCTACGAGAGCTGAGGTTCGCGCACGTCGACCGTGCGGTGCGCCTTGGTCTGCCGGCGGGTGTGGTGCCGGCGGCACAGCACCTCGTACTCCACGGTGCCGACCGGGCCGACGTCGAGCGTGCCCTCGGGCTGACCGACGTCCCCGACCACGACCTGCTCACCGGCGACGACCATGACCCCGTCGACCGTGCGCGCGTTGTGGGTGGCCCGCCGCCCGCACCAGCACAGGGCCTCGACCTGCGGGACCTGCACCCGGTCGGCGAGCTCGATGAACCGCGCCGAGCCGGGGAACAGCCGTGTGCGGAAGTCGGCGGTGATGCCGAACGCGAAGACGTCGATCCCCAGGTCGTCGACGAGCCGGGCCAGCTGCTCGACCTGCTCGGGGTCGTAGAACTGCGCCTCGTCGCACACGACGTAGTCGATCGGCTCGGCCGCGTGCCGCCGGCTCACCTCGACCCACAGGTCGGTGTCGTCCTCGACCTCCAGCGCGGGGCGCGCCAGCCCGATGCGGCTGGAGATCGTCGCCTGTCCCGCCCGGTCGAACCGCGAGAACAGCAGCCCCGTGCGGCCCTGGACGCGGTGGTTGTGATCGGTCTGCAGCGCGAGCGTCGACTTCCCGCAGTCCATCGTCCCCGAGAAGAACACCAGTTCGGCCACGGGCGTCCATCTTGCCGCACGGGAGGGGGTGGCCTTGGGGGGGGGGGGGGGGGGGGGGGGGGGGGGGGGGGGGGGGGGGGGGGGGGGGGGGGGGGGGGGCGGGGGGGGGGGGGGGGGGGGGGGGGGGGGGGGGGCGGGGGGGGGGGGGGGGGGGGGGGGGTGGGGGGGGGGGGGGGGGGGGGGGGGGGGGGGGGCCCCCCCCCCCCCCCCCCCCGGGTCCGCTCGCGCCGGCGTCCCTCAGGCGTCCCTCAGGCGTCCCTCAGGCGTCGCCGGCGGTGACGGCCTGCGCCTCCGCGGGCGAGTGCGGGGCGGGCTCGCCGTGCTCGACGACGAGGTGGCGGCGGCCGCCGCGCAGGACGGCCAGCCCGATCAGCACGCCGAGGGCACCGAGGACGAACGGGGACCAGTCGGTGAAGACCTCACCGAGCTCGCCGGCCGCCCACGCCGCGATCGCGCCGCCGATGAACCGGACGAAGGAGTAGGCCGCCGAGGCCGTCGAGCGCTGGGCGGGGGAGACCTCCATGACCAGCTCGGTGACGATGGTGTTGTTCACGCCCAGGAAGATCCCGGCCACGATCGTGCCGACCACCAGCACGGCCTTGACGTCGACGAAGACGGCCTCGACCAGCAGGACCACGGCGAACAGCGCGAGCATCGCGGACACGACGGGAACCGTCCCGAACCGGCGCTGCAGGCGCGGGGCCAGGGCCACCGACGCGATCGCGAGGCAGACGCCCCAGCCGAAGAACACGAACCCGAGCCGGATGGGGGAGGAGATCTCCAGTGCGAAGGGCGTGTAGGCCAGCAGGGTGAAGAACCCGAAGTTGTAGAGGAACGCCATGACCGCGACGGTCAGCAGACCGCGGTGCCGCAGGGCGCGGACCGGGTCCTTGACCGAAGCCTTGACGGCGGGTTTGGGGGTGGCCGGCAGCAGCGTCACGATGGCGACGAACGCGATGGCCATGAGGACGGCGGTGCCGAAGAACGGTCCGCGCCAGGACACCTCGCCGAGCAGGCCGCCGACCAGCGGGCCGGTCGCGATCCCCAGTCCCAGAGCGGCTTCGTACAGGATGATCGCGTTGGCCATGCCGCCGCTGGCCGCGCCGACGATGGTCGCCAGGGCGGTGGCGATGAACAGCGAGTTCCCCAGGCCCCAGCCGGCGCGGAACCCGACGATTTCACCGATCGAGTTCGACGACCCGGCCAGGGTGGCGAAGACGACGATGAGGACGAGACCGGCCATCAGGGTCTTCTTGGCGCCGAACCGGCTGGAGACCCACCCGGTGAGCAGCATGGCCAGCCCGGTGATGCCGAGGTAGGAGGTGAACAGCAGCAGCGTCTGGGACTTGGTCGCGCCGAGCTGGCCGGCGATGGCGGGCAGGATCGGGTCGACCAGCCCGATGCCCATGAACGAGACGACGGCGGCGAAGGCGACCGCCCACACGGCGACCGGCTGCTTCAGCAGGTCGGATTTCGCGTCGGAGTGCGACACGGAGGGTCCTTTCAGCGCTCCACGGGGTGGAGCGCGCGAGTGGTGTTCTCCAGCAGGCCGATCAGGCGTTCGACGTCGTCGGTCGCTGTCTCCCGCAGGGCGCGGGCCAGGGGTTCGCGCAGCCGGCGGCGGTTGCGGAGCAGTTCGTCCTCACCGGCTGGGGTGAGGTGGGCCAGGACCGCGCGGGCGTCGGCCGGGTCGGGGGCGCGTTCGACGTACCCGGCGTCCTCGAGGCGTCCCAGCAGGCCCGTCATGCTCGGCTGCGCGCAGCGTTCCAGCTCGGCGAGCCGGCTGACGCGCAGCGGGCCGGACCGGTGCAGCGCGCCCAGCACGCGGGCCTGGGTCAGGGACAGCCGGGTCCCGGAGGCGGCGGCCGTGGCCGTCCGCGTCAGGTCCGAGCAGGCGAGGAGCAGCCGCTCGGCCAGCTCCTCGTTCAGTTGCATAGGGACACTATATGACTGGTGCGACGCCGCGGCAAGGTGACAGGAGTGAACGCAGCGTGGTGAGCTTGTGCGGTGAGTGACGAGCGGTCGACCGAGCACCTCGCCGAGCAGCCCGAGGGCCGCCGTCGGCCGACGGACCGGCGCAGCCTCATCGACCTGACGCGCGCCGAGCGCGGCGAACCGGAGCGCCGCAGGCTCCCCGGCGTCGAACGCCGCTCCACCCCGCAGGGCACCGACACCTCGGACGGGGTCGGGGACGGGGACCGCTGACGCGCGCGGAACGCGGGCCCGCGGCGAGGTGCGTCAGACCAGGGCGCTGAACGCCTCGACGTCGCGGATCTGGCCCGAGACGATGATCACGTCGTCGGCGTTCAGCACGGTCTCCGGGGTCGCGTAGGTGAAGCCCTCGCCGGGTTTGTGGTGCGCGACGACCGTCACCCGGTAGGTGCTGCGCAGCTTCGCCTGCTGCAGGCTCTTGCCGGTGATCGGCGTCGGCGGCGTCGTCTTGACCATCGCGAACCCGTCGTCGAACTCGATGTAGTCGAGCATGCGACCCCGCACGAGGTGCGCCACGCGCAGCCCCATCTCGTGCTCGGGGCGGATGACCTTGTGGGCGCCGAGCTGGGTGAGGATCCGCGCGTGCGACTCGCTGATGGCCTTGGCCCAGACGTTGCGGATGCCGAACTGCAGCAGCACCGAGACGGTGAGGATGCTGGCCTCCAGGTTCGTCCCGATGCCGACCACGGCCCGGTCGAACTCGTGGACGGACAGCTGCCGCAGCGCCTCCTCCTTGGTGGAGTCGGCGACGACGGCGTGCGTCAGCGACCCCGCGAGCTCGTCGACCAGCGCCGGGTCGTTGTCGATGCCCAGGACGTCGACCTGCCCGTCCTCCATGAGCTCCAGGGCCAGGGACCGCCCGAACCGGCCGAGGCCGATGACCACGACCGAACGGGGGCTCGCCAGAGCCGAACGCTGCCTACCCAATGATCGGCCTTCCCTCGGGGTACTCGTACATCCTGGACCGCTCGCGCAGCGCGAGCGCCGCCCCGAGCGTGATCGGCCCGATGCGGCCGAGGAACATCAACACCGCCAGGATGACCTGTCCGGCCTCCGGCAGCTGCACCAGCAGCCCCGAGCTGAGCCCGACGGTGGCGAAGGCGGAGATGACCTCGAACACCACCATGTCCAGCGGGGCCCGGGTCATCTCGGTCAGCACGATGGTGGCGACCACGACGACACCCACCGAGACCAGCGCCACCGTCAGCGCCTGCCGCACGACGCGGTCGTTGACCTTGCGGCCGAAGACGCTGACGGTCGGCTCGCCGCGGAACTCGGCGTACAGGGCCACGGCGAGCAGCGCGAACGTCGTCACCTTGATGCCGCCGGCCGTCGAGGCCGACCCGCCGCCGATGAACATCAGGACGTCCATCACCAGCCACGACCCGCCGTTCATGGCCGTGATGTCGATCGAGTTGAACCCCGAGCTGCGGGTCGCCGACGCCTGGAACAGGCCGGCCAGAGGACGAGCCCACCAGTCCAGGGCGCCCAGCGTCGCGGGGTTGCGCCACTCGTTGACCGTCAGGAAGAACCAGCCGAACACCAGCAGCGGGATCGTCGTGGCCAGGGTCAGCTTGGTGTGCAGCGACCACCGCTGCGGCAGCCGGAACTGCCGGCGCAGCTCCAGGAGCACCGGGAAGCCCAGACCG
Source organism: Kineococcus deserti (assembly GCF_050871945.1). Classification (NCBI taxonomy): domain Bacteria; kingdom Bacillati; phylum Actinomycetota; class Actinomycetes; order Kineosporiales; family Kineosporiaceae; genus Kineococcus; species Kineococcus deserti. The sequence goes on along the minus strand of NZ_JBJLSI010000037.1, from coordinate 31,764 downwards.
CCCAGGAACGAGGCGCCCACGACGGGCAGGCACATCCACGGGTCGGCCACGAAGTCCGTCATGCTGTCCGACCTCAGGACGAAGCCGGCGTTGTTGAAGGAGGAGACGGCCAGGAACACGCCCTCCCACGCTGCCGAGGGCAGGCTGCGGTCGTAGGCCACGAACAGCCGGGTGGCCAGCGAGACGGCCGTCACCAGCTCGACGACGACGGAGACGCGCAGGACGCCGAGCAGGACGGTGCGCACGTCGCCGAGGTCCAGGCCGCGCGACTCGGTCGCGGTCAGCATCCGCGAGCGCAGGCCCAGGCGGCGCGAGGCGAAGACCCCCAGCAACGAGGCCGACGTCATGATGCCGAACCCGCCGACCTGGGCGAGGGCGAGGATGACGACCAGGCCGAAGCCCGACCAGTGCTCACGGGTGTCGACGACGACGTGCCCGGTGACGCAGAACGCGCTGATCGAGGTGAACAGCGCTTCGACGAAGGTCGCGGCCCCCTCGCCACGGCGGGCGACCGGCAGCCACAGCAGCCCGGTCCCGATGGCGGCGACCAGGGCGAACGCGAGCGCGACGATCTGGGCGGGGTGCCGGACGATCCGGGGACGGCGCGAGGCGCGAGGGTCCACCACCGGTCCTGCCTCCGCCTCACCTCGATCGACGGCGCGGGCGCGCCGGTCCGGTCAGGCTACCCAGGCGGTGGTGGCGGCGGGTGCCTCAGTCCTGTTCGGGGACCTCCAGGAGGTCCAGCAGGTCGGTGCGGCCGAAGAAGCGCGCCGACTCCAGCGCGTTCGGGGTGCCCAGGTAGGGGTCGGCGTCGGCGGCCACCAGGGCGGCCACGACGTCGCGTTCGCCCTTGAAGACGGCTCCGGCCAGCGGGGTCTGACCGCGGGCGTTGGTCCGGTCCGGATCGGCTCCACGTTCGAGCAGGGCCAGGACCGTGCGCGCGTGGCCGTGGTAGGCGGCGAGCATCACCAGGGTGTTGCCCTCGCTGTCGGAGGAGTTCACCGGAACGCCCGCGTCCAGGTAGCCGCACAGTTCGCGGGTCCGGCCCTGACGGGCGTGCTCGAACACGCGGTGCGCCAGTTCGAGGGCTCGTTCTTCACCCTCGTCCGCGGGACCGGTCGGCTGGGCCCCCACGGAGCCCGGCGCCGACGCCCCGGACGACCCCTCCGGGGTCTCCTCGCGGCTCTCCGTCACGCGGCCAGGGTAGTTCGCGGGCCCGCACCGTCGCACCCCGTGCGGGTGTCGAGGTCAGTCGCGGTCAGTCGCGGTCCAGGACAGCGCCAACGGTGACCATGGCGCCGCTGAGGGCAGCGAGGTAGGCCCGCGACACCTCGTAGACGGCGTGACCGGCGTCGACGATGACGACCGGTTCGTCGTCCTCGTAGGCCAGGACCGCGCGCAGCGCGCTGCCGGCCGGACCGCGCCGCTCGACCAGCGCCCGCCGCACGGACAGCGCGACGCCGGTCGTCTCGACCAGCTCGGCCTCGTGCATGCCCAGGACGGTCGCGACCCCGGACAGCAGACCCACGGTGTAGGCCAGGTCGGAGTCCTGCGGTGCCAGCCGCGCGCAGGCGGCGGCCCGGGCCAGCACCATCGTCAGCGCCTCGGTGTCCACGCTCGTCACGCCGCCCAGGAGCATGAGCACGACCCAGGAGCACAGCTGCTGCCGGCCCAGCAGGACGATGGCCTGCCGCAGCGAGGTGATCTCGCTCTTGGTGCCCACCGCGGCCGAGGAGACCGTCTTGAGCACCCGCAGGCTCAGGGCGGGGTCGGAGGCGACGAGCTCCTCGACCTCGCGCAGGGGGACGTCCGCGCCGGTCAGGGCCCGCACCAGCCGCAGGCAGACCAGCTGCGAGGGTGTCAGGCTCACGGCCTCCAGCGTCACCGGACGCTGCAGCCCGTAGCCCTGGAAGTGGTCCGCCCCCGCCTCCAGGCAGCGGGCGAACAACGCGTCGTCCTCGATGCGTTCCACGACGACCAGCGCCGTCGGGTTGTGCTCGCGGGCCAGGGCGATGACGCGCTCGAGGTCGTCACCGGCGGCCTCGACGTCGACCTTCACGTAGTCGGCCAGGGCGACGGCGGGCAGCCGGGACACCTCGCCGACGAAGTCGTCGATGGCGATCCGGTACCCCTGGGCGCGCAGCCTGGTCAGCCCGGCCAGGACGAGGTCGTCGACGTCGATGGTCTCCAGCAGCTCCAGGACGACCTGGTGCGGCGAGCACGGCATCGGCAGCTCACCGGTGAAGAAGCCCCGGGTGAGGTTGATGAACAGGAGCTTGTCCGCGGCGATCTGCTCGACGCCGAAGTCGCCGAACGTGGCGCTGATGACCTGCGACGTCGCGTGGTCCTGCTCGGCGCCCTCGGCCAGCTCGGCCGCGGCCCGGCCGTGGTTGCGGAACAGCAGTTCGTAGGCGACCAGCCGGCGCTGGCGGTCGTAGATGCCCTGCCGGCCGACACGGACCGGTGCGACCGAGCCGTTGGCGTCCTCGCAGGAGGCGGTGGGGGTCGGACCCGTGGACCAGGTCATCCCGGCGTCCCTCCCCTCCGTCGTCAACGCGGAACTCACTCCCGAGTCAACGGCTGCTGCGGCCCGGTCCTGAAGCGTTCGGGACGAGACGTTGGGCCGAACGGGGTGCGCTCAGACGGTGGTGCGGTGGAAGTTCAGCGCCGAGCGGCTCGGCGTCGGCCCGCGCTGCCCCTGGTAGCGCGAACCGGAGGCGCTGCTGCCGTAGGGGTTCTCGGCCGGGGAGGACAGCTGGAAGAAGCACAGCTGGCCGATCTTCATGCCCGGCCACAGCGTGATGGGCAGCGTCGCGACGTTGGACAGCTCCAGCGTCACGTGGCCCGAGAAGCCGGCGTCGATGAAGCCGGCCGTGGAGTGCGTGAGCAGGCCCAGGCGGCCCAGGCTGCTCTTGCCCTCCAGCCGGGCGGAGATGTCGTCGGGCAGCGAGACGACCTCGAAGGTCGAGCCCAGGACGAACTCGCCGGGGTGCAGGATGAACGCCTCGTCGGGCGCCACCTCGACCAGCCGGGTGAGGTCGGGCTGCTCCTGGGCGGGGTCGATGACCGAGTACTTGTGGTTGTCGAACAGCCGGAAGAAGCGGTCCAGACGCACGTCGACGCTGCTGGGCTGCACCATCGACGCCTCGTACGGGTCGAGGGCGACGCGTCCGGAGTCGAGCTGGGCGCGGATGTCGCGGTCGGAGAGCAGCACGGACGTCACGGTACCGTCGGCGCGAGGACCCCCCGGCAGCCTGTATGGTGGTCCGCGACCGACCCGGCCGGGTGGGTCACGCGGGTGTAGTTCAATGGTAGAACTTCAGCTTCCCAAGCTGATAGCGCGGGTTCGATTCCCGTCACCCGCTCGTCGACGAAGGCCCAGGTCCGGTGGACCTGGGCCTTCGTGCGTGTGTCCCTCCGTACGGTGCAGGCCGCGGTCGGCGCCGGACGACGTGTCGGCGACCTGGTGCTCACCAGACGTCGACGCGACGGCAGTCGCGCCCGCGCAGGGGTCCCGTGGAGTGGATCGGCCGTGGAGGCAGGTGCGGGTGTCCCGGGGACGTCGTGGGAGCGACCGTCTCGGGACACCCACGGCTCACTCCACGTGGTGACACCGGTGGGTGCGACAGCGTGGTCACCGGCGCCGGGGGTCCTCGAGGAGCCGGGGAACGCACCGGGTTCCCGGCGGTTCTCCGTGCCGCAGGTGCCGGCGGTGCCGGTCGACGGCCAGGGTTCCTGACCGGAACGTCCCGGGGCGGACGCACCGCGCCTCGTGCGACGACGTGCCCGCGCGTGGGGGACGACTAGGGTCGGGGAGGTCGACACGGCAGTCGGCACCACGACGGGAGGAACCATGGCCTTGCGCGTCCTGTTCATCGGCGGCACCGGGATCATCAGCTCGGCCTGCGCCGACCTCGCGGTCGCCCGCGGCCTCGACCTCACGGTGCTCAACCGCGGCACCGGCCGGCGTGGGCTGCCGGACGGGGTGACGGCGCTGTCCGCCGACGTCCGCGACCCCGCGCAGGTGCGGGAGGTGCTGGGGGACCGCACGTTCGACGTCGTCGTCGACTTCGTCGCCTTCACCCCCGACCACGTCGCCGCCGACGTCGAGCAGTTCCGCGGACGCACCGGGCAGTACGTGTTCATCTCCAGCGCGAGCGCCTACCAGAAACCCGTCGGGCACCTGCCCATCACCGAGTCCACCCCGCTGCACAACCCGTTCTGGCAGTACTCGCGCGACAAGATCGCCTGCGAGGACCTGCTGACGAAGGCGTACCGCGACGAGGGTTTCCCGGCCGTCGTGGTCCGGCCCAGCCACACCTACGACCGCACGCTCGTGCCGCTCGACGACGGCTGGACGGCGGTCGACCGCATGCGGCGCGGCAAACCCGTCGTCGTGCACGGCGACGGCACCTCGACGTGGGTGCTGACGCACCACACCGACTTCGCCAAGGGTTTCGTCCCGCTGCTCGGCGAACCCGCCGTCACCGGCGACACCGTGCACATCACCGGCGACGAGGTCCTGACGTGGGACCAGATCGCCCGGACGCTGGGTGCGGCCGCCGGGGTTCCCGATCCGCAGCTCGTGCACGTTCCCAGCGACGTCATCGCGCGGGAGGCGCCCGACCGCGGGCCGGGTCTGCTGGGGGACAAGGCGCACTCGGTGGTCTTCGACAACACCAAGCTCAAGCGGCTCGTGCCGGGGTTCGCGGCGACGACGAGCTTCGCGGCAGGCGCCCGGGAGATCGTCGCCCACCACGACGCCACCCCGGACCTGCGGGTCGTCGACCCCGATGTCGACGCCCGCCAGGACCGGCTGGTGGAGCGGTTCGGCTGATCAGCCCTTGAAGGCGTCCTTGACGTGCTCGCCGCGCTGCTTGAGGTCGGCGGCCGCCTGGTCCTTCTGACCCTCGCGGCGCAGCTCCTCGTCGTCCTTGGCGCCGCCGGCGGCTTCCTTCGCCCGGCCCGCGACGTCCTGCGCGGCGTTCTTGATCTTGTCCGATGCGCTCACGGTTCCTCCTCCTCGAACACCGGGGAGGTGGCGGACGAAGATCCGTCGATGCCCGTCCCCGGATGCGGTCCCACTGCAGCACCGCTGCAGCGGGACCGCATCCGGAAGGGATCAGGCGTTGGCCTTGGCGCCGCCGTCGTCGCCCGGCCCGAGGCCGGGCGGCAGTTCACCGAAGCTCTTGCGGTACCAGGCGGCGGCCTGACGTTCGACGATCAGCCGGGTCAGCCCGATGATGGCGCCGGAGGCCAGCGCCCAGACGATCGCTTCCCTCCACGCCACGTCGGGGTCCTCCGGGTTGTCCGGCGGCGGGGACTTGGTCACCGCGACCCAGGCCTTCTTCGTGACGCGGCTCGCGATCGCGGTCGCGAGGATGCCGGCTCCGGGGCCGACGAACTTCCAGACGAACGAGCTCATGGGTCCGAACCCTGCCCTACAGCAGGTCCAGGAGCCAGCCCAGGACCGGCGTCAGCGCGGCGGCGCTGCCGGCGAGGACGGCGACCACGACGATCAGCGTCATCAGCTTGACCGCCCGGGACGGGCCGCCGTCGGGACCTCGCATCATCCGCAGCACCACCACATTGTGCTGTGCGGGGGGAGCGCGAGCGCCCAGCAGGGGTAGGGTCGGGGCACACGACAGGGGAGCGCCGTGGGGCGCTGAGAGTGCGGGCATCCGCAGACCCTCGAACCTGATCCGGTTCACACCGGCGTAGGGAGTCGGGCCGTCTCGACCCGTGGCCACCGCGGCCGCGGGTCCCCCTCCTGCTCCAGGAGGACACCGTGAGCACCACCGTCAGCCGTTCCCGCGGAGCCACCCGCTGGCGCACCGTCGACCTCGTCACCGCCGCCGTCCTCGGCGTCGCCTTCGGCGTCGTGTTCTGGGGGTGGGGCGTCCTCTACGCCGTCCTGACCCCGTTCTTCGTCACCGTGCCGTTCCTGCAGAGCCTGCTCAGCGGCGTCTGGCTGCTGCCCGCCGTCGTGGCCGCGCTGATCGTGCGCCGTCCGGGCGCCGCGCTGCTGGCCGAGATGGTCGCCGCCACCGTCGAAGCCCTGCTGGGCAGCCACTGGGGCTTCGGCGTCCTGGTCTCCGGCGCGATCCAGGGGATCGGCGTCGAACTGGCCGTCGCCCTGTTCGCCTGGCGCCGGTTCGGCCCGGCCGTCGCCGTCCTCGGCGGGGTGCTCGCCGCGGTGCTGGAGGGCGTCTACGAGCTCTTCGCCTACTACGCGGGGGCGTGGACGCCGGGGTTCCAGGTCCTCTACGTCGCCTGCTTCGCCGTCTCCGGCGCCCTCGTGGCCGGACTCGGCGGCTGGGCCCTGGTCCGCGGCCTGGCCCGCACCGGCGCGCTGTCCGCGTTCCCCGCCGGTCGCGACCGTGCCTGACCTCGCGCTGCGAGGACTCAGCGTCGTCACCGGGGGCCGCACCCTCGTGCGCGACGTCGACCTCGACGTCGCGGCGGGGGAACGGGTGCTGCTCACCGGGCCCAGCGGCGCCGGCAAGTCCACCGTCCTGCGGGCGCTGGCGGGTCTGCTGGAGGACCACCTCGAGGCCACCGGCGACGTGCGCCTCGACGGCCGCGCCCCCGTACCGGGGCAGATCGGCCTGCTCGTGCAGGACCCGCTCGACGCGGTCGTCGCCGAGGCGGCCGGCCGCGACACCGCCTTCGGCCCGGAGAACTCCGGCCTCGACCGCGTCCGCACCTGGCAGCTCGTGGCCCGCGCCCACGCCGCCGCCCGGTACTCCGCCGGGCGGGACCGCGAGGTCGTGACGCTGTCCGGGGGCGAACGCCAGCGGCTGGCGCTGGCCGGAACGCTGGCCGCCGACCCGGCCGTCCTGCTGCTGGACGAACCGACGTCCATGCTCGACGCCCCCACCGCGGCCGCCGTCCGCGCGGCCGTCCTGGACGCCGCCCGCGGCCGCTCCCTCGTCGTCGTCGACCACGACCTGGCCGGCTGGGGCGCCCACGTCGACCGCGTCGTCGTCCTCGGCCGGGACGGCCGGGTCGCCGCCGACGGCCCCGCCGACCGGGTGCTGGTGCCGGGCAGCGCGACCGAGGGCCTGTGGCTGCCGGGCGTGCCGGACCCGCAGCCGCTGCCGGTACCCGCCGGGCTCCTCGCCCCGCAGTGGCGAGTCGACGGCGACCTGTTGCAGGGCGAGGGGATGGGTCTCGTCCGTCGGCGGCGTGGGCTGCGGCCGCGGCCCCCGGCCACGGTCCTGCGCGCCGTCGACGTGACCGTCCGCGCGGGCCGCGTGACACCCGTGACCGGCGACAGCGGCGCGGGCAAGTCCAGCCTGCTGGCGGTGCTGGCCGGACTGGCGCGGCCCACCAGCGGACGGCTCCTCGCGGCCGCCGGGCTCGCCGCCGACGGCCGCCGCGAACCGCACCGCTGGCGCTCGCGGGACCTGGCCGCCCGCACCGGCTGGGTCCCGCAGTTCCCCGAGCACACGTTCCTCGCGCACACCGTGCGCGAGGAGGCCGCCGCGACGGCCGCCGTCCTGGGGCGCGACACCGACCGGGCCGGGCGGCTGCTCGAGCTGCTCGGCCTGGCCGACCGCGCCGAGGTCAACCCGTTCCAGCTCTCCGGCGGGGAGCAGCGACGGCTGGCGCTCGCGGGCGCCCTGGCCGCCGGGCCGGCGGTCGTGCTCGCCGACGAACCCACCGTCGGGCAGGACCGCGGTACGTGGGCCGTCGTGGCCGGGCTGCTGCAGGCGGCCGCCCGGGACGGCGCCGGGGTCGTCCTCAGCAGCCACGACAGCCGGTTGCTGGACGCGATCGGCGGGGACGGCGGGGTCCACCTGGAGGCCGGGACGCTGCGGGAGGTGGCCGCGTGACCGCGTCCGACGCCCACCCGAGCGGCGTCCGCACCCGTGTCCACACCGATGTCCACAGCCGTGTGGACAACCCGGTGGCTACCACGTCCGGGGGTGTGGACGAAACGGTTCCGCCGACCGCGGCGCAGCGGCGCGGTGCGGGTCCCGGACCAGCGGTGCGGCACTGCGGGCCGCTGCCGGTGCTGGCGGTCAGCCTCCTCTGCGCGGTCGGTGCCCTCGCCGTGCAGGAGTGGTGGCACGCGGCGGGAGCCCTTGCGGTGCAGGCACTCTGCCTGCCGCTGGTGGTCGGTGGCCCGCGGACCCTGCTGCGCCGGCTGCTGCCGGTGGGCATCGCGGCCGTCTCCGTCGGCTGGTCGACCGTGCTGGCCGGTGACAGCCCCGAGCCCCTGTGGACAGCGCTGACGGCCACCCTGCGCCTGCTCGTCCTGGTCCTCCCCGGGGTGGTGCTGTTCGGCTGGATCGACCCGGCCGAGACCGGTGACCACCTCGCCCAGCGGTTGCGGGTGCCGGCCCGGGTGGTCGTCGCCGTCGTCGCGGCCATCGGACGGCTGGACTCGCTGACCGACTCCTGGGACCAGATCGCCGCCGCCCGCCGGGTCCGCGGGTTCGGCCCGGGCCGGTGGCCGGCCTCCCGGGTGCGGTGGGCGGCCTCGACGGCGTTCGGCCTGCTGGTCGACGCGGTGCGCCGCGCCGGGCGCGTCTCCGTCGCGATGGACGCGCGGGGGTTCGCCGACGAGAGCGCGACCCGGCGGACGTGGGCGCTGCCGGCGCCGTGGCGGCGCGCCGACACCGTCCTGCTGGTGGTGGGCACCGGCGTCGCCGCGGTCCCGCTGCTGCTGCGGCTGACGGGTGCGTTCCTCACGTCGACGACCTGACGGCTGACCTACCGCGGCCCTGGCCGGCACGGCAGTCTCCTGCCAGGCCGCCGGAGGGGAGACGACGTGGAGGGTGCGGTGATCAGCGCCCGTGACGTCCAGGTCGTCCGGGAGTGGCCCGACCGGCCGTCGGCGACCCTGCTCGACGACGTCGAGGCGGACGTCGCCACGGGCGAGGTCGTGGCGGTGGTGGGCCGGCGCGGCGCCGGGGTCTCGACGCTGCTGGGCGTGCTCGGCGGTCGCGTCCGGCCCACCCGGGGCCGGGTGCGGGTGCTCGGCGTCGACCCGTCGCAGGACCGGCGGGGACTGCTCACCGGATCCGTGACGGTGCTGCCGGCGCACGGTGCCCTCTTCGACCACCTCACCGTCGCCGAGACCGTCGGGTTGTGGACGTCGTTGCACGCCGATCCCCACGACCTCGAGGACCTGCTGGAGCTGGCCGACCTGGCCCCGTTCGCGTCCGTGCTCGTGCGTCGCCTCGACGTGGCGGCGCAGCAACGGCTCCGGCTCGCCGTGACCTTCGCGGGCCGCACCCCCCTGGTGGTCTGCGACGAACCGGCCGGGGGTGCGGCGGCCGGGACGGGCCGGGCGCTGGCCGCGCTGCTGGGCCGGCACCGCGCCGAGGGGGGCACGGCCGTCGTGGCCGGGGGGAGCCCGGACGCCCTCGACCCCGACGTGGTGGCCCGCGCGGACCGGATCGCGGTGCTGCGCCGCGGACGGCTGGTGACGTTGTCCCCGCCCGGGGAGGTCATCGCCCGGTTCGCCGCGCACGGGGCCGCGACCGTCCTGCTGACCGACGCGCGCGAGGCCGGCGACCTGACCTCGGCGGTGCCGGGCGCCACCTTCCAGCGGGTGGGCGAGCAGACCCGCGTCGAGCTGCCCGACTGCCCCGCCGGCCGTGTCCGCCAGCTCACCGAGCCGCTGCGCTCGGTGGTCGACCTGCGCCACCACGAGGCCACCCTCACCGACGCCGTCCGGCGCGCGACCGCCGACCGGCGGCGACCCGTCGCCCGGACCTCACCGTGAGTCCCGGTCAGTCCCCGGTGGGCCTGGTCACCGGGCTGCCCCGCACCGCGGGCGGCGGCCCCGCGCGACCTGCGCGGCGGCCCGGCCCGGTCCGCGCGGCGACGCTGGAGTCCCTGCGGGACAAGGGGTTGCTCCTGCAGGCCGGACTGACGCCGCTGCTCGTGCTCCTCGCCGGTGCCCTGGTGGGAGGCGGGGCGCACCTGCTGCCGACCGCGGTGGCCCTCACCGCCCTGGTCCTGGGGCTGCCCGGGACGGCCGGGCGGGTGGTGCGGTGGCGCGGACGGGGAACGCTCGCGCTGCTGCTGGGGGCCGGTGGCCTGCGGCGGCCGGGCAGGGCGCGTCGGCTGGCGCTGGTGCTCGTCCCCTCCCGCCTGCTGCTGACGGTGCCCGCCGCGGTGGTGGCGGTCGCCGGGTGCGCGCTGACGGGCACGCTCGACGTGGGGGCGCGGACCACCGCGACCGGGGTGCTGAGCGGTGCGCTGGGCCTGGTCGTCGTCGCTGTGCTGGGCAGCGCGACCTGCACGACGCTCGGCGTCCTGGCCGGGTGCCTCCTGCGACCCCGGGAGGCCCGCCTGGTGCTGTGGCCCGCCGCCGTCGTCGTGGCGCTCGGTGGCGTCCTGGTGCCGCTCCCGGTGCTGCCCGACCCCGCCGCGGCGGTCCTGCGCTGGATCCCGCCGGCGGTCATGGCCGAGGGGCTGCGCGAGGGGCTGACGTCCGGTGCGGGTCCGCGGGGCGTGACCGTCGCGGTCCTCGCCGCGGCCTTCTCCGCAGCGGCCGGTGCCCTGGTCGTGGTGTGCACCCGTGAGAAACGCACGCTCCTCCGGTGAGGAGCGCACTCCCCCGGGGGGCGGCTGCGGAGGCAGGCTGACGGCGCACACCGCACCACCCACACGTGTCCCGCTTCCACCACCCGCACCACCAGAGATCGAGGGGTTCCCGTGAACGTGATCGAGGCGACAGCACGGCCGTCCGGCACCGGCGCCGCACTGGACGACGAGCTGGACCGGCTGCTCGGCGCCGTGACCGTCCCGTCCGTGCAGCGTCCGCAGCGACGCCCCGTCATCGCGGCGAACCCCCTGTGCCTGTGCTGGCCCGACGACGGGGAGTGAACCGGACGGACGCCGGATGAGTTCCGGCCCCCGGGGACTGGCTCCGCGGGGGGTGTGGCGTCTGCTGCGCGATCCCGGCGGCGCCTTCCTGCTCGACGACGACACCGACCGCGTTCCCGTCGGCCACCGCTCCGCGAAGGTCCTGGAACTCCTGGGCCGGCGCGGCGGCGGGGTGCCGACCGGTGAACTCGTCGCCGAACTCGGCATCGGGGACGAGGAGGTGCCGGGGTTCGCGGCCGACCTGGCCGAGCTGGTCCGCGCCGGGTTCGTGACGCGGACGGCCGACACCCGCCCGAGCCTGCACGTCGCCGCGGTCGGGCGGACGGACACCGGGGAACTCCTCCGGGCCGTCGCGGCCGGGTTCCGGACGGTCGACGACCCCGCGGCCGCGGACCTGGTGGTCCTGGTCTGCGACGACCACGCCGACCCTCGCCTGCCGGACGCGCTGACCGACGCCGCGTCGCGCTCGGCGGTCCTGCTCGTGCGGTGGGGAGCGGGGCGGTGCTGGATCGGCCCTGTCGTGGAACCCGGTGCCGGGCACCGCCTCCGGGGAACCTGCCCCGGGTGCCTGCTGGCGGCCCTCCGCCGCAACGCCGAACCCGACCTCGCGGGCGCCGCGCACCCGGTCGTCCCGGCCGGCGTCGCGTTGCAGCGGGCGGCGGTCGGTGCCGTCGTGGGAGCCCTCGACGGCCTGGTGCCCTCCGGTGGTGCCGACGACGAGGAACTGCGCCCGCTGTGGCGTTCGGCGATCCGGGAACTGCGGCTGCACACCTTCGACGTCGTCGTGCACCCCGTTCCGCCGTGCCCGCGGGAGGGTTCGGGCCCGGAGGAGGGGGTGCAGCCGTCGACCGGGACGACCGACCTGCTCGCGCGGATCGCGTCCGAGACCTCCGACCTCACCGGGGTGCTGGCTCCGCCGGTGGTGCGGCAGGCCGCCTCGGGCCGGTTCCTGGCCACGACCACCCACCCGGTCCGGGCGCGATCGGCCAACGGGGTCCGGTGGCGCCGGGCGACGGCCTACGGTTCGGGCCGCACCGCCGAGGCTGCGCTGACGGCCTGCGCCGGCGAGGCCGTCGAGCGGTTCAGCACCTCCTGGCGACCGGATCCGCGCGCGGTTCCCACCACGGCCGGCGAACTGCGCCGCGCGGGTTTCGAGGTCGTCGCGGTCGAGGGCCTGCGCGACGACGAACCCGGCGAGTTCCGGGAACTGCGGGACGTCCTGGACGGGCGTGCCAGCGGTCGGTGGGTTCCCGCGGTGGCCACGACGTTCGGGCACCCGGACGAACTGCCGGCCGGTGCCGCGCGGGTCGACTCCAGCGGGTGCGCGGCAGGCCGGACGGTCGCCGACGCGGTGCGCCGCGGCCTGGCGGAACTGCTCGAACGTCACGCCGTGGCGTCCTGGTGGTGGTCCTCGGCCCGGCGGCCGGAGGTGGTGGACCCCGACGCCGGGCAGTTCGACGCCGAACTGGCCCGGCACGGGCGGACGGGGTGGTTCCTCGACCTGACGACCGCGAACGGGGTTCCCGTCGTGGCGGCCGTCGGCGTCGACGCCGACCGACGCGCCGTCACGCTGGGGTTCGGGGCCGCGACCTCCCGGGCCGGGGCCGTCCACCGCGCCGGCGACGAACTCCTGCAACTGCTGGCCTGCCTGCAGTTCGGGGACGAACTCGGCCTGGCCGGCGCGGGGACACCGCAGTTCCAGGCCCTGCGCGTCGACGACCTGCCGCACCTGCTGCCGCACGGACGGGTGGAGGCGGAGGAGGGGGACCCGCAGGACGACCTGGCCGTCCTGCGCGACTGGCGGTCGCGGCTGGAGCGCGACGGCGTCGACGTCGGCTACCTGGACCTCACCCACCCGCGGCTGCAGGTCCCGGTGGTGCGGGTCGTCTCCTCGCGCCTGCGTTCCTGGCGCCGGCCCGGCGGCAGCCCGAACCCGTGGGACCTGCCGGTCTGAGCGTTCCGCCGTCGGGCCCGGCCGGGCGGTCGTCCCCGACGACGCTGGGTGCGCGGGCGGATACGGTGTCCGCCGTGCGTGCGCGGCCCGAAGTTTCCCGGTTCTGGGGGCGCCCGCGCCCGGGGACCGGTGCCGTCACCCGCCGGCTGCAGGCCCTGGCGGTGGTCCTGTTCGTCCTGTGCGCCCTCGGGTTGTCCGTCTCGGTCGTCGACGACGTGCTGACGGGGGAACTCGGCTGGGCCCGGACCGGAGCGCGGTACTCGGTTCCGTTCGCGTTGACCGCGACCGTCGTGAGCGCGTCCGCGGCCGTGGCGGTGACGCTCGTCGTGCTGGGCCGGACCCTGGGCCGGCGCGCCGAGCGCCCCCGCGCAGCCGCGCTCGTCGCCCTGGCCCTGGTCGCCTACGTGCCCGCGTTGCTGCTGGGGCCCGGGTGGATCGCCTGGTCGGCCGTCCTGGGCTGCTTCGCCCTCGAACTGCTGCCGGCGGCGGCGGCCACGGTCGTCTACCTGGCCGGACTGCTCGCGCAGCTGGGGGTGAGCCGCGCCGTGGGGGAGGCCTGGGGCGACACCGTGTTCGCGGGGATCAGCTACGTCGCGACCTCGGTGCTGCTGTTCCTGGTCGTCCGGTCGGTGAACACGTACCGCGAACTGGAACTGGCCCGCGCCGAACTCGCGCACGCCGAGGTGCTGGCCGAGCGCGTGCGGGTGTCCCGCGACCTGCACGACCTGCTGGGCCGCAACCTCGCGGCGATCTCGCTGAAGGTCGAACTGGCCCGCCGCCACCACCGCTCGGGCAAGGGCGAGGCGGTCCGCTCCGAGCTCGACGAGGTCCTGGCGCTCAGCCACGCCGCCGCGGCGGACCTGCGGGTCCTGGTGGCGGGGTACCGCGCGCTGAGCCTGCGCTCGGAGCTGGCCGCGGCCGTGCGGCTGCTGACCGACGCGGGAGTGCGGTGCGAGGCCGACGCCGACCCGGGCCTGCAGGCGGGCGCGGCGGACGAGGTGGTGGCCTGGGTTCTGCGCGAGGCCGCCACGAACGTGGTCAAGCACGCCCACGCCACGCGCTGCCGGATCGCCGTCCACGTCCGGCAGGAACCCGCGGCGGTGCAGCTGGTCGTCGAGAACGACGGGGTCCACGACGGCGACGAGGCGTCGGGGAGCCCCTTCCCCCTCGGCGCGGGATCGGGTCTGCTGGGGATGCGGGAACGGGTGCAGGCCCTGGGAGGGTCGGTGTGGTCGTCGGCCGGAGGTGGCACGTTCCGGCTGAGCTGTTCGGTGCCCTTGTCGAAGGTGTCGGCCGTGGAGGGGAAGTCGTGATCCGGGTGCTCGTCGCGGAGGACATGCACATCGTGCGGTCCGCGCTGGTCGCGTTGCTGCAGACCGAGGACGACCTGGAGGTGGTGGCCTCGGTCGAGCGCGGGGACCAGGTCCTGGCCGCCCTGTCGACGACACCCGTCGACGTCGCGGTCCTGGACCTGGAGATGCCCGGCGGCGACGGGATCACCGTCGCGACCCACCTGCGCCGGGAGGCGCCGGGCACCAAGGTGATCATCCTCACCGCCCTGGGCCGCCCGGCCGCCGTGCGCAGCGCGCTGGCGGCGGGGGTGGACGGCTTCGTGCTGAAGAACGCGCCCGTCGACGAGCTCGTCGACGGCATCCGGCAGGTGGCGGCCGGGGGTCGCGTGCTGCACCCCGAGCTGGCGGCGGCCGCGGTGCAGCGGGGCGACTCGCCGTTGACGGCCCGGGAGGCGGACGTGCTGGTGCTCGTGGCCGACGGCTGCACCGTGCGCGAGACCGCACACCGGCTGGTGCTCAGCGAGGGGACGGTGCGCAACTACCTCACGGCGATCGTCGACAAGCTCAACGCCCGGGGACGGACCGACGCCGTGAAGATCGCGCAGACGAACGGCTGGATCTGAGGGGGCGGCGTTCGGACCGTCACGGCAGGTCCCAGACGTCCGCGAGCATCCCGCCGTCGGCGGTGTGGCGCTCGGGGGCGGGGGAGTCGAGCACGACGAGCAGCTGGTCGACCGTCCCGGTCACCTCCGCCGGGACCAGCGCGATGCCCTCGGGGTGGTCCACCCCCTGCCCGTGCGGCAGGTCGAGCACGACGGGCAGCTCCTGGGCCCGCACCACCTCGGCCGCGTCCACGACGCCCCCGCCGACCCAGCGGTGCACCCGGGTCGGCCCGGACAGCCCCATCGACGGCCCGGACAGCACCAGCAGGTCGTCGCCGTCGGGGCACAGGTCGCGGATGCCCAGGCCGCGCAGGTCCAGCAGGTGCAGCCGGTAGGTCGCGCCGTCCTCGAACTCCTCCAGCACCAGCCGGCCGGGCCGCCTGGGGTGCGTGCGGGGCCGCAGCTCCAGCAGGACGGCCCAGCCGCGCAGCACCGGTCCGCGCAGCCCGACGTACAGGCGCAGCCCGTCGGCGCCGTGGTGCACCGCGACGCCTTCGACGTCCAGGCCGTTGTCCTTGGACGGGATCTGCAGGAACGGGGCGAGCAGGTCGTCCGAGCGCAGGTGGGAGGTGAGGTCGTCGTCGCGCGCGCCGAGGACCGCGGCGGTCAGCCGCTGCCCGTCGACCTCGACCTCGCGGGCGGGGAGCCCGGTGACCGGGTCGACGGGGAGCCGGACCAGGACGTACCGGTTGGCCTCGCGCACGATGCGGCCCAGCCGCTTGCGCGCCTTGACGTCGCTGTCGGAGTCGCGGATGCGCTTGCGCTTCAGGCTGTGCGAGCCGATCGCCCACAGCCACGGGCCGCTGCGGGCCAGGCCCTCGATGTCGGCCTCCTCGCCGTCCGGGCCGGGCAGGTCGACGAGCTCGGCGAGCGGGACCGTGATCTGGTGGGCGAAGGACTGCACGCGCCCGTCCACGAGGACGGCCGTGAGCCGCTCGACGGTGGCCGTCTCGTCGCCGGCCACCCACAGGTGGGAGCCGTCGGTGCGGACGGCCGACAGGTTGACGTGCGTGCCCCCGGCCTTGGAGGCCTCGTCGAAGTGCAACGGGATGCGCCGCTTCGGTTCCACGTCGGGAACAGCGTGCGGCAGGTCGTGGGAGTTCCCGGGAACAAGGAGCGCGGCTCGTGAGTTGAGCCCATCAGACTCAAGGTGAGTGCGGTTCGACTTGACAGCCGGAACCGGCTCGGGGAACTTGAGTGGGGAACGCTCAACAGTCGTCTCAGTGAGGAAGAGGGCCAGTCATGGCACGTGCGGTCGGCATCGACCTGGGAACCACCAACTCCGTCGTCTCCGTCCTCGAGGGTGGTGAACCCACCGTCATCGCCAACGCCGAGGGCGGCCGCACCACTCCGTCGGTCGTCGCGTTCGCCAAGAACGGCGAGGTGCTCGTCGGTGAGATCGCCAAGCGCCAGGCCGTGACCAACGTCGACCGCACCATCCGGTCCGTCAAGCGTCACGTCGGCACCGACTGGAACGTCTCGATCGACGACAAGAAGTACACGCCGCAGGAGATCAGCGCCCGCGTGCTGCAGAAGCTCAAGCGCGACGCGGAGAGCTACCTCGGTGAGGCCGTCACCGACGCCGTCATCACCGTCCCGGCCTACTTCTCCGACGCCCAGCGCCAGGCGACGAAGGAAGCCGGCGAGATCGCGGGCATGAACGTCCTGCGCATCATCAACGAGCCCACCGCGGCCGCGCTGGCCTACGGCCTGGAGAAGGGCAAGGAGGACGAGCTCATCCTCGTCTTCGACCTCGGCGGCGGCACCTTCGACGTCTCCCTGCTCGAGGTCGGCAAGGACGAGGACGGCTTCTCCACCATCCAGGTCCGCGCGACCTCCGGTGACAACCACCTCGGTGGTGACGACTGGGACCAGCGCATCGTCGACCACCTGCTGAAGAAGGTCCAGGGCGCGTACGGCATCGACCTGTCCAAGGACAAGATCGCGATGCAGCGTCTGCGCGAGTCCGCCGAGCAGGCCAAGAAGGAACTGTCGACGGCCACCAGCACCGGCATCTCGCTGCAGTACCTGTCGATGACCGAGAACGGCCCGGTGCACCTCGACGAGCAGCTCACCCGTGCGCAGTTCGAGCAGATGACCCAGGACCTGCTGGACCGCACCAAGAAGCCGTTCCACGACGTCATCTCCGACGCCGACGTGAAGCTGTCCGACATCCACCACGTCGTGCTCGTCGGTGGTTCCACCCGCATGCCCGCGGTGACCAACGTCGTCAAGGAGCTGACCGGCGGCAAGGAGCCCAACAAGGGCGTGAACCCGGACGAGGTCGTCGCCATCGGCGCCGCCCTGCAGGCCGGTGTCCTCAAGGGTGAGCGCAAGGACGTCCTGCTCATCGACGTCACCCCGCTGTCCCTGGGCATCGAGACCAAGGGCGGGATCATGACCAAGCTCATCGAGCGCAACACCGCGATCCCGACCAAGCGCTCGGAGGTCTTCACGACCGCCGACGACAACCAGCCCTCGGTGCTCATCCAGGTGTTCCAGGGCGAGCGCGAACTGGCCCGCGACAACAAGCCGCTGGGCACGTTCGAACTCACCGGCATCGCCCCGGCCCCGCGCGGCGTGCCGCAGGTCGAGGTCACGTTCGACATCGACGCCAACGGCATCGTGCACGTGAACGCCAAGGACCGCGGCACGGGCAAGGAGCAGTCGATGACCATCTCCGGCGGCAGCGCGCTGTCGAAGGAGGACATCGAGCGGATGGTCAAGGACGCCGAGCAGCACGCGAACGAGGACAAGCAGCGTCGCGAGGAGGCCGAGGCCCGCAACCAGGCCGAGGCGCTCGTCTACCAGACCGAGAAGTTCATCGCCGACAACTCCGACAAGCTCCCGGCCGACGGCAAGGAAGAGGTCGAGAAGGCCCTGGCGGAACTCAAGACCGCCCTGGCCGGTACCGACGCGGCCGAGATCAAGGCCAAGTCCGACGCCGTCGCGCAGGCCTCGCAGAAGCTGGGTTCGGCCATGTACGCCAACCAGCAGTCCGAGGGTGCCGCCGCCGGTGACGCGGGCGCCTCGGCCGGCCCGGACTTCACCAAGTCCGACGCCGCGGACGAGGACGTCGTGGACGCCGAGGTCGTCGACGACGAGAAGGACAAGTGATGTCGGAGGAGTTCGCCGAACCCACCGTGGTCCGCGACAACCGCCGCATCGATCCCGAGACCGGCCAGGTCCGGGGCGAGTCCACGGCCGCACCGACCCCCACCGAGGCTGCGCAGCCCGCGCAGCCCACGGTGGGCGGCCCGGACGACGGCGCGGCCGAGGCCGGGCTCGAGGCGGCGCAGTCCCTCGCGGCCCAGCGGCTGGAGGAGCTCCAGCGGCTGAACGCGGAGTACGTCAACTACAAGAAGCGCGTCGACCGCGACCGCGACGTCGCCAAGAACGCGGCGCTCGCGGGGGTGGCCGAGGCCCTGCTGCCGGTCCTCGACGACATCCACCTCTCGCGCGAGCACGGCGACCTCACGGGGCCGTTCGTCGCGATCGCGGACAAGCTGGAGAGCACGCTGACGCGGTTCGGGCTCGAGCGCTACGGCCAGGACGGCGAACCGTTCGACCCGGCCGTGCACGAGGCGCTCATGCACAGCCACTCCGACGAGTACGAGGTGGCGACGTGCGTGAAGGTGCTGCAGCCCGGCTACAAGTTCGGCGAGCGCGTCCTGCGCCCGGCCCGCGTCGCGGTGGCCGACCCCCAGGGATGAGTTCGGTCGTCGAGGGAGGAGGACGTCGATGAGCATGCAGGACTGGGCCGAGAAGGACTTCTACGCGATCCTCGGCGTCTCCCACGACGCCGACGCGGCCGAGATCAAGAAGGCCTACCGCAAGAAGGCCCGCACGTTGCACCCGGACGCCAACCCGGGGGACGCCGCGGCCGAACAGCGGTTCAAGGAGGTCGGCGAGGCCTACGCGGTCCTGTCCGATCCCGAGCAGCGCCGCCAGTACGACGGCGTCCGCGCCATGGTCGGCGGCGGGGCCCGGTTCTCCTCCGGGGGAGCCGGGTCCGCCGGCGGCGGCGCCGGGTTCGAGGACCTGCTCGGCGGGTTGTTCGGGCAGGGTCGCGGTGCGCCCGGCGGCGTGCGGTTCGGAACTCCCGGCGGCGCGTCCGGCGGGGGTTTCGAGGACCTGCTCGGCGGCCTGTTCGGCCAGGGCGGCGCCGGTGCCGCCGGGGGTTTCCCCGGTGGTTTCGGCGGAGCCCCCGGTGGTTTTGGCGGAGCCCCCGGTGGTTTCGGCGGGGCCCCGGGCGGGACCCAGGCGCCGCCGCGCGGCCAGGACCTCGAGGCCTCCGCGCGGGTGTCGTTCCGCGACGCCCTCGACGGCAAGACCGTCTCCCTGCGGGTGCCCGACCCGCGGGGCGGACCGGCGCGGACCGTCAACGCCCGGCTGCCGCAGGGGGTCCGCGACGGGCAGAAGGTCCGGTTGCGCGGCAAGGGGCTTCCCGGCGCGGGCGGTCAGGCCGGCGACCTGCTGGTGACCGTGAACGTCGAGCCGCACCCGGTGTTCCGCCGGGACGGGGACGACCTGCGGATGACCCTGCCGGTCTCGTTCGACGAGGCCGTG
Organism: Kineococcus deserti; assembly: GCF_050871945.1. Classification (NCBI taxonomy): domain Bacteria; kingdom Bacillati; phylum Actinomycetota; class Actinomycetes; order Kineosporiales; family Kineosporiaceae; genus Kineococcus; species Kineococcus deserti. The sequence continues at coordinate 12,439 of NZ_JBJLSI010000037.1, read as the reverse complement.
CTCGGCGCGACCGTCGACGTCCCGACCCTGGACGGTGCCACCGTGCGGGTGAAGGTCCCGGCCGGCACCCCGTCGGGTCGTTCGCTGCGGCTGAAGGGCCGGGGGGTCAAGCGCTCGCGCTCGACCGACGAGCGGGGTGACCTGTTCGTGACGATCGAGGTCGTCGTGCCGCAACGGGTCGACGGCGCCGTGCGCGAGGCCGTCGAGGCGTTCGCGAAGGCGACCGCCGGGGACGACCCGCGCGCGGGCCTGGCCGACCGCGCCCGCAGCTGACGCACCACCGGGGAGGTCCGGGACGAGGGGAGGGAGAGGAACGTGTACGACGACGACAACCCGTTGTTCGTGATCTCGGTCGCGGCCGAACTCGCGGGGATGCACCCGCAGACGCTGCGCCAGTACGACCGCCTCGGCCTCGTCTCGCCCAGCCGGGCCCGTGGCCGGGGGCGCCGCTACTCCGCGCGGGACATCGCGCAGCTGCGTGAGGTGCAGCGCCTGTCCCAGGAGGACGGCGTGAACCTCGCGGGGATCAAGCGGATCCTCGACCTGGAGAACCAGGTGCTGGCCCTCGGTCAGCGCGTGGAGGAGCTCGAGGCCGAGATCGCGCTGGTCCGCCAGCAGGCCCGCCGGATCTTCGCGGCCGGCATGGCCGGCGACATCGTGGCGACGCCGATGGGCCGCCGCCCCGAGTCGCAACGGTCCACCGCCCTCGTGGTCTGGCGGCCCGAGCGCACCCGCTGAGTTCCCCTGCGAGGCCCCGTCCACCACCCGGTGGGCCGGGCCTCGTCGTTCCCCGACCAGCCAGCCCCGGCTCGCCACGCCCTGCACCTCGCGGCCCCCGACGTCGCGTCCGTCCGGGCTTGACCCCGCAGGCTAATCCAATTAGCTTCGGGCTAATGTTGTTAGCCAGCGGGGAGGACGTCATGACCGAGCACCTGCAGATCGGCGGGGGCACCATCGCCTACGAGGTGACGGGCGAGGGACCGCTCGTCGTCCTGGCCCACGGGATGGGTGACAGCAGGCGCTCCTACCGCTTCGTCGCCCCGACGCTGGCCGCCGCCGGTTACCGGGTGGCCGGCGTGGACCTCCGCGGCTGCGGCGAGTCCAGCGTCGGCTGGAACGGCTACAGCCGCACCGACATCGCCGGCGACCTCCTGGCGCTGGTCCGCCACCTCGGGGGGCCCGCCGTGATCGTGGGCCAGTCGATCAGCGGGGGAGCCGCGACCATCGCGGCGGCCGGCGCCCCGGACCTCGTCAGCGGCGTGGTGGAGCTCGCGCCGTTCACCCGCCGGCAGTCGATCGACCTCGCCGGCCTGCTCCGGGTGCGGCGACACCGGCGGGGGATGGTCCACCTGGCCCTGACCGCCGTCCTGGGGAGCGTGCCGAACTGGTCCAAGTACCTCGACCTGGCCGTGCCGGCCAAACCGGCCGACTGGGACGCCGAACTCGCCCGCATCGAGGCCGGGCTGCGCGAACCCGGCCGGATGCAGGTGCTGCAGGCCATGGGGAAGTCGGCTCCGACGGACGCGGGGGAGCAGCTGGGCAACGTCCGCTGCCCCGTCCTGGTCGTCGAGGGCAGCGCCGACCCCGACTGGGCCGACCCGCGCGCCGAGGGTGAGCGCATCGTCGCCGACCTGCCTGCCGGTCTGGGGGAACTCGCCGTCATCGAGGGCGCCGGCCACTACCCGCACACCGAGACGCCCGAGCGCGTCGTCGACCTCGTCCTGCCGTTCCTGACCCGGACCCTGGCCCGTGCCTAGGGCCGGACTGGCCCCCGCCGCCGTCACCGAGGCCGGCGCCGCCCTGGCCGACGAGCGGGGTTTCGACCAGCTCAGCATGGGGGTCCTGGCCGAGCGGCTGGGCGTGCGGCCCCCTTCCCTGTACAAGCACGTCGACGGCCTGGCCGACCTCTCGCACCGGATCGCCGTCCTGGCCGCCGACCAGCTCGCCGACACCCTGCGTGGCGCGACCCAGGGCCTGGCCGGCGGCGACGCCCTCGTCGCCGCCGCGCGGGCCGTCCGGCAGTTCGTCCGGGAGCACCCCGGCCGGTACGCCGCCACCCTCGGCGCGCGCCCGACCGGCCCCGACGACGCCTACGCGGCCGCGACGGGACGGGTGCTGGAGTCGCTGGCGGCCGTGCTGCGCGGCTACGGCATCGATCCCGGGCAGGAGGTCCACGCGCTGCGGATGCTGCGCAGTTCCCTGCACGGGTTCGCGACGCTGGAGGTGGGCGGCGGGTTCCAGATGGCCACCGACGTCGAGGAGAGCTTCGGCTGGATGGTCGGGTTCGTCGACCGGGGGCTGCGGGCCACGGCCGCCGGTGGGCGCGACCGGGTTCCCCGCACGGCATGATCACCTCATGACCTCCAGCGTCCTGGCCGTCGGCTCCTACACCGCCGCCACCGGCGGTCGCGGCCCCGGCGTCGCACTGGTGCGGCGCGATCCGCGGACCGGTCGGCTCGGTGCCGTGGGACCCGTCGACGACTGCCCGTCCCCGTCCTTCCTGGTGGCCGGCGCGGACGGGACCGTGCACGCCGCTCACGAGGTCGAGGAGGGTTTCGTCTCCTCCCGCCGCCCCGCTGCCGGCGGATGGGAACTGCTCGGCGAGGCGCCCAGCGGCGGATCCTCCCCGTGCCACCTCTCGCTGGCCCCGGGTCTCCTCCTGGTCGCCAACTACGGCGGTGGGGTCGGCGTCCTGGACCTGCGCGACGGTGCCGTCGCCCGGTTGCGGCAGACGTTGCACGGCAACGGGTCCGGCCCGGACAGCGAACGGCAGGAGGCCTCCCACCCGCACTCCACGCGCGTGCTGGGCGAGCAGGTGGCGGTGTTCGACCTGGGCACCGACGAGATCCGCGTGCACGCGCTGACCGGTGAGGGGCTGTCCGCCGACCCCGTGCAGACGGTGCACCTGCCCCCCGGGACCGGCCCGCGGCACGCGGCCGTGGCGGACGGGCGGCTGTTCGTGGCCGGTGAGCTCGACGCCAGTGTCACCTCGCTCGCGGTCCGGGACGGCCGCCTCGGCGACCCCGTCACCGCACCGGCCCTGGCCGTCGGCGTGCCCGAGCGGGTGTACCCCTCGGAGATCTGCCCCGCGCCCTGGGGGCTGGTGGTGGCCAACCGGCGGGCCGAGGTCCTCACGCTGCACGAGGTCGTCGACGGGATGGCCCGGCCGGTGCGCGACGTCCACCTCGGCGCGGTGAACCCCCGGCACGTCGTCGCGATCGGCCGGCACCTGTACGTCGCCGCGCAGGACTCCGACCGGATCGTGCACCTCGCGCTCGACGACGACCTCACCGTCGCCGACCGGTCCGTCGCCGAGATCGGGTCGCCGGCCTGCGTGCTGCCGCTCTGAAACCGGTGGACGGCTGAACCACCGCCCCGCATCCTGGGCCCACGCGGACGAGGGGGGAACGTGGACGAGGAGGTCCTGACCGGCGGCGGGGTCAACGAGGTCGTGCGGATCGGGCGGACGGTCCGCCGGCCGACCGGCCCGTGGTCGCCCCGGGTCCACGACCTGCTGCGGCGCCTGGAGGGTTTCGCTCCCGTCCCGCGCGTCCTGGACGTCGTCGACGGTTTCGAGGTGCTCGACTTCCTGCCCGGGGTCGTGGCCAACCACCCCGTCCCCGACGAGGCTGCGACCCGCACCGCGCTGGTCGGTGCCGCCGAACTCCTGCGCGACTACCACGCGGCCACGGCGGGTTTCGCGGCCGCACTGCCCCGCGACGGGTGGCTGTTCCCGGTCCAGGACCCCGTCGAGGTGGTGTGCCACGGCGACTTCGCCCCGCACAACTGCGTCCTGGACGGCGAGCGCGTCGTCGGGCTGATCGACTTCGACACCGCCCGGCCGGGTTCCCGGCTCACCGACCTCGGCGGTGCGGTCTACCGGTGGGTTCCGTTGTCGGCGCCGGGCCACGACGGCGTCCGCCCGGGAACCGCGGAACAGGCCGTGCGGCTGGCCACCTTCGCCGGCGCCTACGGGATGACGACGCACGACCGGGACGGTCTGCTCGACGCCGTCCTGGACCACCTGCACGGGCTCGTCGCCTTCATGCACGCCCAGGCCGCCGCGGGCAGCGCGGCGTTCGCCTCGCACATCGCCGCCGGGCACGACCGGCTCTACCGCGCCGACGCGCAGTACCTGCGGCACAACCGGTCCACCTTCGAGGACGCGATCCGCCGGTGACGGTGGAACCCCCGCTCCGGTCCCCGGGACCTGCTGGGACGGGCGCAGGACCGGGGCGGGGGAGAAGCGTTGCGCAGGATCGTGGGGACGCTGGGCGTGGCCGCGCTGGCCACCGGTCTGCTGAGCGGGACGGGACCAGCGGCGGCTGGGCCCCGGGTCCCGTCCTGGCGTACTCCGGGGTCGGCCAGGACCGCACCCACCTTCGTCGACGGCGGGGCGCTGGCGCTGGTGCGCAGCACCCCCACCGCGCGGTCGGTCGCCGTCGTGGGCCGCGACGGTGCCCTGGCCCTGGCCCGGGAACTGGCCGAGGCCCCCGAGCGCGTCGAGGACGTGCTCGCCTCCACCGACCGCACGTCGGTCCTGGTCGCCGGGCGGGCGCTGCCGTCGGCGGACGGGGCGTCCCCGGACGTCTCGATCTGGTGTCAGCCGCTGGACGGTTCGCCGGCGGAGGTGGTGAGCGGCCACGGGTCGGCCGGGACCTTCGAGGCCACGGTCGGCGCGCGGGCGGCGGCCGCGCCCGTCGTCGAACGCCGCACCCGCACACCCCGCTGAGGGGTTGCACCACGCCCGCACGGGGCAGGGGAAGGGCATGACGAACCTGCGCAACCCGGCCCTGCGGTCGGTGGCCGACCAGTCCGAGGCCGAGCGCGGCGGCCCGGGCAGCATCCTGTCCCGCCAGAGCCGCGACCACGCCGAGCTGGACGAGCTCATGCGCGCCTACGACCGGGCGACCTCGGCGCAGGAGCGCGGACGGCTGGTCGCCGAGGTCGCCGAGCGGGCGTTGCGGCACGCCTTCGCCGAGGAGACCGTGCTGTTCCCCGCCTACCGCCGGTTCCTCGCCGGTGAGGACGACGAGCTGACCCGGCACATCGAGGGCGACCACCAGGCCGTGAACGACGCCCTGGTGCGGTTGCAGCGGGCCGATCCGGCGTCGGCGGACTACGACGCGGTGGTCCGCGCCACGTTCGAGGTGATCCGCCACGACGCCCACGACGAGGAGGACGACCTCCTGCCCCGGCTGCAGCAGGCGGTCAGCGCGCGGCGGCTGCGCGCGATCGGCGCGGCGTGGGAGGCCCAGCGCCGCACCTCGCCCACCCGGCCGCACCCGCGCGTGCCCCGCGAGCCTCCGGGCAACGTCCTGGCCGGGATCCCGCTGGCCGTGTCCGACCGCGTCAAGGACGGCGTCGACCACGCGCTGCCCGTGGGCAGCACCCGGCGCCGGCTGGCCCCGCTGGTCCTGCTGGCCCTCGCCGCCGGGATCGTCGTGGCCCGGCGCCGCGCGGGCTGAGTGCGCCGCCCCCTGCGTCGCAGCCGCGCGTGACCGCGAAGGTCGGACTGTCGACAGTCGACGTGTGACCACGGGCGAGTTCTGCCGGGTAGGTTTCCGTCATGGTCGCGACGGCTGGTCCGCTCAGTTCCCTCGGTCCCGTGGAGCGCACGACGCGCCGGGAGCAGATCCTCGTCAAGCTGCGCGACGCGGTGAGCACCGGAGTCCTCGCCCCCGGCACCCACCTGGCCGAGATCGAGCTCAGCGAGTCCCTCGGCGTCAGCCGCGGGACCCTGCGGGAGGCCCTGCGGCACCTGCAGCAGGAGGGGTTGCTCGTCTCCGACAGCCGCGGCCGGCTGAGCGTGCGGGTCCTGGACGCCCGCGGGGTGCGGGAGGTGTTCGCCGTGCGCGGCGCCCTCGAGGCGCTCGCCTGCGAGGACCTGTGCGCCCTGCCCGACCGCACCGCGGTCGTCACCGAGCTGCGCGCCCGGCTGGAGGCGATGGCCGAACCGGGCCTGCCGCTGGCCGAGCTGGTGACCCGCGACCTGGAGTTCCACGAGGCCCTGTGCCGGGCCTCGGGCAACGAGACCCTGCTGCAGTCCTGGCTGCACGTCAGCGGCCAGGCGCGCGCGGCGATCACCGCCGCCGGCGCCGACCTGGCCCGCGTGAACATGGCCGTGGAGCGGCACGTCCCGCTCGTCGAGATCGTCGAGCGTGGCGACGCCGACGCCGGTCGTCGCTTCCTGCGCACGCACATGGAGGAGGCGGCGGACCACGTCGCCGCTCCGCTCGGCTGAGGCCGCCCGCGCGCCCTGCGGCCGGGCGTGACGTCCCCCGAGGGTGGGCGGACCCTTGCGCCGCCGGCGTGCTGGTGGGATGACGGAACCCCGGCGCTCCGCCGTGGAGTGCCCGGCGCCCGGGAGGACGTCATGACCTTCGCCTGGCCGCAGACCCTCGTCGAACCCACGCCGCGGCGGATCCGCGTCCGCCTCGGCCACCGCCTGATCGCCGACTCCGAACGCGCGCAGCTGCTCGTGGAGTACGGCCCGCAGTCCTTGCCGACCTACTACGTCCCGCTCGACGACGTCACCCCCGGTGCGCTGCTGCCGGACGGACCGGGGGCGGACGGCCGTGAGCAGTTCACCGTCCGCGCCGGTGACGTCGAGGTTCCGCGGGGGGCGTGGACCCGGGCGGACGTCACCGGCCCCTTCGCGGCACTGGCCGGCGCGGTGACGTTCTCCTGGGAAGCGCTGGACTGGTACGAGGAGGACGAACGCGTCCACGTCCACGCCCGCGACCCCTACAAGCGCATCGACACCCTCCGCTCGTCCCGGCGGGTGCAGGTCTTCGTCGGCGGGGTGGAGGTCGCGAACAGCGTGCACCCGCTGCTGCTGATCGAGCAGCCGCTGCCGCGACGGTGGTACCTGCCGTGGACGGACGTGCGGAGCGACCTGCTGGAGGCCAGCGACCTGGTGACCCAGTGCCCCTACAAGGGGCGGGCGCGGTACTGGTCGGTGCGGGCGGGCGGTGAGTTCGTGCCGGACGGTGCGTGGAGCTACCCCGATCCGGTCCCGGAGAACCCCAAGATCAAGGACCTCGTGTGCTTCTTCGACGAGCGGGTCGAGGTGCGGGTCGACGGCCGGGTGCAGGCGCCGCCGGAAACTCCCTGGTCGTGAGCAGCGCCGTCATCGTCACCGCCGTCGTGCTCGACGCGTCGCGCGCCGGCCGCTGAGCACGACGAAGGGCCGGGACGACGTCCCGGCCCTTCGTGGGGATCGAACTCAGCGCTCGATCTTGTCCAGCTTCAGCATCTTGGTGATGACGCTGTCGAGTTCGTCGTCGCGGAAGATCTTCTTCCAGTCGTCCTTGACGATGGACTCGCGGCCGTAGTCCATCGCGATGAGGCAGGCGTCGGAGAACGGGTTGGAGCCGCGCAGGGTGTTGGTCAGCGCGATCTGCACGTGGCCGAAGAGCATGGCCTTGGCGGCCTCCTCGGGGACACCCACGGTGTGCACGGTCTCGTGCAGGGCGTCCTTCAGCAGCGCGCCGATCATGCAGGCCACGGTCTCGACCAGGGTCGGCTCGAGGACGGCCAGCTGCTTGACGGTCACCCAGTGCACGGTGTCGACCGGGCCGTACATGATCCGGATGACGTCCTCGGCGACTGCCCGCTTCTGCAGGTCGTCGTGCTCGAACGCCGCGACGACGTTCTGCAGCGCGGCCTCGCCGCCGAAGTTGTCCTTGTACTCCTCGGGCTTGGTGCGCTCGAGGAAGACCGAGGGGTGGCAGGGGTGGGCGCAGGCCTGCAGGACGTCCTCGCGCTGGGCGAGCAGACCGGCGTAGGCGGCGGCCGGGTCGAGGGTGACCAGGATCGAGCCGGGCTTCATGGCCGGGACGACCGACTGCGACACGACGCCCAGGACGGTGTCCGGGACGGCGAGGATGACGACGTCGGCGCCGTCGATCGCCTCTTCGGTGGAGACGGCGGTACGGCCCTCGGCGGCCATGCGCTCCTGGCCGGCGGGGGAGTTCTCCGCGTAGCGCAGGGTGTGGCGCGACTTCATGAGGTTGCGGGAGACCCGCATGCCCATCTTGCCGCCGGCGCCGACGACGGCGACGGTCACGGCCGGGGTCTCGGTGGTCACAGCGGTCTCAGACGTAGCGGTCACGATTCTCAGCTCCTAGCGGTTTCTCAGGCGTGGGTGGTCTTGGTGTCGGCGGCGGTGGCCGAGGTGGCCACGGCGGCCCGGCTGCGCCGCGACATGACGAGCAGGATCACGGCGGACAGGACGAGCAGGCCACCGGTGAGCCACAGCCCCAGCTTCTCGTCGCCGGTGAGGTCGGTCAGCCAGCCGGTGATGTACGGCGCGGAGAACCCGCCGATGTTGCCGAAGGTGTTGATGAAGGCGATGCCGGCGGCGGCCGCGGCACCGGTGAGGAACTGCGGCGGCAGCGACCAGAAGTTCGGCAGCGCCATGAAGATGCCGCACGCGGTGACGGCGATCACGAGGATCGTCAGGTACGGCGAGTTCATGTACAGCGCGATCGGGACGCTGATGCCGGCGGCCAGCGTCGGGACCGCGATGTGCCAGCTCTTGAAGCCGTTCTTGACGATGTGCCGCGACCACAGGAACAGGGCGATGGCGGCCGGGACGTACGGGACCGCGTTGACCAGGCCCTTCTCGAACACCGAGAACGTGGTGCCGAAACGTTCCTGGAAGCCGGCGATGATCGTCGGCAGGAAGAAGGCCAGGGAGTACAGGCCGTAGATCAGGCCGAAGTACGCGACGGCCAGGGCCCACACGCGGCCGACGCCGAGGATGGCGCGGGCGGAGTGGGTGCCGCGGGACTCGCTCTCGGCGCCCTCGGAGTCGAGTTCACGGCGCATCCAGGCGCGCTCGTCGGCGGTCAGCCACTTGGCGTCCTCGGGCTTGTCGGTCAGGTAGAACCAGCACGCGATGCCCATGAGGATCGCCGGCACGCCGACGCACAGGAACATGAAGCGCCAGCCCTCGAGGCCGAACACCCCGTGGCCGGACTGCATGAGGAAACCGGCCAGCGGGGCGCCGACGACCGTGGTCAGCGGCTGGGCCAGGTAGAAACCGGCGAGCGCCTTGCGGCGGTACTCGCGCGGGAACCACATCGTGATGAAGAGGATGGCGCCGGGGAAGAACCCGGCCTCGGTCACGCCGAGGAGGAACCGCAGCCAGTACAGCTGGGTCGCGTCCTGCACCCAGGTGAACAGGACGGCGACGATGCCCCAGGTGACCATGATGCGCGCCAGCCACTTGCGGGCACCGAAGCGGTGCAGCGCCATGTTGCTGGGGATCTCGAGGATGATGTAGCCGACGAAGAAGATGCCGGACGCGAACCCGTACTGGGCCAGCGTCAGCCCGAGGTCGTCGTTCATCCCGTTCGGGCCCGCGAAGCTGATCGCGGTCCGGTCGAGGTAGTTGATGAAGAACATCACCGCGACGAACGGGATGAGCCGCACTGCGGCCTTCCGCAGTGCGGTGCTGCCTGCCGGTTGCGTGGTGTCCATGGAGGGCGTGCTCCCTTGCACGGGTCGAATGTCGAGTCGTTGACATGTGGGAGAGCGCCGCCCGGGCGGACCGGTCGGCGGGAAGACTGTCGCACCCGGGGCCGCGATTGGTCAACCGGTTGCGAGGCTCACCGGGGTGCTTGGTAGCCCGTCAGGGTTCGCAGTGACCGGGCGGTCCAGTCGGCCTCCACCTGGCACGTCGACGCAACGTCACCCTGAGGCAGCAGCCAGTGCTCGAGGACCTGGTGGACGCGGGTCGGGTCCGGCTGCACGACGGCCAGCAGGTCGCGGTAGTCGAGCTGGCCCTCGCCCAGCGGGCAGCTGGCCAGCGTGAAGCCGGCCCACCCCTCGCGGCGGGTGAACGCGAAGTCCTTGACGTGGATGTTGACGACGCGACGGGCCAGCCGGCGCACGACGTCGCGCGGGTGCTCGACGTTGGCCACGCAGTTCGCCGGGTCCAGGACGATCCCGAGGTTCGGCGAGTCGATCGCGTCCACGATCTCGAGCAGCTCGGAGGTCATGATCTGCTCGTAGGTCTCCAGGCCGAGGGTGACGCCGGCGGCCTCGTACTCGGGCACGACCGTGCGCAGCCGGGTCAGGGTCTCCTCGGTCGTGGGGCGGTCGGGCACCCCGTCGACCACGGCGAACACCATGGAGCGGACGGTCCGTGCGCCCAGGGACCGCGCGTGGGCGAGGTGCGTGCGCAGGTGCTCCACGCCCGTTCCGCGGGTGCCGGTCTCCAGGACCAGCCCGCGCTCGGCGGCGGCCTCGCGCAGCTGCGCCGCGAGCTCGGGGGTCAGTGCCTCCAGGTCGGGGTGGTCGCAGATCTGGAACACCTCGCCCCCGAGGTCGGCGATCTCGTGCAGCATCTGCAGCAGCGACAGGGGTTGCGGTGCCGAGGCGTCCCAGCGGTGGCTGTACGCGTAGGTGGACACTCCGATGGCCACGATGCCTCCTCGATGCCCCGGACGGGGCGCTGGATTGGTCAACCGGTTGCAGGGTATCGTCCCGTCGCACCGCGCCCCTGGAGCACGCCCGTTCGGGCGTGCGATCGAAGGAGATCCCGGCAGTGACCACCATCTTCGGCAACCCGTCGTCGTTCGTGCCCGACGTCCTCGCCGGTTTCACCGACCTGTACTCCCGGTACGTCCAGCCCGTCCCGCACGGCGTGATCCGCTCCACGGCCACGCCCGAGGGCAAGGTCGCCGTCGTCGTGGGTGGTGGCTCCGGCCACTACCCGGCCTTCGCCGGCTACGTCGGCCCGGGCCTGGCCGACGCCGCGGTCTGCGGTGACGTGTTCGCCTCCCCCTCGACCCGCTGGGTCTACGACGTGGCCCGCGCCGCCCACCGCGGCGGCGGCGTCGTCCTGGCCTACGGCAACTACGCCGGCGACATCCTCAACTTCGGCCTGGCCGCCGAGCGGCTGCGTGCCGAGGGCATCCCCGCCGACGTCGTCTGCGTCACCGACGACGTCGCCTCCGAGGGCCAGGGCGCCAACTCCCAGCGCCGCGGCATCGCCGGGGACGTCGTCGTCTTCAAGGTCGCCGGCGCCGCGGCCGAGGCCGGGTACTCCTTCGAGGACGTCGTGCGCGTCTCGCGGCACGCCAACGACCGCACCCGCTCCCTGGGCGTCGCCTTCTCCGGGGCCACCCTGCCGGGGGAGTCCGAACCGCTGTTCACCGTCCCGGCCGGGAAGATGGCCGTCGGCCTGGGCATCCACGGCGAACCGGGCATCTCCGAGGAGCCCGTCGGCACCCCCGAGGAGATCGCCGAGCTCCTCGTCCGGCGCGTCCTCGACGCCCGCCCCGAGGGGACGTCGACCAGGGTCGCGGTCCTGCTCAACGGTCTGGGCGCCACGAAGTACGAGGAGCTCTTCCTGCTCTACGCGCCGGTCGCCGCACGGCTGCGCAAGGAGGGTTGCGAGATCGTCGCCCCGCAGGTCGGTGAGCTCGTGACCTCCCTGGACATGGCCGGCGTCTCGCTGACCGTGACGTGGCTGGACGACGAGCTCGAGACGCTGTGGACCGCGCCCGCGCAGTCCCCGGCCCTGTCCACCGGCGCGCTCATCGAGACCACCCCGGCCCCGGCGTACGTGGTGCCGGCCGACGAGGTCGCCGACTACTCCGGCACCCCGGCCGAGGCCGCGCAGGCCGGTGCGCAGGTCGCCGCCCTCGTGGAGTCCGTGCGCGACGCGCTGGCCGCCGCCGAGGAGGAGCTGGGCCGCATTGACGCGGTCGCCGGCGACGGCGACCACGGCGTCGGCATGGCCCGCGGCTCGCGCGCGGCCGCCGAGAAGGCCCGCCAGGCCGCCGACGCCGGCGCCGGCGCCCGCTCCACCCTGGCCGCGGCCGCCGACGGCTGGGCCGACCGCGCCGGCGGGACCTCCGGTGTCATCTGGGGTGTCCTGCTGCGTGCGCTGGCCGAGCAGCTCGACGACTCCGGCGGGCCCTCGGCCCAGCAGGTGGCCGCCGGCGCGACCGCGTCCGTCGAGGCCGTCATGACGCTCGCGGGCGCGCGGGTGGGGAACAAGACGATGCTGGACGCGCTTGAACCCTTCGCACGCGAGTTGAGCGCCCGCGTGGGTGCCGGTGAGGGGCTGAGCGCGAGTTGGCGGGCCGCTGCGGTGGCCTCGACGGCCGCGGCCGAGGCCACGAAGGACCTGCTCCCGCAGATCGGGCGGGCACGTCCGCTGGCCGAACGGTCCCTCGGGCACCCCGACGCGGGTGCGATCTCGCTGGCCCTGGTCACCCGGACCATCGCCGAGAACCTCTGAACTGGGAGAATGTGGTCATGACTGATCTGCAGTGGCGCGTGGTGCTGGCGGCCGACGAGGCCGGGGTGTCCTACAAGGACGCGATCAAGGCCGACCTGCTCAAGGACCCCCGGGTCAAGGAGGTCATCGACGTCGGCGTGAACGGCGACGACGACAAGACCGCCTACCCGCACGTGG
>NZ_JBJLSI010000036.1:0-51062 GCF_050871945.1 Kineococcus deserti | reverse complement strand
CCCCCCCCCCCCCCCCCCCCCCCCGCGCCCCCCCCCCCCCCCCCCCCCCCCCCCCCCCCCCCCCCCCCCCCCCCCCCCCCCCCCCCCCCGTGCCGCCACTCAGGCGGTGAGGGTCTCCTTGAGCTCCGCGATCCGGGCCAGCAGCCCGTTGACGAACTTCGGGGACTCGTCGGTCGACAGCTCCTGGGCGATCTCGACGGCCTCGCTCACCGCGACGTGGTCGGGCACGTCGGGGGCGTGCAGGATCTCCCACACCCCGATCCGCAGCACCGCGCGGTCGACGGCCGGCATGCGGTCGATCGTCCAGCCCATCGAGTAGGTCGACAGGACCTCGTCGATGCGGGCCTGGTGCGCGACGACACCCTCGACGAGGGTGACGGCGTACTCCCCGACCGGCGGGTCGGCCCGGACGATCTTGTCCCGCAGGACGTCGAGCGGGGCGAGCTTGCGCTGGTCGGCCTCGAAGAGGACCTCCAGCGCGCGCTTGCGCGCCTTGCGGCGAGCAGCCATCAGTCGTTGACGCGGCCGAGGTAGTCGCCCGTACGGGTGTCGACCTTGACCTTCGTGCCGGTCTCGAGGAACAGCGGGACCTGGATCTCGTACCCGGTCTCGACGGTCGCCGGCTTGGTGCCGCCGGTGGAGCGGTCGCCCTGCAGGCCCGGCTCGGTGTACGTGATCTCCAGGACCACCGAGGTCGGCATCTCGACGTAGAGCGGGGTGCCCTCGTGCGTCGCGACGATGACCTCCTGGCTTTCGAGCATGTAGTTGGCCGCGTCACCCACGGTCTGCGGGTTGATGTGGATCTGGTCGTACGTCGAGGAGTCCATGAAGACGAAGTCCTCGCCGTCCTTGTACAGGTACTGCATGTCGCGCTTGTCGACCGTCGCGGTGTCGACCTTCGAGCCCGCGTTGAACGTGCGGTCGACGACCTTGCCGGACAGGACGTTCTTCAGCTTCGTCCGGACGAAGGCACCGCCCTTGCCGGGCTTCACGTGCTGGAACTCGACCACCGACCACAGGTTGCCGTCGAGGTTCAGCACGGTGCCGTTCTTCAGGTCGTTCGTCGATGCCACGTCGTCTCTCAGTCCGTCTCTCGTGCTTCAGGCTCCCGCGGACCGGGTCGGACGCGGGCAGGGCGTCCCCATCCTACCGAGCGGGCGGGGCGGCGCCGTCCGGCAGCGTGGCGACGGGGTGGGCCGGCGGTCACGGGGCGAGCACCGCGGGCACGGCCGTTGCGCCGGACGGTGGAGGTGCGCGCGCGTCCGGGTGGCGAGGGGGTCCTCGCCCTCAGCCCACCCCCGGCGGGCACCGATCACCGTCTGAGCCCCACCGCGGGGTGCCGCACGACGCCGGAGCAGGAAAGGAGGCCGCGTGTGAGCCTGCACGCCGAGCCCCGAGCTGCCCAGGAGCCGCCCCGCCGCGCGCGCCGGGCCGGCGTCGTCCTCGCCGGCGTCGTCACCGCCGCCGGCCTGGCCACCGCCGTCACCCTGGCCCTCGTGCTGGACGACCGGGCCGACCGGGCCGCGGACGACCTGCGGGGGCGACTGCAGCTCGTCGCCGACGCCCAGACGTCCTGGCACGCCGAGCACGGTGAGTACTCGCTGTCGCTGGCCGACCTCGGGGTCGGTGAGTCCTCGGGTGACCTGGCGATCGTGTCGGCCGGTGCCGACGCGTTCTGCGCCGGGGCGTACGACGGGCGGACGGACACGGCGCTGTTCTTCTCGCCGGCCGGTGGGTTCAGTGGCGAGGCGTGCCCCTGACCCAGCGGAAGGCGGGGCTCGGCTGCCCCACCGTCCTGGTGATCGTCGCGGCCCTGGCGCTCCCGGTCTCGCTGGATCACCGCTCCGAGGCAGTCTCCGCCACAACGTCCGACGATCAGCTCGACGCCGTCCGCCCGGCAGGCACCGAGTCCTTCTCCGCTGGGCAGTCACGAGAACGGGCCCTTGGTGTCCTAGGCCCGCCGCTGGTTCGGCCAGGTCGCCTGCCTCGGAGTGATCTTCCGCTTCAGTCGCGGCTGGGCGCTGTCGATCCAATCCACGAAGGAGGCCGGGCCATGGAGCAGCAGCAACCCACCAGCGACCACGACGTCGAGGAAGCCGCCGACGGTTTCTACTCGCCCGTACGCCGCCCCCCGGTGTTCGACCCGGCGGGTGCATACCGTCGGTCCATCGCCGGGCAGGCGATGACGCCCGAGGAAGCCCGCAAACACCGTCGGCGACGGCGCCGGACGATCGACCGGGTCGTTGGCGCCGGGCTGCTCATCACCCTGGGAGCAGGCGGCTGGTTCGGGTACCGGCCGGTGTGGGCGAAGACCAAGACGTCCGTTCGCGACGCGATGGTCCAGGAGATGAAGGACGTTGCGAGCGCCGAGCAGAACTACCGCTCGCTGTACGGGTCCTACACGACGGACCGTACCCAGTTGGCGCTCGCCGACGACGGTTTCAACGACGTCCGCATCGTGTCCACGGCCGCACGAACCTTCTGCCTCTCAGGTGACCCCTTGGTGGGGCAGAAGCTCTACTACTCCCCGGACGGCGGCTTCAGCGAGGTTCCGTGCGTCTGAGCCCCGGCCTGGGACGTGCTGAGTTCTTGGTCCGGAACCGCTTCGTCCTCATCGGCCTGCTGTCCACCGCGCTCGCGGTCCGCACCGCCTGGCAGGGTCCCTCCGGATTCGACTACACCTTCTTCCGACTGGCGGCCCTGGTGTTCGCGGGCCGACCCGAGGACGTCGCACCGAGCCTGTTCTTCGCCGGTCCCGCCTCGGACGCCAGCCCCCTCGAGCTCTACCAGCAGGTACCGACGGTGCAGATCGGCCCTGTTCCGTTGACGGTCGTCGCACCGTTGGCTCTGTGGCTTCCGCAACAGGTGGCAGTCGTCGTCATCGCCGTGCTGTGCGCACTGGCGCTGCCGCTGTGCCTGCACATGTTGGAGCGCGCGGCCGACGCGTACCACGGTCCGGACGCGCACCGGCCCCTCGTGGTCCTCGCGGCTGGTGCGGTGTGCCTGCTGCTGTGGCCGACGGCCGTGGGGCGCTACGTCCACCCCGACGACGTCCTGCTCCTGGTGGCAGCCTGCGCCGCACTGCTCGCGGCGGGACGGCAACGGTGGATCGCCTGCGCTGTCCTGCTGGGCATTGCCGCCGGCGCCAAACCCTGGGGGGCGGCGTTGCTTCCGCTGGCAATGGCTGGGACGACCGGCGCCAAACGCATTGCGGCGTTGGGACTGGCGGGCGTCGTCGCCATTCTGCCCTGGTTGCCGTTCGTCCTCGGGGCCCCGGGAACTGTGAGCGCTCTCTCGCAGTTCCACATCTTCGTCGGGCAGACCTCGCCGCTCTCGCTCGTCTGGTCGGGAGGCCAGGTACCTCCTTGGTTGCGACCGATCCAGGTCGGACTGGGGGGCTTCGCGGTCGTCCTGACGGTTCTGCGGCGGCGGCCGCTGCTGGCCGTCGCGCTGGTCGTCGCCATCCGGGTGTCCACCGAGGGCCAGGACTACGACTACTACTTCGCTGTGCTAGCCGTCGCGGCGGTCAGTGCGGACCTGGCCGTCCGGGGACGACGCTTCCCGTGGACCACGACGATCCTGGTCCTGCTCATCCACGACGCGCGCTGGCTGGTCTCGGAGAACTGGCAGGTGGCGTACGTCCAGGCGTCGCTTGTCCTCGTCATCGTCGCGACCGCTGTCCTCTCCCCGCCGCCACGCCGGTGGCCCAGGCGCCCTGCTGTCGCCGCACCGCGACCGGGCTGAGGTGTTTCAGCGTCGCGGCAGCACTGCCGATCTTCTGCTCGTGCGACGAACACCCCGCGACAGCGCCTCCGGCCTCCCCGCCTGGCTGCTCACCCTCGCTCGCGCCCGGTACGTCCTGCTGCTGCTGGCCGGGGTCCTCCCGGGGCTCTGGCACGTCCACTCCAGCGGAGGCGTCGGCGACTGGGCCTACTTCCGCGCGGGTGCGTTGGTGCTGACCGGTCAGACCGATCTTCCACCCGGGCAGCTGTACCTGGACTCGCCTGACACGCAGATCGGCCCGCCCGCTCTGCTCCTCGCCCTCCCCGTGGCGCTCCTGCCGGCCGCTGTCAGCACGTGGACCATCGTGGTCCTGCTGGGGGCGGCCCTTCCGCTGTGCTGCTACCTGCTCGAGCGGGCGAGCGGGGAACGAGCCGCGGATCCCCGGACCGGCCTGACAGTCCTAGCCGGCGGCTTGTTCGCGGCCCTCTACTGGTGGCGGGTGTCCGCCGACTTCACACATCCCGACGACGTCCTGGCGGTCCTGGCAGCCTGCCTCGTCCTGTGCTGGTTCCGCACCCGGTCCGAACCGTGGACCCCCTGGGTCGCGGCGGTCGTCCTGGGAACCGCAGCCGCCGGCAAACCCTGGGCCATTGGCTTCCTGCCACTGGTCGCTGCATGGTCTGGACCCCTGGTGCTACGGGCCGCGCGCCTCGCCGTGGGTGGTCTCGTGGCGGCAGCCTGGTGGGCCCCCTTCCTGCTGGCGGCACCGGGGACGCTCAGTGCGCTGGGGACCTTCCGGGTCGACGTCTGGTACTCCTCGCCGTTGACGCTCCTCGGCCTGGCCGGCGAGCCCTACCCGGCCTGGGTGCGCCCAGCGCAGTTCGCCCTGACGATCGCCCTGGCCTGCGTCGCGGTGGCCCGGCGACGGGCTCACCTGGTCCCCTTCGCTGTCGCAGCCGGGCGCATCGCCGTCGACCCCCAGGCGTGGGACTACTACTTCGCGACCGTGGCGATCGCCTGCTTGGCGGTGGACCTGCTGCGGACCCGCTACCGGGGTCCCTGGCTGACGCTCGCGGTCGTGTTCGTTCTCTACGACGCCCGCTGGCTCGCCGACTTCGAGCTGGCTGCCGCGTTCCAGGTCCTGCCCCTGCTCGTGGCCTGCGCCGCTCTGGCCACCGACCTGCGTCCGGGCCGGAGAACTGCCCGATCGCTGACACCGACTCGGTCCAGATCGTGGGGGGCGGCGTGATCCGGCCGGACTCCTCTCGCGTGCTGGCTGCCTTGACCCGTCACCGCTTCACCGCCATCGGGGTCGTCGCGGTGTGGATCGTGGTCTCCAACCTGCTCACCGTCGGACCGCCCGACGATTGGTGGTACTTCCAGCAGGCCGGACGTGTGTTCACCGGACAGGTGCCCGACACCGCCCCCTGGGAGTTCTACCGTGACCACCCGGACGTCTGGATCGGTCCCGTCCCCCTCCTGGTGATGACGCCACTGTCCTTGCTGCCCAACGCAGTCGGGGGTTCGGTCGTGGCGATCGCCTCGGCCGTGGCCCTGCCGTTCGTCTGCCGCGCCGCCGAGCGGCTGTCCTCCCACCCTCGTCCGCTGGTGGTGCTCGGGGCCGGGGTGCTGGCTGCGCCGGTGTGGGTCGAACTCGCGACGACGTTCACCCACCCTGAGGACATCGAGGTGGTGGGTGGAGCACTCCTCGCACTCTGGGCGCTGAAGCACCGGCGCCCTCTGCTCCTCGGCTTCGCAGTGGGCATGGCCGCGGGTGGCAAACCGTGGGCGGTCGGACTGTTGGCGCTGACCCTGGTCCCGCTGCCCGGGCGACGGTGGACGGCACCCGTCACGGCGGTCCTGACCGCCGGTCTGCCGTGGTCGGCCTTCGTGGTGGTCCCCGGCACCCTGGACGCCCTGACCTCCAGCACCGCGCGCGTCTTCGCCGAATCTCCGCTCGGGCTTGCTGGCTTCGCCGGCGACGTCTACCCCTCGACGGTACGGATCACGCAGTTCGCGCTGTGCCTGCTCGCCGTCTCCGTCGCCGCGTGGCGAGGTCGGCCCGAACTCGCCCTCTTCGTGTGCGTCGCCGCACGACTCCTGCTGGAACCGCAGGTCTGGGACTACCACTGGGCCACCCTCGTCGCGGGAGCGGTCCTGGTCGACGTCGCCGGATCCCGCCGTGGCCTCCCCTGGACCACGGCCGTCACCTTCACCGCGTTCCAGCTCTCACGCCAGGTCCTGCCGGAGGCGACAGCCTGGGCCCAGTGCGTCCCAGCGCTCGTCGCCGTCGCCCTGTTGGCGCTGCCCGCGCTGCCCGCCTGGACCCGGACGTCCAGGCCGCTACTGCCGCGGCAGCGCTCCGCCGCTCAGGACGAGCTGATCTCCGAGTAGGCCGCCTGCAGCATCGCCGGGTCGGGCCCCTCCAGCCGCGAGGGCTTCCCGACGCCGTCGAGCACGACGAAGCGCAGCATCGCGCCGCGGGACTTCTTGTCCCGCTTCATGGCGTCCAGCAGCTGCGGCCAGCGGTCGCCGCGGTAGGTCGTCGGCAGGCCCAGGAGTTCCAGGACCGCCTTGTGCCGGTCGGCATCGGCGTCGGACAACCGGCCGGCCATCCGCGCCAGCTCCGCGACGTAGCAGAGCCCCACGCTGACGGCCGCCCCGTGCCGCCACTGGTACCGCTCGACGAGTTCGACGGCGTGAGCGAAGGTGTGGCCGTAGTTGAGGATCTCCCGCAAGTCCGATTCCTTCAGGTCCTCCCCCACGACGCGTGCTTTGACCCGCACGGCCCGCTCGACGAGTTCAGCCAGGACCGGCGAGTGCGGGTCGGTGGCCGCTGCGACGTCGTCCTCGATGAGTTCGAGGATGCGTTCGTCGGCGATGAAACCGCACTTCACGACCTCGGCGAGGCCTGCCCGCAGGTCGTGGGGCGGCAAGGTGTCGAGGGCGTTCAGGTCGCACAGGACCCCGGCCGGCGGGTGGAACGACCCCACGAGGTTCTTGCCCTCGGCGGTGTTGATGCCGGTCTTGCCGCCCACGGCGGCGTCGACCATCGCCAGCAGGGTCGTGGGGATCTGCACGACCCGCACACCGCGCAGCCAGGTCGCGGCGACGAATCCGGCGAGGTCGGTCACCGCCCCCCCACCCACCCCGACGACCGCGTCGGACCGGGTGAAGTCAGACTGTCCCAGGACGGTCCAGCAGAAGGCGGCGACCTCGGCCGACTTGGCCTCCTCGCCGTCGGGGACCTCCGCGAGGATCGCCTCGAGCCCCTGGGAGACGAGGTCGTCGCGCACGGCCTCGCCGGTGGAGCGCAGGGCACGCGGGTGGACGACGAGGACCTTGGCGACCTTCGGTCCGAGCAGGCCGCGCAGCTCGCCGAGCAGGCCGCGGCCGATGAGGACGTCGTAGGGCGCGTCGCCCTCGACGGTGATCCGGACGGGAGATTCGCTGGTCATCTGTCCTCCGCGAGGTCGTCGAGCGCACCGGCCAGTGCGTCGTCGTCGGCGGGGACCCCCGCCTCGGGCCGGCCCGGCTCGCGCAGCAGCACGAACCGGACGTCGTCCCTGAACTTCCTGCCCCGCAACCAGTAGGGCCGCAGGGTGCCGAGCTGGAACCGATGCACCGTCGGCAGCCCGAAAGCTCGCAGGCTGCTGCGGTGCAGTCCCACGCCCGCGTCGTCGAGCATGCCCAGACGGCGGGCCAGGTGAGCCGCGGCCATCAACCCCAGCGGCAGCGCATCCTGTTCGGTGTCGAGGACCTGCTCGAAGGCGTGCGAGAACGTGTGGCCGTAGTTCAGGTGCAACCGGCCCTCGCCCTCGCGCTCGTCGACGGTGACGAGGCGCGCTGTGGTCGCGACCGCACGGCGCACCAGTGCGGTGATCGCGGCGGGTTCCCCCGCCAGCACCTGCGGTGCGGCGGCGACGAGCGGTTCGAGGTCTCCGGGTTCGGCCACGAGTGCGATCTTCACGGCCTCGGCGACTCCCGCACCGAACCGCAGGTCCGTGGCCGGGGACACCCCGCTGGGGTCGCTGAGGACGGCGACGGGCTGGTGCACCGCGCCGAGCAGGTTGCGCGCCTGTGGCAGGTCGAGAGCGACCTCGCCGCCGAGCGAGGAGTTCACGAGCGCCTCCAGCGATCGCGGGACGACGGCCCACCGCATGCCGCGGTTGCAGGTGGCAGCCAGGAAGCCGGCGACGTCGACCACCGCTTCGTCACCGACCGCCAGGAGGAGGTCGTCCGGGTGCAGCGCCAGCTCCGCGGCGCGCACGGCGAGACGGCTGTAGACGTCAAGCGTCCTGACCGGGCCGGCGGGCAGCTCCTCGACGTGCACGACTCCGTCGAGGCTGTCCAGCACGGCCGGCAAGGCCGGCTCCCCCGCCCGGGCCACGACCAGGACAGCTCCGTGCGTGGACAGCCGGGTCCCGACCTCGGCCAGGAGCCCCGGCTTGATCTGCACCCGGTACGTGCCGCCCGGTGGTGCGACGAGGATGCCGTCCTTGCCGACGACCCCGTCCAGGACTTGCAAGGCGATCGCTTCGGCCCGACGGCCGTCGGTGCTGACGCCGACGTCGGCGATGGCCTCGAAGACCTCCCGGCGGGAGGCGTGCAGCTCCTGGAGACCGGGGCGGTGCAGCATCGGCCGGTAGGCGTCGCCCGCGGTGCGCCGCTTGGCCTGCTCGAAGGAGACGTCGAGGTGCACGACGGTGTGGTGGCGCAGCACCTCACGAGTGGCTTCCCGTCCGCAGGCGCCACCACCGAGCGACACCACAGCCTCGGGGCCGGACAGGACGTCGGCGACGACGGCCTGCTCGATGTCACGGAACACCGGTTCACCGTCGGCCTCGAAGATCTGCGGGATGGGCCGACGTTCGCGCTCCTCGATGACGAGGTCGGTGTCGACGAAGGGCAGGCCCAGGCGATCGGCCAGAAGACGGCCCACGGTCGTCTTGCCGGCACCCATGAAGCCGACGAGGACGATCACGGAACGGCTCCTGCGGGACGGGGTCGACGGACTCGACGATCCTAGTCGCGGGACGTCGCAGGACCCGCACCTGGTGGTGCGGGCCCTGCGACGTGCACGGGCGGGTCAGCTGACCGCGGCGTCGCCGATGTACACGTAGTTCGACTCGTCGGCCGTCGGCGGGATTTGCGACCCGGTGCTGGTCGTCGTGACCTTGATCCGGTCCACGCCTCGCACGTCGAGGTCGAAGGTCGCCGGAACACCCCGCGAAACGGTCGCCTCGCCGAGCAGCTTCTCGTCGCCGTAGACCCGGACGATGGAGGTGAGCCCACTGGTGTTGCCGTCGGCGATGCCGGCCGCGGCCGTGAACCGCGAGTACTTCGTCCCGAGGGTCCAGGTGCCGTAGTCGGCGTTGGGGTACTCCGTGTCCGGCACCTCGTACCGCGGGTCGGTGTCGAACGCGGTCGAGCGCGGGTAGAACCGGCCGCCGATCGTGGCGTGGTCGTAGCGGTAGCGCGCGCTGCCCTCGACGTAGGCGAGCTCGTCGAAGTAGGTCTTGGGGGCCGTGCCCACCGGCTGGCAGTTGGTGCGCTTGTTGGCGGCCTCGCTGATGCGGGTCGTGTAGCCGAAGGACTCCAGGCTGGCGGCCGACTCCTCCACCGTCTCCTGCAACCGCTCGATCTCGAGGTTGGTGCCCTCGGTGACGCACGTCCGCGCAGTCAGCAGTAGAGGTCCCTGCAGGCGCCCCGCCCGCGCCCCGGCCGCCAGGGCGTCCGCGTACGTCTCCCCCGACACGACGGTGACGTGGGCAGCGGCATCGAAGAAGTGCGCGCTGATGCGGTCCGCCGTCTGGTACCGGTCGGAACCGGCGACGCGGGCGACCGTTCCACTGGTGAAGGTCTGCAACTGGGCCAGGACGGTATCGGAGACCCGCTCGGTGCCACCGACGACGGTGATGTTCTGCGGCTGCAGGCGCTGCAGTTCCGCCACAACCGAGGCGGGGATCTGGTCGCGGTCCACCAGCAGCAGCGGCGAGGTTTCGTGGGCTGCGGCCGCGCTGCCGGCCAGCGCGTCGGGGTAGTTCCAGCCGGTCGCGATGACGACGTTGCTCACCGGCAGGTCGTTCCCGGTGCTCGCGTCGACCAGCGGGTACCACGCCTTGGACAGGTTCGCCGCCGTCTCGAAGCGGTCTTCGCCCTTGATGCGCGACAGGTGCGCCCTGGTGTTCTGCTGCAACCAGGTCATGACGTCGGCGCTGATGGACGCCTCGCTGCCGACGACGACGATCTGCTGGGCGTAGACGAGTCGTTCGCGGACCGACTGCGGGATTGAGTCCTTCTGGACGAGGTAGACGTTGCCAAACACCGCACCGGCGGTGGCGCCGGCGGTCAGACCATCGGGGTAGTTCTCACCGGTGACGAGGAAGGCTGTGTCGGTCGGGTCGCTGTCCGCGATCGCCGACGTCATGTACCGGTCGACCCCGTAAGCGGCGTGAAACCGCACAGGAGAGGCCTCAGCGGCGCCCGCGACCGTTCCACCGACCAGGCCGGCGAGGACGATCGCGGCCGCGGCGCGCCTGCCGGCGGCGTGGGGCTTGCGAATCATGGTGAGCTCCGAGGTGGTGGGGTGGTGCGGAAGGGACCGGGGTCAGAAGCTGACGCCGGAACCCTCGCCGCCGCCGAGAACGGTGAAGTACTGGCTGGTGCCGTCGCTGAAGACCGCGACGTCATCACGACCGATCGAGTCGAGGCCGAGGTCGACGAAGGTGAGCGGGCTGCCTTCCACGGAGTCCCCCTTCTCCACCCACTGCCCCGGCGCGTTGCCCACCTGGACGAGGACGGTCTCCCCCCGGGTGGCGAGCCAGCGCACCGTTCCGCTCACCTTGCCGAGTGAGGCGTCGGGCAACTGCGTCTTGCTCTGCAGAACCCAGCCGGAGGCCTCCTCGCCCTTGACCAGGCGGGTTTCCTTGCTGGGCACGAGCACCGCCTGGTAGACGAAGTCGTAGGTGATGGTGCAGTCCTTGGTGTCGCTGATCAGCTTGTCCAGGGCGTCACCGACCAGATCGCGCTTGTCGGCCTTGCACTGCTCGATCTCGTCCTCGTCCATCGGACGTTCGGCCTCCTTGCCCTGCGGGCGGTAGACCGTCGAGGTGGAGGGAAGGAGTGAGCCGTCGGCGAGGGTGGCCGACACCGGGTTCAGGCCGTCGGCGGCCAGCAGGAAGGAGCCGATCGAGGTGTCCTTCAGGATTTCGAGGAACTTGACGCTGCCCTTCTGCCACGGAGCCGCCGTCGACCGGGACGGTGTCGGCGTTGAGCCGGTGGAACTCGGGGACGGCGCCGTGCTGGAAGTCCCCGTCGGGGCCGACGTGGTGACCGCGCCGCCGGTGGTCCCGGTGGAGACGGTGGACCCGCCGCTCGTCGAACCGGTTGAACCGGACTTCGTCGTTCCCGTCGCCGTCGTCGTCGACGCGCCCGTCGTGCCCGAGGACGTGCCGTCACCCGCGCTCACGGCACCATCGACGGTGTCCGCGGGCAGGAACGAGTCGTCGAAGATGTCCTTGCCACCGAAGGCGAAGCTGCCCGCGGAACCGGTCGCGGTTCCTGTCGGGACGGATCCCGGCGAGACGCCCGGTGCCACGGCGCTGGCGGCGTCAGCGCTGGGGCTGCTGCTGAGCCACAGGTAGCCGCCGGTGAAGGCACCCAGGACGGTGATGCCGGCGGCACCGGCCACCAGGGCGCGCAGAGCGCGACCGTCCAGCCCGCGGCTCGGCGCCGGGTCGTCGAACCCCGGGGAGAAGTCGCCCTGCGGAATCTGCTCAGACATCAGTTCACCGTCCCGGTGGAGGTCGACGCCGCGCTGGCAGCGGTCGTGGCGGAGGAGGTGGCAGGTGCATCCGCGGGGTCGGCGGTCGCGTCCGCGAGGACGAAGATGTTGCCGGTGATCGTCGTGGCCACCGAGGTGTCCTCACGGACCAGGCTGACGCTGTCGACGAGCAGGTAGCGCTGCATGTCCGCCTGCAGGTTCTTGACGAACAGCTCGGCCCCGGCGAACGAACCTTCCACGGTGACGCTCACCGGGAGGTAGGAGATTCCGCTCGCGACCGCGGAAGTCGCTGCGGTGGTGTCCTCGGCTGTCGGGTCCGTGGCCGTCATGTCGGTCGCGGTCGCCGCGGACGTCGACGAGACGTACTCGGTCAGCGCGCCGGGAGCGATGTCGGTCACGGTGACACCGGCGCCGGTGGCGAACGTCGTGAACTGCCGGATGAGGGCGGGGATCTGGGAACCGTCGGGGAGTTCGGCCTTGATCTCCTCGAAGTGGGCGCGCTGCTCGTCGATCGTCGCGAACTGCGCCTTGAGCCGTTCGGTCTCCGCGGCCAGGGTGGCGTTGCTCTGCTCGACCCCCGCCGCGGTTGTGAGCGTGTCGGCGGCTTGGGCCCGCTTGGGGGCGATGAGCAGGAAGTAGCTGGCCACCACGATCAGCACCGCGAGAACGCCGGTGCCGGCGATCCACAGGGTGTTCTTGGAGCTGGTCATGTCGTCGGCCCTCCTTTCGTCTCGTCGGTCACTGGTTGGCCGTCAGCGCGTCGCTGGAAAGCGTCGCGGTGGCGTTGAAGGTCACGACGCCCTTGTCGTCGCGGGTGGCGTCGCTGACGGTCGCATCGGTCAGACCCTGGACGGTGACGACGTTGTCCATCCACGCCGCCACGGTGTCCATGGCCAGGGTCTGCCCGGTGACGCTCAGGGTCCCGACACCGGACGTCGCCGTTCCGGAGTCCGAGGCGATCGAGGAGCCCGCGGAGGCGAAGGTGACCGTGGAGTACGTCAGGTCCGCCGGCGCCGAGGTCGCGAGCCGGTCGAGGTAGGCGTAGTAGGGCACGTCGGAGGCGGAGACCTGGTTGCGCACGTCCTCGGCGGCCTCGACCTGAGCAAGGATCTGCGGAACTTCCGCGTAGGGCTTCTGCGCCTCCTGCAGCCGGACCGTCTCCTGCTGTGCCGCCGCGAGCTGCGCGTCGGCATCGCTCACGTGCCCGAGCGTGATGGCGTACCCGCCACCGGCCGCAGCCACGACGGCGAGCAGCGCCACTCCCAGGCCGACGCGCAGGTTGCGGTCCTTGCGCGCCTGGTCGAAACCGGTGGGCAGCAGGTTGACCCGGACTACCCGGGTCCGCGACGCCACCGCCTCCAGCGTCTGGAAACTCATGAGATCACTCCGAGGGCGAGGCCGACGGGGACCGCGGCCAGAGGCTGGACGGTGGACAGTTGCTGCTCGTCGAGGCCGGTGCGGCCCAGGTGCAGCCCTTCGATCGGGTTGGCCCACACGACGGGCTTGCGGGTGACCGACTCGAGGCGCTCGCGCACCCCGGCCAGCAGGGAACCGCCGCCGGAGATGACGATCCGCTCGATCGGGAACCCGGCGTTGGAGGCCGCGTAGTAGTCGAGCGAGCTGCGGATGTCGTCCACGAAGACCTCGAGCATGAGGTCGACGGCGCTCTGCACGAGCGACAGATCGTTCGGCGTGAGGTCATCGACCGCACCACGTTTGACGGCTTCGGCCAGCGGCGAGGGCAGTCCGAGGCGTTCGGCGATGGCGTCGGTGACGTCCTGACCGCCCGAGAGCAGGACGCGGACGAACCGCGGCTGGCCGGCGGAGTGGATGACGAGGTTGGAGACCCGCGCGCCGATGTCGACCAGCGCCTCGGTGGCGGCTTCGCCGTGCGGTTTCCCGACGCTGCGCAGGACGGCGAAGGAGGTCAGATCCACCGAGGTGACACGCAGGCCGGCGGCCTCGACCGCGGCGACGTTGTTCACGACCATCTCGCGGGAGGCGGCGACGAGCAGGCCGCGCAGCCGGCGACCGTCTGCGTCCTGAAGTTCCTCGGTCGGGTGGAAGTCGATGACGCACTCGTCGACCGGCATGGGCAGGTAGTCCTGCACCTGCAGCGGCAGCGAGGCCTTGAGCTCGGCCAGCGGCATCCACGGCAGGTCGATCTGCCGGACCACGACGCGCTGGTTGGCGACGCCGAGGGCGACCTTCTTGCCCGCGAATCCGCTACCCTTCCACAGGGCCTTGAGCTGGCTGACGACCGCCTCGCGGTCGACGACCTCGCCGTCGCGGACGGCCCCCTCAGGGAGAGCGACCTGGCCGAACTTCTCCAGGGTCATGCCCCCACGGCCGTAGGAGACCTCGGCGGCGCGGACGCCCGAGGTCCCGATGTCGAGACCGATCGCGCTGCGAGCGGGCACGTCGCCTCCTTCGTCTGGGAGCCCGGCGGGCTCACGTTCTCTGTGGTGATCGGAATGCGGTACCGGGTGCTTGAGACGTTTCCGGTACCCCGGGGAGCCTGGCTCACCCGGTCGGGGCAATGCCCAGGAGGTTCAAGTACCAACCGGCGATCGGCGCCGCCACGACGAGGGAGGCCAGCGCGGCCGCGAGCATGTACGGACCGAAGGGGATCCGGGTGCGACGCCCGGCGCCACGGCCCAGCACGAGCACCAGGCCACCGATCCCCCCGAGCAGGAACGCCCCGAAGGCACCGACGGCCAGCGCGGACCATCCCCACCAGCCGAGGTACATCCCGAGAACTCCGGCGAGCTTCACATCGCCCAGGCCCATGGCTCCCGGTTTGATCAGGACGAGCAGGAAGTACAGCGCGAACAGCGCCACCCCGCCGATCACTGCCCGAAGCAGCGCTGACCAGTCGCCGGCGCCCAGGCTGGCCATGGCCAGCAGCACGAGGGCGACGGGGTACGAGGGCAGGACGATGGGGTCCGGGAGACGCTTGACGTCGATGTCGATGGCGGCCAGCGCCACCGCGATGGCCGTCAGGTAGAGGTAGGCCGGCAACGCCCACGAGGCACCGACGACGAGGGTCACGGTGACGAACAAGGCGGCCGTCAGAAGTTCGATCAGGGGGTAGCGGACGCTGATCGGCAACGCGCACCCCCGGCACCGGCCACGCAAGAGGACCCAGGAGACCAGGGGCACGTTGTCTCGCGGGCTGATGCGCAGTTCGCAGCGCGGGCAGGCGCTCGGCGGGTTGACCACCGACTCGCCCCGGGGGACGCGGTGCACGACCACGTTGAGGAACGAGCCGATGGCCAAGCCCAGCACACCGGACAGGACGGCGAGGATTCCAGTCACCGGCTCTACCGCTGGACGATCGTCGTCGTGTCGATGTCCCACGCGTCGAACTCCGGCTGGATGAACGCCGGCGGCGGGTTGCTGTTCAACCGGTCGTCGTACCGGTAGTCCTTGGAGTACCCCGAGGAGGTGGTCGATCCGCTGCCGGTAGCCACCGGGCCGCGGTAGCGCTGGACGATGACGCCCTTGACCGTCAGCGTCCCCATCTTCGCCCCCTTGCCGTAGTTGAACACCGTGAAGCTGTTGCCGGTCGAGGCGATGGCCGCGTCGATCTCGAGGTTGGCCGGGGAGACGAGGTTGGAGTTTCCGCTCACCGGGTGCCAGACGGCGACGTTGTTGGTCCCGATCAGGCCCAGGACGGAACCGTCAGCGCTCCAGTCGGTGTACAGGACGTTGCCGGTGACGACGACGTCGTGCTGGGCGGCCACGGTGAAGCGGCCCTTGACGTTGCCCTGCACGAACGCGTCCCCGGCGGTGCATCCGCCGTTGTCGTAGACCGTGTCGTCGTTCGCCTTCGTCTGCCAGCTCAGGCAACTGCCGGACTCGGTGGTCTTCTGCACGTAGATGACGCCGTTCTCGGGTCCGTCCACGACCTGCTCGTCCGCCATGTACGTGTTGCCGGTGACGTTGGCGCAGCCCTTGTTCACCGTGGACCCCTTGGTCCTCGGGCTGAGGACCTTCATCTTCCCGCTGGACAGGAACGTGATCTGCGTCGGGCCGGTGTACACGCAGCCCTTGGCCGCGGCGATCTCCTGCTGCTTGTCCGTCGTCTTCGGCATGGCGAGCTTACCGGCGTACTGCGGCTTCTGTCCGGCGTTGCTCGGGTTGCTCGAGCCGTACCAGGCGTTGCTGCCGGACGCGACCTTCCACCCGGTGGTGACGTCCTTCTTGAACAGCACGGGACCGCTGAGGCTCATCGCGTCGTTCGAGTGGACCTTGCCGTCGAAGGTGTCGGTACCGCTGAAGTTGATCGTGAGGCACTGGTAGTCGTCGATGTCCCCGATCGCCGGGGTGGACACCGACGCACCCGGCCAGTACTGGACTCCCGCGGCCGGCAGCGAGCCCCCCTTGATGGTCCGCGGGAAGCTCTTCCGTCCGGGGACGGTGGTGCTGCCGTCCTTGGTGGCGTAGTAATAGCGCTCGCACCCCGCCGTGACCTGCTCGAGCGTGGGCTGCACGACGGTGTAGGTCACGCCCTTGGCCAGCCCGTAGGCGACCCCGGTCTTGTAGTCGGTCACCGAGGACGCGCCGCCCATCTTCACCGAGAACTCACCCTTGAACAGGCGGGTGTTCGCTGGGCTGAACGTCTCGTAGTCCGTGAAGTAGAGGTACTCCAGGAAGCCGTCCCGGGTGAGATCAGCCACGAGCGTGCGCGTCTCGCGCACGGCGCCGGTGTTCGCGTTGCGGATCTGCCCGATGACCTCGAGGCGGATGGAGGTGCTGAACGTCCCGGCCGTCGTGGAGCCGGCCGGCGAGGCCAGGACCCGCTGCGAGTAGACGGCTTGGTCGACGCCCGTGGACCCGGGAACCACTGCCACGTTCGTCTGGCTCGCCGACGTGCGCAGGGCGGTGTTCGCCGTCACGGTGCCGCAGCTCGGCGCGGTGGCGTAGTAATCGGCGCAGTTGTTGACCCGGTAGATGTAGTCCTGCAGACCCGCCTGAGCGGCCGCCGCCGCTCCCTTCGTGTCCTGCGAGACACGGGCGGTCCGGTGCGCCGCGACGGCGTACCCGATGCCGACCAGGACCAGTCCCATGACCAGGACCATCGCGGCCAGCACAGGGAGCATGGTGAAACCCTCGTCGGACCGGCGGACCAGCCTGCGCATCATGAGCTCTTCCCGATCTTGTTCAGCAACTGGACGAGTTGGGCCTTCTCCAGGACGACGGGGTGCGTGCCCGTGCCGGCGTCCACTCGCAGAGTCACGTGGACGCCCCGCAGAGTCGACGAATCGGTCGCGGGACTGGCGACGAGGACGGTGCTCGTCGGAACGCCGCTCAGCGGGTCGTACGCCTCAGTGACGTACCGGAAGACCGGGTTGCTGCTGCTGACCGTCGCGAGGTTCTGCACCAGCACCCGGCAGGTGCGGTTGCCCACCTGGCTCAGGTCCGGCGAGGCCGTCGTCAACCGGCTCGTGTCGCTCGCCGAGCGGGTGCGGGCACGTGTCTGCGAGCACAGCTGGCGGGAGCCGTCCGCGGACGTACCGACCCAGAGCCAGACCTCCTGGACGGGCGGGAGCGCGGTCGCGGACGCCGTCGAGCTGGTCAGGTAGGAGTAGAAGCCGAGCGTGTCGGCCGTGGCGACGACCGGCCCGTTGATCCGGTTCCCGCTGGCGTCCGACAGGGGCGAGAGCTTGAGCGAGGCGACCATGGTCCGCGTCTGCTGCGCGATCGCGTCCTGGGCGGTGGCCATCTGGGACGAGGCCGTGTTCCGCTTCTCGGCGTAGTCGATGGTCCGCACCTGGCGCACCGTGAATCCGGTGACGAGCGCCAGCAGCAGGGCTCCCACGCCCATCGACACAACCATCTCGACGAGGGTCAGGCCGGCGTCCCGCCCACCGACGGCACGGCGGCGCACGGCCGCGACGATTCCCCGCATCACAGCGTCACCAGCAACGCCGGCGACGACGGCGCGGTCGTCGTCACGGTCACCGTGGCCGTCGCCTTGGCGCCGGCCGGCGAGGTGGCCGTGATCGTCCACTCACCCTGCGGGAGACCGACCCGGTTCACAGCACCCGATGCCGTGGTCCCCAGGGCGATCGTCTGCCCCGTGCACGACGGTCCCGAGGCGTGGGTGGCGGTGACGGTCCACACACCGGTGCTCAGGGCAGGGACCACCTTGTACTGCAGCGCGCCGAGGTTCACGGCGACGGTGGGCACGTCCAGAGCGATCCAGCGCGGGACGAAGTCGCTGGTCGTGGCCTTGGTGTCCGCGCAGCTCCCGAGGTAGCCGCTGTAGGCCGTGGGGAACAGACGCCCGACGGTTCCGTCGGTGCCGAGGCACGCCGTGTACAGGGGGTCGACGGTTCCGGCGCAGGTGGTGCGGGTCTGGTACCCACCGACGGTGTCGGCGAAGAACGTGGCCGACTGGTCGGTCCAGGGATTAGTCGGGGCGTTGTAGCCCGAGACGGTCACCAGCTTGAGCTTGGCCGAGGAGGACGGGGCGTAGCGCAGCGCCTCGGGGACGGAGATCTTGCCGGCCTGGACGGTGACGGCGGCCGTCTGCCTCTGCTGGTTGTTCTGCCCGAGGTGCTGGGGCGTGTTCACGACGAGCGAGTAGCCGCCGGCCGGCAGGTCGGACACGACCGCGCAGCCGGTGCGGTCGGTCACGGCACTAGCCGCCAGCGAACCGTTGCTGTCGTAGGCACTGACGGCGATCCCGCCCAGGCCGCCCCAGGTCACCGCACCGCTGCTGCTGAAGCTCGGGACGTTCAACTGCCAGGCGGCGGCGCCGGGGATCTTGGCCGCGTCGGCCTGGTAGATGCGCCGGAACGTCTGGTTGGTGACCCGGTCGTCGCTCGTCATCCCGGGCCACGTCACGTCGACGGTGACGAGCTTGCGGGTCAGCTCGGCACCGTTGGTCGTGCAGGCGCTCTCGGTGTTCGGAACCAGCGCGACAGTCGACTTCACGGTGTAGGCCACGCCCTGGGCGGCCGACGTCCACGGCGTTCCGTCCGCGTCGACGGTGTCGGTGTCGGAGACGACGTCGTCCCAGGCCGCCCCGACGAAGTACTCCTTCTTGGCGTCCGCCAAGTTGGCAGCGGCGTTCTTGTTGTCGGCCTTGGTTGAGGTCTGGAGCGTCTTGACCACGAGGCCGACCACCGCCGACGAGAGAACGGCGAAGATCAGCATCGACACGACGACCTCGATGAGGGAGAAGCCCTCATCGCGACGAAGTCCCTGCTGGTGTTTCAACTGAACTCCCGGTGCGGTGAGCGTCGTGGACGCCGGCGGCTAGAACGGGCAGAGGTGGGTGCTCCCCGTGGAGTGGTCCACGGGGAGCACCCACCTCTGCGGAGCGCTGTCAGGCGCAGGTGGTGGTGCTGGCGTCCTGCTGGCCGCCCTTGGTGCTGTTGTAGACCCAGGCGTGGCTGGCCTTGCCGGTGTCAACCGAGTTGCCGACGATGCAGTAGCCACCGGTCACCTTGGTGACGGTGTAGGTGTTCCCGGAGGTGACCTTGACGGTGTCGCCGATGGTCAACGTGCCGGAGCTGTTGGCGGCCACGTCCAGGTACTCGCCCTTGTCGGTGTAGTAGGTCTCCTGCGCGGTGGCGATCGTCTTCAGGTCCGACTTGATGGACGAGTCGACGGCCTTCTTGCGCTGGTTGAGGAAGACCGGGATCGCGATGGCGGCGAGGATGCCGATGATGATCATGACGACGAGGAGCTCGATCAGGGTGAAGCCCTGGTCCTTCTCCTGCATGGACTTGCGGATGCGAGCGAGCATTCGAGTGCTCCCCTTCGGTGAGATCCGGAGCCGCTCGCGGGGCGCGCACCGGCTGTTCCGGTGTGGCGGCTCTTGACACTTGGTTCATCGGGCCGGAAAGCGGACGGCTTGAGCACCTTCGTCACGGGGTCACCCGGGTGGATCAACGTTCGGTCCCGCCAACGCGAACGGCCCGTGAGCACCGG
Organism: Kineococcus deserti; assembly: GCF_050871945.1. Lineage (NCBI taxonomy): Bacteria > Bacillati > Actinomycetota > Actinomycetes > Kineosporiales > Kineosporiaceae > Kineococcus > Kineococcus deserti. The sequence goes on along the minus strand of NZ_JBJLSI010000036.1, from coordinate 31,606 downwards.
TGCTCACGGGCCGTTCACTGCCCTCAGAAGGACGCCGGGCAGGCGGTGACGGACGTCGACTGCTGTCCACCCTTGCTGCTGACGTAGATCCAAGGCCGCGGACTGCGCGGGTTGCTGACCAGGACGCAGAAGGCGGTCTCGTCGGCGTTCAGCGTCACCGCAACGCTGTTGCCCGTCGACAGGTGGATTGAGTCGATGACGACGGGATCGGGCGTCGGGGAGACAGCGAGGTACTCCTCGTGGTCGGTGTAGTAGGTTTCCTGCGCCTCGGCGACCGCGCGGAGGTCGGTCTTCAGCCCAGCTTCGACGGCCTTCTCCCGCTGCCGGAAGGCGATGGGGATCGCGATGGCCGCCAGGATTCCGATGATGATCATCACGACGAGCAGCTCCACGAGGGTGAAGCCCTCGTCCCCCGGCCGGCGCCGCAGCGCCGTCATTGGATGAGGTCGAACACGCCGAAGATCGGCATGTACATCGCAACGATCATCGCGCCGATGATGCCGCCGAGGAAGGCGATCATCAGGGGCTCGATGAGGCTGGTCAGCGCCTCGGTGGTCGCCTCGACCTCCTGGTCGTAGAAGTCGGAGATCTTGTGCAGCATCGAGTCGAGCGCACCGGTGTCCTCCCCGACGCTCATCATCTGCACCACCATCGCGGGGAAGACCGAGTGCTCGGCCAGCGGCGCAGCCAGCGACTTGCCGCCGCGCACGCTCTCCATGACGTCCTTCGAGGCGCGCTCGATCACGACGTTGCCCGAGGCGTTGCCGACGATCTCCAGGCTCTGCAGGATCGGCACACCCGAGCGCAGCATGGTGCCGAGGTTGCGCGTGAAGCGGGACAGTGCGATCTTCTGCGCGAGCAGACCGAAGATCGGCAGCTTGAGCTTCAGCGGGTCGACGACGTTGCGCACCCCATCCTTGTTCTTCACCTTGCGCCAGACGATCGGCAGCACGATGGCGAGCACGAGGATGCCAGGCCCGGCGAAGCGCAAGCCGTGGGACAGGGCCACGAGGATCTTGGTGGGCAGGGGCAGCTCGCCACCCATGTCCGAGAACATCGTGGCGAAGATCGGCACGATGAACAGCAGCATGCCGGCAACGGCGAGGATGGCGATGACGAAGACGACGACCGGATAGGTCATCGCCGACTTCACCTTGGCGCGCAGCTTGACCTCGGACTCGAAGTTCTCCGCGAGCTGCACGAGCACCTGGTCGAGGAAACCGCCGACCTCACCCGCGCGGATCATGTTGATCATCAGCGGCGGGAAGACGTCGGTGTGCCGGGTGAGCGCCGTCGACAGCGAGGTGCCGCTTTCGACCTCGGCACGCACCTCCTGCAGCGTGGCCGCGAGCTTCTTGCTCTCGGTCTGCTCGGCCAGGATCGACAGGGCCTTCAGCAGCGACAGACCGGACGACACCATCGTCGCGAACTGGCGGGACATCAACGCGAGGTCCTTCAACTTCACCCGGTTCGACCCGGGGAGGTTGATCTCCATCTGCATGCCCTTGCCGGCCTTGGACTCCGTGATGGAGACCGGGGCCAGGCCCTGGGAGATCAGGCGCTGGGCGACGGCCTGGGTGTCGTTCGCCTCGAGGGTGCCCTTGACGAGGTTGCCGGAGCGGTCCCGCGCCGAGTACTCGAACGTCGACTGCTGTTGGCGCGCAACCGGTTTCGCCGGCACCTTGGTCATCGTGGCCATGGAAGGTCCTTCCTCAGCGCCCGGTCAGGCGACGGAACTCGTCGGCGGCGGAGCACTTCTCCAGGCCGTGTTCGAACGTGATCTGACGGGTGCGCACGAGCTCGGCCAGGTGCTGGTCGAGGGTGTGCATGCCGAACTGGGCGCCGGCCTGCATGGCCGAGCCGATCTGGTGCGTCTTGCCCTCACGGATGAGGTTGCGGATCGCCGGTGTGGCGACCATGACCTCGGTCGCCACGACGCGGCCGCGGCCGTCGGCGCGTTTGCACAGCGTCTGGCAGACGACGCCCTGGATGGCGCCGGCGAGCTGGACGCGGATCTGGGTCTGCTGGTGGGGCGGGAACACGTCGATGACGCGGTCGATCGTCGAGGCGGCGCTCTGGGTGTGCAGGGTGCCGAACACGAGGTGACCGGTCTCCGCGGCGGTCAGGGCGACGGAGATGGTCTCCAGGTCGCGCATCTCGCCGACGAGGATGATGTCGGGGTCCTGGCGAAGGACGTGCTTGAGGGCGTTGGCGAAGCTCTTGGTGTCCTCGCCGACCTCGCGCTGGTTGACGATGCAGCTCTTGTGGCGGTGGAGGAACTCGATGGGGTCCTCGACCGTCATGATGTGGTCCTTGCGGGTGCGGTTGGCGAGGTCGACGATCGAGGCGAGCGTCGTCGACTTGCCCGAACCGGTCGGCCCGGTCACCAGCACGAAACCCCGCTGCAGGCTCGCGAAGGAACCCACGACCGGCGGGACGCCGAGGTCCTCCAGGGGCTTGATCTCGAAGGGGATGCGCCGGAAGGCGGCACCGATCGACTCCCGCTGGCGGTAGACGTTCACGCGGAAGCGCGAATGGCCCGGCACCTGGTAGGCGAAGTCGAGTTCGAGGTTCGCCTCGAAGACCTCGCGCTGCTTCTGCGTGAGGATCGCGTAGATCGCCTCCTGCAGCGCGTTCGAGGTCATCTTCGGGAACTCGTCCATCGCCGTCATCTCGCCGGAGATGCGGCCGGTGGGGTGGGCGCCGGAGGTGAGGTGGACGTCGGACGCGCCGAGTTCCAGCCCGCGGATGAGGACGTCGTTGACGCGCACCGTGGGAGCGCTGTCGGGATCGCCGCCGGAGGTGACGAGGGCGTCGAAGGTGCGCTCCTCATGGTCGGGAGCGAGCTGGGCCACGACCGGCGCGGCGACGGGCACGGGCACGGCCACAGGGGCCGGCGCGACAGGAACGCTGGAGTGCCGCGGCGCCTCCGGGGCCAGCTGCACCGCCTGCGCGACGGCAGGCGCGGGCGTCGACGCCGCGATCTCCGCCTGGTCGCTCTCGAGCTGCTTCAGCAGCGCGCTGATGTTCGGCCGCGCGGAGGGCAGACCGTCCGCGCCGGAGCGCATGTTCATCGGGACGTAGGCCTCCACGGGCTGTCCGCCCTGACCAGCGTTGTCCATCTCGCTCCCCACCCAGCACGACCCACGGCACGTCGCAGCGACCGGCCCACTGCCGACGCTCTCCTGTGCACATCGGCCGCGCCCACGGGCCCCTTGAGACGGACGATCAAGACCTTGGACCGTTCGGGTGGTCACCCCCCGGCCGGACCTCGCCCGGGCACGGGGGGCACAGTGTCCGGGTGACCGACCCCGCCACCGCCCCGAACACCCCGCAGAACACCCAGGGCCGCTGGCTCGGCTGGGTCGCCGCCGTGGTCGGCATCGGCGCGGTCGGTGTCCTGGTCTACATCGCCACCCTGCTCGTCGGCTCGGCCCGTGACAGCCGCGCGGTGGAGGAGGCGGCGCGCAACCTGCCCGACGTCGGCACCTACCAGCTCACCGGCGACGAGCTGACGCAGCGCCCGGACGAGCAGTGGGAGATCACCGCGACCACGGCCGAGGTCGGCGAGCAGGAGGTCCGGGTGAACCTGACCTGGACCAACACCTCCGAGCAGACGCTGGAGTGGGCCTGTCCCGGGCCGGTGGAGCTGGAGCGCTGGCAGAGCGCCTCGGTGGAGGTCTCGGGTGCGGGCGCGGCGGGCAGCAGCTCGCACTGCACCCGCGACGACCCCGACGCCCAGCAGGTCGCCCCGGGTGCCTCGGTGCAGGACTGGCAGGCGTTCCCGCGCGGTGGGGCGTGGGGTGCGGGGGCCACGCGGCTGACGGCCCTGGAGGCGCAGGACGGCGAGGACAGCAGCGACCTGGGCAACGTGGACACCGAACCCGACGTCACCTTCGTCGTCGACCTCGGGTCGGCGACGAGGGCGAGCTGACCGGACCGGGCGATCCGTCGGTGCGCCGACGGGTGTCCCGGAACGGTCCTCCGGGCGACCACCTCGGCACACCCACGGCTCACTCCACGTGGTGACACCGATGGGTGTCCCGGGGCGCAGTCAGGCCCGCGCCCGCTCCGCCAGTGCCGCCAGCCCCGCGGCCCGCATGGCCTCCACCGGCCCGGTGCGCCCGGTCATCAGCTCCACCTGCGCCACGGCCTGGTGCAGCAGCATCTCGAACCCGTTGACGATCGGCCCGCCCCAGCGCTGGGCCAGCGGTGTGGGCCAGGGCGCGTAGACGACGTCGAGCAGCAGCGGCCACCAGGTGGGCCGGAACGCTCCCAGCACGGCGTCGGTCATGGCCTCGGACCCGCCGATCGGCACGGTGGAGATGACGACGTCGGCGGTCAGGGCGACGGGTAGTTCGGACCAGTCGCGGATCTCCACCTCACCGCCGAGCCGGGCCGCCACCCCCGCCAGCTCCGTGGCCCGGTCCGGCGAGCGCACCACGGCGACGGGCCGGGCGCAGCCGGCCTGCAGCAGCGCCACGACGGCCGAGCGGGCGGTCGCTCCCCCGCCCAGCACGACGCCGCGGGAGATGCGGGAGGCGCCGGCCTCGGCCAGCGCCGTCACGAGGCCGATGACGTCGGTGTTCTCGGCGCGCAGGCGCACCCCGCGCCGGCCGGGGGTGTTCCTGCGGTCCAGCCGCGGCGTGACGACGACGGTGTTCACCGATCCGACGGCGCGGGCGAAGTCGCTGACCTCGTCCACCAGCGGCACGATCGCCTGCTTCAGCGGCATCGTCAGGCTGAGCCCTGCCCACTGCGAGTCCAGCGCGGAGACGACGGCGGGCAACCGCTCCTCGTCGACCTCGAGCAGGTCGTAGCTCCAGCCGTCCAGCCCGAGCGCCTCGTACGCGGCGCGGTGCAGCGCCGGCGACAGGGAGTGCTGGATGGGGTACCCGCAGACGGCTGCTCTCACTGCTGCTCCGGGTGGTCCCTCAGGTACTGCTGGAACAGCTTGACGTTGGCGTCGTGCTCGGCGCCGGTGGTGGCGAAGCGGGTCTCCCCCGTCGCCAGGTCCACGGTGACGAAGAACAGCCACGTCCCCTCAGCGGGCTGCAGCGCGGCCCGCAGCGCGTCCTCACCGGGGTTGCTGATCGGCCCGGCCGGCAGGCCCGGGTGCAGGTAGGTGTTGTACCCGTTGTCGGCGGCCCGCTGCTCGGGCGTGGTGGTGACGCTGTTGGTCGAGCCGACGCCGTAGCTGACGGTCGAGTCCAGCTGCAGGTTCATCCCGTCGGCCAGCCGGTTGTCCAGGACGCGGACCACCTTGGTCATGTCCTCGGCCGAGCGGGCCTCCTTCTGCGCGATGCTCGCCTTGATGACGACGTCGCGCACCTGCTCCGGCGTCACGCCCAGCTGCCCGAGGACGGTGTTCGTCTGCGTCACCATGGCGGTGAGCAGCTCGACGGCGGTCTCGTCGGGGTCGACGTCGTAGGTGGCGGGGAACAGGAAGCCCTCGGGGTTGCCGTTCGCGGCGGCGGGCAGGCCCAGCGCGGCCGGGTTCGCCAGCGCGGCGTTGAGGTCGTCGGCGGAGATGCCGGTCTGCTTCTCGACCAGGGCCACCACCTGCGCGGCCGTCAGCCCTTCGGGCACCGTCAGCTTCGTGGTGACCTTGGCGGCGGGGTCGAGCATGAGGGCGACGGCCGCGGCCCCCGACATGTGCTCCTTGAGCCGGTAGGTGCCCGGCTGGATGCCGGCCATGTCGGGCTGGGCGTTGGCGGCGGAGACGAAGGCGCTCTGGGTCTTGACGACGCCGGCGTCGACGAGGGTGCGGGCGATGGCCCGGCCGCTGTCGCCGGCGGAGACCTTCACGTCGACCGTGCCGGTCCCCTGTCCCTCCCAGTCGTCGCTCTCGGTGATCCGGGCCACGACGGGCCCGAGGGTTCCCCAGGCGGCCCAGGTCCCGCCGCCGAGGACGGCCAGCGCCACGACGATCGCCACCAGGGCGCGGCGCTGCTTGATCCGGCGGCGGCGCCGGGAGTCCTTCGAGCGTGTGTCGGGAAGATCCATCAGGTCCATCATCAGCCCCTGCCCTCCGTGGCGTCGGGACGTGCCTGTCCACCCGCTGCCGCCTGGCGCTCACCCTGCCCGCGGTGACGGGCTTTGCGACGCCCCTTCGGTTGCTCCATCACCCGTCCGGGTGCGTGACCTGCACGCTCGGCGTCCAGCGCCGACTGCAGCAGCACCACGGCGGCGGCCTGGTCGACGACCGAGCGGAACTGCTTCTCCTTCTTGCCCGCGGCGTGCAGTGCCCGGTGCGCGTCGACGGTGCTCAGGCGTTCGTCGACGAGCCGGACGGGCACGCCCGGCACGGATTGCACGATCTTGGCCGCGTAGTCGAGCGCACGCAAGGCCGCCGGGCCCTCGGATCCGTCCAGCGACAGGGGCAGACCCACGACGATCTCGACGGCGGAGCGCCCGCGGGCCTCGTCGGCGATCTCGGCGACGTCGGCGTCGTGGTCGAGATCGCGGACGAGCGTCCGCACGGGTGAGGCGATCACGCCGTCAGGGTCGCACGCGGCCAGCCCCACCCGGACGCTGCCGACGTCGACGGCGAGTCGGACCCCAGGTCTCACCGGAAGATCACACCGAACCGGTGACGCGGCCACCGACGAAGTCCTCGATGCCCTGCAGCGCCGCACCGACCTTCGTCGCGTCCTGACCGCCGCCCTGGGCCAGGTCGTCCTTGCCGCCGCCGCCACCGCCGAGGGTCTGCGCGGCGGTGCGCACGAGCTCGCCGGCCTTGACGCCCCAGCGGCGCGCCTCGGCGTTGGTGGCCACCACGACGACAGGCCGGTCCTTGGCGACACCGGAGATCGCGACCACGGTGGGCCGCTCCTCCCCCAGGCGGGAGCGCACGTCCAGGACGAGGGTGCGCACGTCGTCGGCGCTGGCGGCGCCGGCGTCGTGGGTGACGACCAGGACGCCGAACTTGTCGACGGGGTTGGCCGCGATCGTCGGGGCCAGCGCCAGGACCTGCCCGGCGCGCAGCTTGGCGATCTCCTTCTCCGCGTCGCGCAGCCGCGTCATGAGCGAGCCGATGCGGTCGGGCAGCTCCTCCGGACGCGCCTTGACGACGTCGGTGAGCTGGTTGACCAGCAGGTGCTCGCGGGTCAGGAAGTCGAACGCGTCGGCGCCGACGAGGGCCTCGATGCGGCGTGCCCCGGAGCCGATGGAGCTCTCGGACAGGATCGAGACGAGCCCGACCTGCTGGGAGGTCAGGGTGTGCGTGCCACCGCACAGCTCCTTGGACCAGTTCTCCCCGATCGAGACGACCCGCACGCGGTCGCCGTACTTCTCGCCGAACAGCGCCATCGCGCCGGAGTTCAGCGCCGACTCGCGGTCCATGATCGCGGCGGAGACCTGCAGGTCGTCGGCGATGCGCTCGTTGACGACGGCCTCGATGTCGCGCACGACGGAGGCGCCGACCTGGGTCGTGGAGGAGTAGTCGAAGCGCAACCGGCCCGGCGCGTTCTCCGACCCGGCCTGGGTGGCGGTGTCACCGAGGTGCTCGCGCACGACCTGGTGGACCAGGTGGGTCGCGGTGTGCGCGCGGCTGACCGAGCGGCGACGGCCCGCGTCGACGACGGCGTGCACGGCGTCGCCCGCGACGAGCTCACCGCTGGTGACGGTGCCCTTGTGCACGTACAGACCGCGCACGGGCTGCTGCACGTCGGTGACGGTGACGACCGCGCCGGAGCTGGTGGTGAGGGTGCCGTGGTCGGCGAGCTGGCCACCGCCCTCGGCGTAGAACGGCGTGCGGTCCAGGACGACCTCGACGTCGGTGCCGGCGGGCGCCGACGGCGTGGAGACCCCGCCCTGCAGCACGACCGAGACGCGCGCCTCGCCCGAGGCGACCTCGTAGCCGGTGAAGACGACGGGAGCGGACAGCGACTCCAGCGTCGAGCGGTAGATCGCCAGGTCCACCCCGCCGGTCTTCTTCGCCTTCGCGTCGGCCTTGGCCCGGCCCACCTGCTCGGCCATCAGCGTGCGGAACCCGGCCTCGTCGACGGTGACGCCGGCCTCGGCCGCCATCTCCAGGGTCAGGTCGATCGGGAAGCCGTAGGTGTCGTGCAGCGCGAACGCCCGCTCCCCCGACAGGGTCGTCGCGCCGGCGGACTTCGCCTGCGCCACAGCGGTCTCGAAGATCGTGGTGCCGGAGACGAGGGTGCGCCGGAAGGCGTCCTCCTCGGCGTAGGCCACGCGCGAGATGCGCTCGAAGTCGGTGCGCAGGTTCGGGTAGGAGGCGCTCATGACCTCCATGGAGGCCGGCAGCAGGATCGGCAGCGCCTCGTCCTCGTACCCCAGCAGCCGCATCGCGCGGACCGCACGGCGGATGAGGCGGCGCAGGACGTAGCCCGCCCCCTCGTTGCCCGGGGTGACGCCGTCGCCGATGAGCATCAGGGCGCTGCGGACGTGGTCGGCCACGACGCGCAGGCGCACGTCGTCGTCGTGGTTCGCGCCGTACTCCTTCTCGGCCGCGAGCGCCGCGTAGTCCAGGACGGGCCGGACCTCGTCGATCTCGTACATGTTGTCGACGCCCTGCTTGAGGAACGCCACGCGCTCCAGGCCCATGCCGGTGTCGATGTTCTTCGCGGGCAGCTCGCCCTCGACGTCGAAGTCGGTCTTCGAGCGCACCGCGGAGAGCTGGTACTGCATGAAGACGAGGTTCCAGATCTCGATGTAGCGGTCCTCGTCGGCCTCCGGGCCACCCTCGGCGCCGTACTCGGGGCCGCGGTCGAAGTAGATCTCCGAGCACGGGCCGCCGGGGCCGGGCTGGCCGGTGTTCCAGTAGTTGTCGGCCTTGCCGCGGCGCTGGATGCGCTCGGCGGGCATGCCGATCTCCTGCCACAGCTGGTACGCCTCGTCGTCGTCGAGGTAGACGGTGGTCCACAGCCGGTTCGGGTCGAAGCCGAGGCCGCCGGCGTCCTCCGGCGTCGTCAGCAGCTCCCAGGCGAAGGCGATGGCCTCGCGCTTGAAGTAGTCGCCGAAGGAGAAGTTGCCGTTCATCTGGAAGAACGTGCCGTGCCGGGTGGTCTTGCCGACCTCCTCGATGTCGAGGGTCCGCAGGCACTTCTGCACGCTGGTGGCCCGCTTGTACGGCGAGGGCACCTGGGCGGTCAGGTAGGGGATGAAGGGGACCATCCCGGCGACGGTGAACATGAGGCTGGGGTCGGTCGAGATCAGCGAGGCGCTGGGGACGACCGTGTGTCCCTTGCGCTCGAAGAAGTCGAGCCACCGGCGACGGATCTCTGCCGTCTGCATCGGGAATGCCTCCTGCTGTGGTGTTGCCAGGGATGTACAGCCCTCGACCCTACCCGCCCGCCGCGACGCGGTGGTGTGGAGCACTTCGACACGATCCGAGCCACAGGTCGTGACGAACCGCTCCACACGAGCTCGTCGTCCACAGCCCTCGAACGGGCAAGGCTCTTCCGGGGCAGGGTGCGCCTCGTGGCACGCCCCGGACCGGTACCCGACGCCCTCGTGAACACCGCCCTGACCCGGCCGCAGATCCTCGGGATCGGCGTCTCGGGCGGGCAGTTGCGCAGCAGCGCGTACCGGTCCCCGCACCGCGGGATCCACGTGGCCGCGGCACTGCCCCGCACCCCGCGCCAGCGGGTCCTGGAAGCCTCGCTGCTGCTGCCGGTCGGCGGTGCGGTCGGACGGTGGGCGGCGGCACACCTGCACGGCGCGGCCTCCCGCGCCCGGACCGGCGCGGACCTGGCCCGGCTCCACCCTCAGCCGCACGAGAGGGTGGTCGCCCTCGACGCCCTCTGGGCCGAGGGCGTGGCGACTCCAGCCCAGGTGTGCGCCCACCTCGACACCCGACCTCGGCTCCGCGGAGCGCGTGAGGTGCGCGAGGCGGCGTCCAGAGCGCGGCCGGGTGTCCGCTCCCGCCAGGAGACCCGGTTGCGCTGGCTGTGGGTCGAAGAGGCGGGCCTTCCCGATCCGCTCGTCGACGAGCGGGTCGTCGACCTCGACGGTCACCACCTCGGAACGCCGGACCTCCTGGACGGAGAGGCCGCCGTCGTCGCCGAGTTCGATGGGCGCGACCACCTGGAGCAGGAGACGACGACCGTCGACAACGTCCGGCAGGAGGGTCTGGAACGACACCGGTTGACCGTGTGCCGCTTCACGGGCCTCGACCTGCGGCCCCGCTTCGTGCGCCGCACGGTGTTCCGCCTCCAGCAGGCACGCACGCGCGGTCTCGAGGACAGGCACCTCCCCCGGACCTGGCGCGTTGAACGCTGAGCGTGGAGCGGTTCGTCACGGTCCACACGCCCGATCGTGTCCAACCGCTCCACACACGCTGGACGTGCGGGAGGCCGCGGCGCCTGCTCGGATGACCTCACCAGCCGCCCCGACACCCGTGGAGGACCACCCGATGCCGCACGACCCGTCCAGCGACGCGACCAGCGACCTCGCCGAGCCGCACGCCTGGGCGGTGCGCGAGGGCTCGCTGGACCTGTCGCGCCTGGAGCAGGCCGAGTCGCTGTTCGCGCTGTCCAACGGCCGCACGGGCGTGCGCGGTTGCCTCGACGAGGGCGTGCCCGCCGGGGCGCCGGGCAGCTACCTGTCGGGGGCGTACGAGATCTGGCCGCTGTCCTACCCCGAGTACAGCTACGGCTACCCGAAGGTGCAGGAGCGGCTCGTCGAGGTGCCCGACGCGACCCGGATCGAGTTGTTCGTGGCCGGCGAGCGCTTCGACGTGCGCACCGGCGAGCTGACCGACCACCAGCGCGTCTTGGACCTGCGCAGCGGCACGCTGCAGCGGCACGTGCGCTGGACCTCCCCCGCCGGTCACTCCGTGGTCGTCGACTCCGAGCGGCTGGTGCCGCTGGACCGGCCGGGCCTGTTCGCCGTCGACTACACCGTGCGCAACGACGGTTCGGACGACAAGGGGGCCGTCGACGTCGAGGTGCGCTCGGCCCTGGTGGCCAGCGAGCAGCTGCACGAGACGCGCACCACGGCCCGCCACCGCGGCGGGGTGCTGCGCCAGCGCACCGACGGCAGCGCGCTGGCGGTCTCGGTGCACGCCGCGCACGACGTCGTCGGCCCGGCCGAGACCGAGGTCCGCACGTCCGCGAGCGCCGACCGGGTCGTGACGACCTCGTCGGTGCGGCTGGGCCCGGGCGATGTGCTGCGGGTCACGAAGGTCGTCGCCCTGGGCTGGGCGCCGCAGGTGGAACGTGACGACCTCGACGGCGCGCTGGACGGGTTGCTCACCGACGGGGTGCGCGAGGGCTGGGACCGGCTGCGCGAGCAGCAGCGGGCGGTCCTGGACGAGTTCTGGACGCACGCCGACGTGCACGTCGACGGCGACGAGGACCTGCAGCAGGCGGTCCGGTTCGCGCTGTTCCACGTCTTCCAGGCCGCCGCCCAGGGCACCGACCGCGGGATCCCGGCCAAGGGGCTGACGGGGACCGGCTACGACGGTCACACGTTCTGGGACACCGAGGTCTTCGTCATGCCGATGCTCAACCACGTCTGGCCCGAGGCCGCGGCCGACGCGCTGCGCTGGCGGCACCGGATGCTGCCGGCGGCCCGGGACCGGGCGCGCGAGCTGGGGCTGGCCGGGGCGACGTTCCCGTGGCGGACCATCACGGGCCGGGAGAGTTCGGGGTACTGGCCGGCGGGCACGGCCGCGGTGCACCTCAACGCCGACATCGCCGACGCCGCGGTGCGGTACCTGCAGTGCACCGGCGACGACGACCTGGCCCGCGAGGCGATCGTCGACCTGGTCGTGGAGACCGCGCGGTCGTGGGTGGTGCTGGGCCGGGAGGACTCCCAGGGCCGGTTCCACGTCGACGGGGTCACCGGCCCGGACGAGTACAGCGCGCTGGTGGACGACAACGCGTACACGAACCTCATGGCGCAGGCGAACCTGCGCGCGGCGATCGACCTGGCCGGGCGGTTCCCCGAGCAGGCGCAGGCTCTGGGCGTCACCGACGACGAGCTGGCCGACTTCGCACGGCTGGCCGACGCCGTCCACGTCCCGCGCGATCCCGAGACCGGGGTGCACGCCCAGGACGAGGGCTCCACGCAGCGCAAGACGTGGGACTTCGAGGGCACGGCGGACGACCAGTACCCGCTGGCCGACCACTTCCCGTACTTCAGCCTGTACCGGCGGCAGGTGGTCAAGCAGGCCGACCTGGTGCTGGCGATGTACCTGCGGCCCGAGGCGTTCACGCTGGAGGAGAAGCGGAACGCGTTCGAGTACTACGAGCCCCTCACGGTCCGGGACTCCTCCTTGTCCGCGGCCGTGCAGGCCGTCCTGGCGGCCGAGGTGGGTCACCTGTCGCTGGCCGCCGACTACGCCCACGAGGCGGCGTTCGTGGACCTGCACGACCTGCGCGGCAAGACGGCCGACGGGCTGCACATCGCCTCCCTGGCGGGGGCGTGGCTGGCGCTGGTGGCCGGCTACGGCGGGATGCGCGACGCCGACGGGCAGCTCTGCTTCACCCCCCGGTTGCCGGAGGGGTTGCGGGGTCTGCGGTTCCGCACCCGGCACCGCGGGTCGTGCCTGGAGGTCTCGGTCACGCAGGACGAGGCGCACTACGCCGTCGTGGAGGGCGGCCCGGTCCAGACCCACCACCACGGGCAGGAGTTCACCGTCGACCGGGACAACCCGGTCGTGCTCGCGATCCCGCCGCTGGAGGAGGAGACGCGCAACCGGCCGCAGCCGGAGCAGCCCCGCGGGCGGGGGCCCCGCCGGCGGGAGTAGTCAGCGGCGGGCAGTCACCAGCCGAGGACCCGGCGGGCCTCGCGGGCGACCTCCTCGAACCGTTCGCGCCCCAGCACGGCGCCCTCACGGCGCACGTCCTTCGGGGAGACGGTCAGGATCCGGTCCACCCGCACCTCGCTGGGCCGGCCCTGGCGGTCCCATGCGCCCGTGCCCACGTCGACCCAGACCCGGCCGTCGTCCCGCGCCCTGCCGTCCCTGCGCGTGTCGTGGTCCTTGCTGGTCATCATGAAGCCGATCAGCTGGGAGCCGGCGCGGCCCGCGACCAGGACGGGACGGTCCTTGCCGCGGCCGTCGTCCTCCTCGTAGGGAACCCACGCCCAGACGACCTCGCCGGGGTCGGGCCGGCCGTCCTGGCGCGGGGCGTACTCGAGCACGACGCGGCGGCCGGTGAAGTCGCCGGCTCCGCCTCCCCGGCGTGGTCGCGGCCGGGGCCGTGCGGCCTCGGGGGTCGGTGGGACGCGGCGCGGCGCGGCCGTCTGCCGTTCCAGTTCACGCACGACCGTGGACAGCACCCGGCTGAACAGCCCCATCAACGCCCCCTGACGATCTTGCGCAACCGGGCCAGCCGTTCGCGCACGGCGGCCTCGAAACCCCGGTCGGTGGGGACGTAGTAGTCCTTGCCCACCAACGCGTCCGGGGCGTACTGCTGCTCGGCCACCCCGGCCGGGACGTCGTGCGTGTAGACGTACCCCTTGCCGTGGCCCAGCCGTTTCGCGCCGGAGTAGTGCGCGTCGCGCAGGTGCGCGGGCACCGCGCCGCCCAGACCGGCGCGGACGTCGGCGATGGCGGCGTTGATGCCGTTGTAGGCCGCGTTCGACTTCGGCGCCGTGGCGTTGTGCACGACGGCCTGGGCCAGGATGATCCGCGCCTCGGGCATGCCGATCTGGGCGACGGCGTGCATCGCGGCGACGGCCGTCTGCAGCGCCGAGGGGTCGGCCATCCCGACGTCCTCGCTGGCGGCGATGACGATGCGGCGGGCGATGAAGCGGGGGTCCTCGCCCGCCTCGATCATCCGGGCCAGGTAGTGCAGGGCGGCGTCGACGTCGGAGCCGCGCATCGACTTGATGAAGGCGCTGGCGACGTCGTAGTGCTGGTCGCCCTGCCGGTCGTAGCGCACGGCCGCGCGGTCCAGGGCCCGCTCGGCCTCGGCCAGCGTGATGACCGGGTCGTCCGGCGAGGCGTCCAGGGCCGTGCCCGCGGCCGCCTCCAGCGCGGTCAGCGCCCGGCGGGCGTCCCCGTCGGCGACGCGGACCAGGTGCTCGAGGGCGTCGTCGGCGACGCGGACCTCCCCGGCCAGCCCGCGGGGGTCGGCCACGGCCCGCAGCACCAGCCCGCGCACGTCCTCGGCCGTCAGCGGTTGCAGGGTCAGCAGCAGCGAGCGGGACAGCAGCGGGGTGACGACGGAGAAGTTCGGGTTCTCCGTGGTCGCGGCGACCAGCACGACCCAGCGGTTCTCCACCCCCGGCAGCAGGGCGTCCTGCTGGGCCTTGGTGAAGCGGTGGATCTCGTCGAGGAACAGGACCGTCTGCCGCCGGTACAGGTCGCGCTGGTCGCGCGCCTCCTCCATGACCTTGCGGACGTCCTTGACCCCGGCCGTGACGGCGGACAGCTCGGTGAACTTGCGGCCCCCCGAGGCGGCCAGGACGGTGGCCAGCGTGGTCTTGCCGGTGCCGGGCGGTCCCCACAGGATCACCGAGGCGGGGCCGGCGCGGCCCAGGTCGCCGTCGGAGGCCAGTCGCCGCAGCGGTGAGCCGGGGCCGAGCAGGTGCTGCTGGCCGACGACCTCGTCGATCGAGCGCGGTCGCATGCGCACGGCCAGCGGGGCACCCGCCAGCACGGACGGGCGCTGCGCGTCCCCGGGCGCCCCCGCCTCCAGGGGCTCGGTCGAGAAGAGATCGGCCACGTCCGGCACCGTACGTCCTCCCGGCGACACGTCGCTGCGCCCGGAGCACCGGTTCGTACAGTGATCACCGGACGTCTCCCCGATCCGAAGGAGTCTCGTGAAGGTCGTTCTCGCCGACGCCGGCCTGTCCGCCCACCGCGCCGTCCTGGAGGCCGGACTGCCCCCGGGCACCACGACGTCGTGGCACGGGCGGGTCGTCGAGGCCGACCTGGTGGCCGACCTGCCCGACGCCGAGGTCCTGGTGTGCTCGCGCTTCACCCCCGCGATGGCCGCGGCCGCGCCCGGCCTGCGGCTGCTGCAGGCCGCCGGCGCCGGGACCGACGCCTACTCCTGGAACGACGTTCCGGCGGGCACCACGGTGGCGAACGTCTTCGGCCACGGCGGGTCCATCGCCGAGCACGTGGTGGCCACGCTGGTCGCCGTCCGCCGTGAACTGCTCGTGCAGGACCGCGAACTGCGCACCGGCCGCTGGCACTCCCCCGCCCACCTGGACCTGCCGCAGAGGCCCACCCTGCGCGGCGCCGTGGTGACGTTCCTGGGGTTCGGCGAGATCGGGCAGGCGACGTGGAACCTGCTGCGGGCCTTCGGGTGCGCGGGGATCGCCGTCACCCGCAGCGGGTCCGTGGACGCCGCCGCGCACGGCCTGCGCCGCGCGGCCGCCGTGGCCGGGCTGCGCGCGGCGCTGGCCGAGTCCGACGTCCTCGTCGTCAGCATCCCGTTGTCGGCGTCGACGACGGGGTCGGTGGGCGCGGAGGAACTGCGGGCGCTGGGACCGCGGGGGTACCTGGTGAACGTCGCCCGCGGTCCCGTCGTCGCCGAACGTCCCCTGTTCGAGGCGTTGCGCGACGGCACGATCGCCGGGGCTGCCCTCGACGTCTGGTACCGCTACCCGGCCGGCGACGGCCGCGCCCTGCCGTCGGCCGAGGCCTTCGCCTCGCTGCCCAACGTCGTGATGACCCCGCACACCTCGGGGGTGACGTCCGAGACGTTCCGGAACCGGGCGCGGGCGGTCGCCGCGAACATCGCCCGGCTGGCGGCGGGCGAGCCCCTGGAGAACGTCGTGCGGGCAGGGGCCCGCTGAACCGGCACTCCCGCGGTGGCCGGCTGTGGGCCCGGCGCTCGCAGGTGCGGCACAGCTGGTTCCGGCGCGGTTCCCACCGAGGCCACCGACCGTGGAGGCATGACCCAGAGCCACACCCCGGTCCGCATCCACCTCGTGACGCACGTGCCGGTCGGCCCGGGCGCCGAACCGCGCGGCGCCGAACTGCCCGGAGCCGTCGTCCAGCCCCGCCCGCCGCGCGCCCTGGATCGGATCGGGGACGACGTCCGTCCCACCGTCTCCTCCGTCACCACCCGCGCCGACGGTGACCGGGGTGACCGGTTCGAGGTGCTGCTGGCCGGCGACGTCGACCTGGTCCTGGCCGACGAGCTGGACCTCGTCCTGACCCAGGCCGACCGCCACTGCGCCCAGCACCACCGGGCGCGGGTGCACCTGGACGTGCAGGAGGTGACCGCCGTCGACACCAGCGGCCTGAGGTTCGTCGAACGGCTGCGGACGCTGTGCGCCCAGCGCGGTGCCACCTGCACGACCTCGACCGCGAGGCCGGCCGTGAGCCAGGTGCTCGCGCTGGCCAGGCCGGTCGTCGACGGCCAGCTCGCGGCCTCCTGAGCGGCCCGGACCCGGCTCATTCGCCGCGGTTATGGAGGTCTGCGGGTGCACCGGCACCACCAGGACCCCGTTGGTCCGATCCAGTGAGGACGCACAGGTGGATCTCAGGGTTTCCCACGACATCTGGCAGGGACAGGGCCGACGATGGGTTCATGACCGCGATCACCAACCGGCGCTCGGACCTCACCCGGCCCGACGGGACTCCGCTGCGCGTGCTCGTCGTGGACGACGAGTCGACCCTGTCCGAACTGCTGAGCATGACCCTGCGCTACGAGGGCTGGGAGGTGCAGACGGCCGGCAACGGCCTCGACGCGGTCCGCGCCGCCCGCAGCTTCCGTCCCGACGCGGTGATCCTCGACATCATGCTGCCGGACATCGACGGCCTGGAGGTGCTGCGCCGGCTGCGGGCCGACGCGACCGACGTGCCCGTCCTGTTCCTGACCGCCAAGGACGCCGTCGAGGACCGCGTCGCGGGCCTGACCGCCGGCGGTGACGACTACGTCACCAAACCGTTCAGCCTCGAGGAGGTCGTGGCCCGGCTGCGCAGCCTGCTGCGCCGTTCCGGCCTCGCGGCCGCCAAGCAGGAACCGGTCCTGTCCGTCGGCGACCTCGTCCTGGACGAGGACAGCCACGAGGTGACCCGCGCCGGTGAGGAGATCCGCCTGACCGCGACCGAGTTCGAGCTGCTGCGCTACCTCATGCGCAACCCCCGTCGCGTGCTGTCGAAGGCGCAGATCCTCGACCGCGTGTGGAACTACGACTTCGGTGGCCAGGCGAACATCGTCGAGCTGTACATCTCCTACCTGCGCCGCAAGATCGACGCGGGCCGCAACCCGATGATCCACACCGTGCGCGGCGCCGGGTACGTGCTCAAACCGGCCGACGGCATCGCTCCCGTCGCCACCGCCGCCGCCAGCTGACCCGCCCCCGCGCCCGAACTCCCGGAGCTGATCCACCAGTGGCCTCGCCGACGTCGTGGCTGCGCAGCCGCACGCTGCGCAGCCGGCTGGTCCTGACGACCAGCGCGCTGCTGGTGGCCGTCGGCCTGGTCATCGCGATCGTCACGACCGTGGCGTTGTACCTCTCGCTCATGGGGCAGGCCCGCGACCAGCTCGCGCAGACGGTGGAACGCTCCCAGCGCAACGCCGAGGACGCCGACCGCCCCGGGCCGGGCTCCGGCGACCTCCCCACCCCGCCGGACGGGGCCGACTCCACGTGCGTCGACGGGACCGTTCCCGCCTTCGGCGGCCCGGGCCAGGTCGACGGAGCGCTGTACGCGCAGTTCTCGGACGGGGAACTGGTGTCCGGGCAGTCCGGGGTCTTCGACGACGAGAACTCCACGGCCCGGCTGGCGTGCGTGCGGCCGCTGACGACCGCGCAGTCCGGGGAACTGGGCGACGTCACCGACGGGCAGGAACTGCGCGTCGACCTGCCCGGCCTGGGTCAGTACCTCGTCGAGGGCACCGCCCTGTCCGACGGTTCGCTGCAGGTCACCGGAGTTCCGCTGGCCGACGTGAACCACACCCTGCTGACGGTCGTGGGGGTGGAGGCCGCGGTCGTCCTGGTCGGCGTCGCCGCCGCCGGGGTCGCCGGCTCGGTCCTGGTCCGCCGCGACCTGGCTCCGCTGCAACGGGTCGCGAACACCGCGGCCAAGGTGTCCGAACTCGAGCTGGACCGCGGCGCGGTCGACCTGTCGCTGCGCGTTCCCGACGCCGACACCGACGAGGGCACCGAGGTCGGCAAGGTCGGGCTGGCGCTGAACCGCATGCTGGACAACGTCGGGTCGGCGCTGGAGGCGCGGCACACCTCCGAGCAGCGCGTCCGCCACTTCGTCGCCGACGCCAGCCACGAACTGCGCACCCCGCTGGCCGCGATCCGCGGCTACTCCGAACTGACCCGCCGCAGCGGCGACCAGGTTCCGCCGGACGTCGCGCACGCCATGGGCCGGGTGGAGTCCGAGGCCGTGCGGATGACCGGGCTCGTCGAGGACCTGCTGCTGCTGGCCCGGCTGGACTCCGGCCGGCCCCTGGACCGGGAACCCGTCGACCTGACGATGACCGTCCTGGACGCCGTGAGCGACGCGCAGGTCGCCGGCCGCGACCACGTGTGGCGGCTGGACCTGCCCGAGGACGCCGTCGAGGTCGTCGGCGACCCCGGCCGGCTGCACCAGGTGCTGACCAACCTGCTGGCCAACGCCCGCACCCACACCCCGCCGGGGACGACCGTCACCGTCGGGATCGTGCCGGACGGCGAGCGCACCCACGTCGACGTCGTCGACGACGGGCCGGGGATCGCGCCCGACGTGCTTCCCCGCGTCTTCGAGCGGTTCGCCCGCGCCGACTCCTCGCGCTCGCGCGCGGCGGGCAGCACGGGTCTGGGGCTGGCGATCGTGCAGGCCGTGGTGGCCTCGCACGGGGGCACGGTGAGCGTGGACAGCCGCCCGGGCCGCACCGCGTTCCGCGTCACCCTGCCCACGGCCTGAGGTTCGGGCACGTCGTCCGGCGCCGGCCATCTCACAGGACGACCACAGCGGTGGCTCACAGCAACCGGAGGTGACCGGCCGAACGTGGGGGCATGACAGCGACCACCTCTGGTTCCACGGGCACCACCCGGAGCGCGACGCCCAGGCCGCGTCCGGCCGCCGACACGTGGAGTTCCCGCTCGTCCGCCCCGGTCCTGGACGTCGTGGTCCCGGTCTACAACGAGGAGCTCGACCTCGAACCCTGCGTGCGGCGCCTGCACGCGCACGTGGCGACCTTCCCGTTCCGCACGCGCATCACCATCGCCGACAACGCCAGCACCGACACGACCCCGCAGGTGGCGGCGGCGCTGGCCGCCGAACTGCCCGACGTGCGCCACGAACGCCTGGAGGCCAAGGGGCGCGGCCGGGCGCTCAAGCACGTCTGGGGCGCCTCGGACGCGCAGGTCCTGGCCTACATGGACGTGGACCTGTCGACCGACCTCGCCGCCCTGCTGCCGCTGGTCGCGGGGCTGCTGTCCGGCCACTCCGACGTGGCCATCGGCTCGCGGCTGGCCAAGGGGTCGCACGTCGTGCGCGGGGCCAAGCGCGAGTTCATCTCCCGCTGCTACAACCTCATCCTGCACGGCACCCTGCGGGTGGGGTTCACCGACGCCCAGTGCGGTTTCAAGGCCATCCGCGCCGACGTCGCGGCGCAGATCCTGCCGCTGGTCGAGGACACCGGCTGGTTCTTCGACACCGAGGTGCTCGTGCTGGCCGAACGCTCCGGCCTGCGCATCCAGGAGATCCCCGTCGACTGGGTGGACGACCCGGACAGCCGCGTCGACATCGTCGCCACCGCGCTGGCCGACCTGCGCGGCATCCGCCGGCTGGCCGGGGCGATCGCCACCGGGAAGCTGCCGCTGAAGCAGATCCGCGCGAGCCTGGGCCGCGGGCCGCAGCCCAGCCAGGTCGCCGGCGTGCCCACGTCGCTGGCCGGCCAGCTCACCCGGTTCGTCGGGGTCGGCATCACCAGCACGCTCGCCTACGCCGTGCTGTACCTGCTGTTCCAGGAGCTGACGAGCGCGCAGCTCGCGAACTTCCTGGCGCTGCTGGTCACCGCCGTCGGGAACACCGCGCTGAACCGCCGGCTGACGTTCGGCGTGCGGGGCCCGGAAGGGGCCGCGCGGCACCAGGCGCAGGGGTTCTTCGTCTTCCTGCTCGGCTGGGGCATCACCTCCGGCAGCCTGTGGGCGCTGCACACCGCGAACCCCGCCGCGCACCAGGGCGTCGAACTGGCCGTGCTGACGGTGGCGAACCTGGCCGCCACGGTCGTGCGGTTCCTGCTGCTGCGGACGTGGGTGTTCGCCAGCCGACGCCACCACCAGCCCGGCGCGGAACCGGCCGCCGTGGAGCAGGCGTGAGCACCACCTCCGACGCACCGTCCGGCAGCTGGTCCCGGACGGCCGACGTCCCCGGGCCCGGCCGGATCCGCCGCCTGACCCGCGCCGCGTGGCGCGGCAACGCCACCGACCCCCGCTGGGTGCGCCCTGCGCTGGGCGCGCTGCTGGTCGCCACCGCGCTGCTGTACCTGGTCGGCCTGTCGGGGTCGGGGTGGGCGAACCCGTTCTACTCCGCCGCCGCGCAGGCGGGCTCGCAGTCGTGGGAGGCGTGGTTCTTCGGGTCCTCCGACGCCTCCAACGCCATCACGGTCGACAAACCCCCGGCGGCGCTGTGGATCACCGGGCTGTCGGTCCGGCTCTTCGGGTTGTCGTCGTGGTCGATCCTCGTGCCGCAGGCCCTGATCGGGGTCGTCGCCGTCGCGCTGCTGTACGCGACCGTCCGCCGCCACAGCACCCCCGCGGCCGGGCTGGTCGCCGGGTTCCTGCTCGCCACGACGCCCGTGGCGACGCTGATGTTCCGGTTCAACAACCCCGACGCCCTGCTGGTGCTGCTGATGGTCGCGGCGACCTGGGGTGTCCTGAAGGCCGTCGAGGTCGGCCGTGCCCGGTTCCTGTACTGGGCCGGGGTGTTCATCGGCCTGGGCTTCCTCACCAAGCAGCTGCAGGTGCTCCTCGTCCTGCCCGGGCTGGCGCTGGCCTACCTGTGGGCGGCGCCGCACGGGCTGGGCCGGCGGATCCGGCACCTGCTGCTGGCCGGGGCGACGGTGGTCGTGGCCGGCGGCTGGTGGGTCGCGGTCGTCGAACTGGTCCCGGAGTCCTGGCGGCCCTACGTCGGCGGCTCGCAGGACAACTCCTTCCTGGAGCTGACGTTCGGCTACAACGGCCTCGGCCGGCTGACCGGCGAGGAGACCGGCAGCGTCGGCTCCTCGGGCGGCTGGGGCGAGACCGGCGTCGGCCGGATGTTCAACTCCGAGTTCGGCGGGAACATCTCCTGGCTGCTGCCGGCGGCCGGGTTGCTGGCCGTCGCCGGGTTCGCGCTGACCCGCCGGGCGGCGCGCACCGACGTCCGCCGCGCCGCCTACCTGGCCTGGACCGGCTGGGGCCTGGTGACGTTCGTCGCCTTCAGCTTCATGTCCGGGATCATCCACCCGTACTACGCCGTGGCCCTGGCGCCCGCGGTCGCCGCCCTCGTGGCGACGGGAACGGTCGACCTGTGGCGGCGGCGCGCCAGCCGGTACGCCCTGCCGGTGCTGGCCGTCGTCGTCGCCGTGAGCACGGGCTGGGCGTTCGTCCTGCTGGGCCGCAGCGAGGACTTCCTGCCGTGGCTGCGCTGGGTCGTGCTGGCCGCCGGGATCGGGGGCACCGCGGGCCTGGCGGCGGCCGGGTTCGTGCGCGGTCGGCTGCGGCGCCCGCTGCAGCGGGCCGGGGCGCTGGCCGCCGCGCTCGCGGTGCTGGCCGGTCCGGTGTCGTACTCGCTGCAGACGGCCTCGACCGCGCACACCGGGGCCATCGTCTCGGCCGGCCCGAGCGTCTCGTCCGGTTCCGCCACGGGCGGCGGCCGACCCGGGACCGGAGGGGGCGGACAGCCCGGCGGGCAGTTCGGCGGGCAGTTCGGCGGGCAGTTCACGGGCCAGGTGCCCGGCGGGCAGGCACCCCCGACCGGCCAGGCACCCCCGGGCACCTTCCGCGGCTTCGGCGGTGGCGGGGCGGGCGGCGGGGCGGGCGGCGGGGCGGGCGGCGGTGCCGGCGGTCTGCTGAACGCGTCCACCCCCGGTTCCCAACTCACCGCGCTGCTGCTGGCCGGCGCCGACGACTACACCTGGGTCGCGGCCACGACCGGGTCGAACAACGCCGCCGGCTACCAGCTGGCGACGCAGGAACCCGTCATGGCCATCGGCGGTTTCAACGGCACCGACCCCGCCCCGACGCTGGCGCAGTTCCAGCAGTACGTGGCGGACGGCGAGGTCCACTACTACGTCGAGAGCTCCTCGATGGCCTCGACGAGCACGGGCGGCAGTGACGCGGCGAACGAGATCGCCGCGTGGGTGGCGGCGAACTACACCGCCACCGAGGTCGACGGCGTCACGGTCTACGACCTGAGCTGAGCCCGGGAACGGGGAGGGCCGGAACCGCGAGGGGTTCCGGCCCTCCCCCGTTCTCAGGCGCGGGCGTCGAGGAGGAAACCCTCACCGACGGTCTCGGCCGCCGCGGCGCGGGTGATCCCCCTGTCCTGCAGCATCTGCAGCAGGTCCGAGCCGCCCTGCAGCTCGGCGATCAACCCGTCCGGGTCGGTGTCCAGCAGGTCCGACAGCTGGTCCACGACGCTCTGCTGGCGGTCGGTGACCGAGCCGGTGGTGATCCCCGTCCGCGAACCCACCGAGCCGCCCAGCCCCTGGCCCGTGGGCGCGGCGGGCGCCTGCGGTCCGCCGGCCTGGGCGGCCATCCGCTCCAGGACCTGCGTGGGGTCCACACCAGCCGGTGCGTCGGCCGGCATGCCGGCCTCGAGCGCGGCGATGAGGTCGTCGTGCGAGACGCCCCTCTCCTCGGCGATGTCGTCCAGGCTCACGCCCGAGGCCAGCTCGGCCCGCAGGTCCTCGACGCTGGAGCCGAGCAGCGAGCTCACCGACGCCAGCGGGCCACCCTGCGCCTCACGCGGCGGCGGGGTCGGGCGGGACTGCTGGGCCTGCCACGGCGCGGAGGCGCCGGTGGTCGCGGAGATCGAGGTCATGGGGAACCCTCCCGGTTCAGGATCGGACTGACTCCCCACCGATCGGGAGGTGCGCCCCGCGTCCTCAGCGACCTGGGCGAACCCTGGGGTCGGTCACAGCGACTCACAGGAAGCCGCCGCACAGGAACTGCTCACCCGGCGAACAGCCGCGGGTCCCACGATGGAGCCATGAGCCGAATCCACCACCGCCTCCTCGCCGCCGGCCTCATCGCGGGCCTGTCGACGGTCACCCTCGCCGGGACGGCGCAGGCCACCACGGTCGAGTCGGGATCGCGCGACACCGTGCAGGTCGCCACCGTCTCCCCCACCGCGCTACCCGCCTCCCTCGAGGCGGGCAGCACCCGGCGCACCTCGCAGGTGACGATCACGCTCTGACCACCACACGGCCGTGCCCACCAGGGCTGCGGCGAGCAGCCACCCGCCGAGCACGTCGGTGGGCCAGTGCGCGCCCAGCCAGACCCGGTCGACCGCCACGACGGCGAGTTCGACCGCCCCGAGCGCAGCCACCGCCCCGCGCCGGGAGGGCGGGGCGAGCAGCAGCACGAACGTCAGCACCACGGTCGTGGAGGCCAGCACGTGCCCGGAGGGGAACGACCCGCCGTGCGCCGTCGTCAGCCCCGCCTCCAGCGCCGGGCGGCCGCGGTCGGTCAGCGCCTTGACCGCCGGCGAGGCCACCGCGGCGACGGCTCCGGCGGCCAGCGCCGCCACCGCGGGACGCCGGCGGCCGCCGCGGTAGGTGACGACGACGCCGGCCAGGCCCACCAGGTAGACCCACACCGGCTGGGTGACGGCCTCGACGACCTGCGCCAAACGGGTCACCCCGGGACTGGCCTGGGCTGCGGCCACCGCGGGCGCCGACAGCGCGTCCAGCCCGGCCGTCGCCCCCGCCGTCACGGCGACGGTGAGGGCGACGAACCCGAGCGCGCAGACCAGGGCGAGCCGGATCACCCCTGCTCGGCGGCCTTCTTCTCGGGCTTGTCCTCCGGCTTGGCGTCGACGCCCGCCTCCTTGCGCTGCTGCGCCGTGATGGGCGCGGGCGCCGCCGTCAGCGGGTCGTACCCACCGCCGGACTTGGGGAAGGCGATGACCTCGCGGATGGAGTCCGCACCCGCCAGCAGCGCCACGATGCGGTCCCAGCCGAAGGCGATCCCGCCGTGCGGCGGGGCGCCGAAGGAGAACGCGTCGAGCAGGAACCCGAACTTCTCCCGCGCGTCGGCCTCGGAGATGCCCATGACCGCGAACACGCGCTCCTGGACGTCGCGACGGTGGATGCGGATGGAGCCGCCACCGATCTCGTTGCCGTTGCAGACGATGTCGTAGGCGTTGGTCAGCGCCGCACCGGGGTCGGTGTCGAACGTGTCGAGGTGCTCGGGCTTGGGCGCGGTGAACGCGTGGTGCACCGCGTTCCAGGCGCCGCCGCCGATCGACACGTCGTCGTCCTCGGCCGCGGACTTGAACATCGGCGCGTCGACCACCCACAGGAACGACCACGCGTCCTCGTCGATCGCCCCGGTCCGCCTGGCGATCTCACCGCGGGCCGCGCCCAGCAGCGCGCGGGAGGGGTTCACCGCGCCGGCGGCGAAGAAGATGCAGTCGCCCGGGTTCGCCCCGACGTGCGCGGCGATGCCGGCCTTCTCCGTGTCCGAGAGGTTCTTGGCGACCGGACCGGACAGTTCCCCGTCCTCGCCGACGAGGATGTAGGCCAGCCCGCGAGCGCCGCGCTGCTTGGCCCACTCCTGCCAGGCGTCGAGGGTCTTGCGCGGCTGGGAGGCCCCGCCGGGCATGACGACGGCACCGACGTAGGGCGCCTGGAACACCCGGAACGTGGTGTCGGCGAAGAACTCGGCGCACTCGACGAGTTCGATGCCGAACCGCAGGTCGGGCTTGTCGCTGCCGTAGCGGCGCATGGCCTCCTCGAAGGTCATGCGCGGCAACGGGAGCTGCACGTCGTGGCCGATGAGCTTCCACAGCGAGGCGACGATCTGCTCGGCCAGGGCGATGACGTCGTCCTGCTCGACGAAGCTCATCTCGATGTCGAGCTGGGTGAACTCCGGCTGCCGGTCGGCGCGGAAGTCCTCGTCGCGGTAGCAGCGGGCGATCTGGTAGTAGCGCTCCATGCCGGCGACCATGAGCAGCTGCTTGAACAGCTGCGGGCTCTGCGGCAGGGCGTACCAGGAACCCGGGGCCAGGCGGGCGGGGACGAGGAAGTCCCGGGCCCCTTCGGGCGTGGACCGGGTCAGCGTCGGGGTCTCGATCTCGGTGAAGGCGTGCGCCTCGAGCACCTCGCGGGCGGCCTTGTTGGCGGCCGAGCGCAGTTTCAGCGCGTTGGCCGGGCCGGTCCGGCGCAGGTCCAGGTAGCGGTGCTTCAGCCGCGCCTCCTCGCCGACGTTGAGGTTGTCGTCGATCTGGAACGGCAGCGGGGCGGCCTCGGACAGGACCTCCAGGGCGGTGGTGTCGACCTCGACGGCGCCGGTGGCGATGTTGGGGTTCTCGTTGCCCTCCGGGCGCAGCCGGACGTCGCCGGTGATCCGGATGCAGTACTCGTTGCGCAGGTCGTGGGCGCCGCCGGCGTCGAGGATCTCGTCGCGGGCGACGACCTGCACGACGCCCGAGGCGTCGCGCAGGTCCAGGAACGCCACGCCCCCGTGATCGCGACGACGAGCCACCCACCCGGTGAGCGTCACGGTCTGTCCGGCGTGACCGGCGCGCAGGCTGCCGGCCTCGTGGGTGCGGAGCACGGGGAGTCCCTTCGATCGTCAGTGCGCTGTGGTGCGCAGCGACGATCCTATGTCGGGACCCCCACGAGCCCGGCGGGCACCGAGCCGCCCGCCGCGTCGGTGCTCAGGCCCGCAGCCGCACGGGTGCGGCGCCGGCCTCGGCGCCGGCGAGCTCGGCGACCAGGCGCAGCGCCAGGCGGTCCAGCAGGACCAGGTTGACCGAGGGGTCGGTGACGACGGCCAGCACGTGGGTGCTGTCGATGGCGTAGACGACCAGGCAGCCGTCGGTGCCCTTGACGGTGGTGAGCTGGAACTGGCCCAGGGCGCCCGCCGCGGCCGCGCGCTGGGCGATGCCCAGCACGGTGGAGACGATGGCGGCCGCGGACTCGTGGTCGCGCTCGGGGCCGTCGTCGGCGAAGGCCAGGCCGTCGGTGCGGGCGATGAGGACGCGGCGCACGCCCGGGATGTCGCGGCGCAGGGCGCCGGTGACGCGGGTGGCGTGGTACTTGACGATCATGCGTGCACTCCGTCGGTCTGGGCCCCGGCGTGGGGCTGGCGGCGGCTCTCGAGGGTGTGGACTCCGTCGAGCAGCAGACGCAGGACGGCGGTGCACTGGCCGAGGTCGCGCGGGTCGCAGGCGACGAGGGCCGAGGGCGAGGTGCCCAGCAGCTGGGCGAGGTGTCCGCGGGTGCCGGCCGGGTCGGCCCACCGGCTGACCGCGACCAGGCGCGGGGAGGCGGGCGCGATGCGGGCGAAGGCGCCGACGACGACGGCGGCCTGGGCGATGCTGACCGAGCGGCTGGCGTCGACGAGCACGAGGTAGCCGTGCATGTTCTGCGCCAGCAGTTCCCACATGAAGGCGAAGCGTTCCTGGCCGGGGGTGCCGAACAGGTTGACCCGGGTGTCGGTCCAGGCCGAGGAGGCGACGGCGGGCACGGTGAAGCTGGTGTGGTCCAGGGCGACCGTCGTGGACGTCTTCAGCGCGGCGGTCTCGTCGCTGACGCCGGTCTCGGTGGTGACCAGCGTTCCCCCGCCCAGGCCCTCGGTGACGGTGGTGGCGAACGTCGTCTTGCCCGCGCCGAAGGGGCCGGTCACGACGATCTTGCGGGCGGCGCTGGTCACGGGGCTCCTCGGCGGGACGGGTCGTGGGGTCTGATCGCACGTCGGCGGCCGGGCGGGCGCGGCTGCGCGCCCGGCCGACCGCCGACGTGGGGTGGTGCGGGTGCCTGCCGGCACCGGGGTGCGATCGTCAGATCTGCAGGTCGCGCTCGAGGATCGTCAGCTGGCGACGGGCCATGGCGAGGTTGGAGGAGTCCTTCTTCAGCACCAGGTACAGGAACAGGCCCTGGCCGGACTGCGACTGGATCAGGCGGATCAGGTGGATCTGGGTGCCGAGGGTGATGAGGATGTCCTCGATGTTCTCGTTCAGGCCCAGACGCTGCATCGTGCGCAGCTTGGCGCGGACGACGTCGGTGTTGCCGGCGGCGGCGACGTCGAGGTCGATGGCTCCGCCACCGGCCTGGCCGAGGGACATGCCCGACTCGTAGTCGACGAGGGCCGCGGCGCTGGCGCCGTCGATCTCGAGGCAGGCCTTGAGGGTGGCGTCGACGTTGGTCACGTCTTGTCCTTCCGTTCGTGGGAGCTACTGGGACCGCGGACCGCGGCCGTTCCGCGTTCCGTCGCTGTCCCCTTGTAGTTCGGCGCGAGATCGCCGGGACTGTAAGGATCCGGGCGTGCTCAACGGGTGAACGTTCGTGCGCCGACCGGGTGAAAGCTCCTGCCGCGCAGGGCTTCTAGAAGAAACACCGCGGAGGGACGGGGCCGTGCCGCAGCGCCCGCGCGGCGACGACCTCGCCGAGGAC
Source organism: Kineococcus deserti (assembly GCF_050871945.1). NCBI lineage: Bacteria > Bacillati > Actinomycetota > Actinomycetes > Kineosporiales > Kineosporiaceae > Kineococcus > Kineococcus deserti. The sequence goes on along the minus strand of NZ_JBJLSI010000036.1, from coordinate 4,124 downwards.
CTGACCGTCGGTCCGGCGGTCGATCCGGCCGTCGATCCGGCGGTCGGGACCGGGCCCACCTCCCGGACTTGTCCCCCGTCGTGGCGGGCGGTTGACTCTCCCCAGTGCTGGGGGACGCGGAACCACCGTGGATCCGCGGCGTGCGGGCAGGAAGGACGACGGCGTGCCGGACGCGCTCGACCGCGAACACCAGCTCTGGCAGCGGGCGTACCGCATCCGCACGGCTCTGGAGGGCCTGTGGGGCGATGAGCTGCCGGGCACGTCCGACCCCGTGCTGACCGTGCTCGTGGACGCCGTGGCCGTGGACGACCAGCACGGCGCCGACGACCGGCTGGTGGTGCAGGGCGACGACCTGACCTACGAGACCCTGGCGCGCGTGCTGGCCGACGTCCGCGACCCCGCGACGTTGCGGCTGCTGCCGCCCGCCCTGCGGGCCCGGCTCCGTCCGGCGGTGCCCACCGCCGGACGGCCGGTCGACCCGCGGGTCGCCGGTGAGGCCGCCCTGCCCAGCGAGGCGACCGGGGCCTGGGAGTACGAGGCGGCCGACGACGTCGTCGCCTGGGACGCCCGCACCGGCGCCCTGTGCGGTCTGGGTCAGCGGCCCGGTGTCGCGCCGCTGCCCGAGTGGTTGCAGCGCAGCGTGCACGACGGGGACCGGTGGCTGGTCGCCGGCGCCCTGCGGTCCTCGGCCGCGACCGGCCGGCCCTACGAGGCGCGGTTCCGCACCGCCGCACCCTGTCAGGGGGTCGTCGTGGCCCGCGGGCGCGTGCTGGCCGGACCCGGCGGGGGCGTGCGCGTCCTCGGGTTCGCCGCCGAGGACGTCGGCGCGAACTGACCCGGTCCCAGGACCGGCGACGTGTGCCAGGGTGCGGCAGGTGCCGAAGAAGCCCGCCGGCCGGCCCGCCCCGGTCGCACCCGACCTGCCCACCGACGAGGACGACCTGCAGCGCAGCCCGGCACCACCCGCGGCGGGCGGCGCCCACGACGGTGAGCTGTTCGGGGACGACCTGGACCTGAGCGGCGTGGACGCCCGCGACGCCCGGTTCCTGGGCTGCGTGCTGCGCCCGGGCCGTGCCGACGGCCTGGACCTGACCGGCGCACGGATCGTCGACTCCCGGCTGGCCACCCTGGCCGCGACGCAGACGCGCTGGCGCAGCAGCACCTGGCGCGACACCGAGCTGCGCGAGTGCCGGGTGGGGGCCCTGGACCTGTCCTCGGCGTCCTGGACGCGCGTCGCGGTGCGCGGCGGCCGGTTCGACTTCGTCGACCTGCGCGGCGCCGAGCTCACCGACGTCACCTTCGAGGACGTGGACCTGCGTGACGTCGACGCCGCCGGCGCCCGGCTGACGCGGGTGCAGTTCACCGGCTGCCGGCTCGGGCACCTCGACGTGCACACGGCGACCCTGTCCGCGGTGGACCTGTCCGGCAGCGAGCTCGAGGGCGTCTCGGGCGTCGGCGACCTGCGCGGGGCCGTCGTCAGCCAGGTGCAGCTGACACGGCTGGCGCCGCTGTTCGCCGCGCACCTCGGCGTGCGGGTCCGCTAACGCTGCAGCTGCAGCAGGAAGGGGTTGGTCGCCCGTTCCCGCCCGATCGTCGTGGCCGGCCCGTGACCGGGCAGCACCTGCGTGTCGTCGGCCAGCGGCAGCACGCGGGTGCGCAGGCTGCGCACCATCGCGTCGTGGTCGCCGCCGGGCAGGTCGGTGCGGCCGATCGACCCGGCGAACAGGACGTCGCCGGACAGCAGCACGTCCGGTCCGGTGGGCTGGGCCAGCGAGAACAGGACCGATCCCTCGGTGTGGCCCGGGGCGTGCGAGACCTCGAAGGTCAGGGCGCCGAGGTCGATCCGGGCACCGTCGGTGACCGTCACGACGTCGTCAGGATCGCGCCACGTGACCGGTCCGGTGGTCGTCTCCAGGGCCGCGCGCAGCGGCGCCCCGAGGTCGGCCAGCGGATCGCGCAACCGGTAGGCGTCGTCGGCGTGGATGGTGGCGGCGACGCCGTGCGCCCCGCACACGGGCGTGACGGAGTACGTGTGGTCCAGGTGGCCGTGCGTCAGCAGCACCGCAACGGGTTTGAGCCGGTGCCGCGCCAGCAGCCCGGCCAGTCCGTCCGCGACGTCGACGCCGGGGTCGACGACCACGCACTCGGCCCCCGCCTGCGGGGCCACGACGTAGCAGTTGGTCCCGAAGACGGCCGCTTCGACCGTGTCGATGAGCACGCTCGGCACTGTAGTGATCGTCCGTGGTCGTCACCGGTCGTCAGCGGCCGTCGCGCCGACGACCGGTCGAGCCGTCACGCGCAGCAACGCCCGACCGGCTCGCCGTGACTGACTGCTCCGTCCGGGAGCCTGGGGACCTAGGATGAGGCAGGTGACCGAGCAGCCTCAGGAGCCGGCGTCCACCACGGACGTTACGGACACCCCCGACACCCCGACCGAGAACGTCCAGGACGCGGCGCAGGAGACCGTGCAGGACGCCGCGCAGCAGCCGGCCCAGGCCGCCGCCGCGGACGAAGCGTCCGCCTCGGGCGAGGCCGCGCCGGCGGCCGAGGCACCCGCCGAGACACCTGCCGAGACAGCTGCCGAGACGTCGCCGGCTCCCCGGCCGGCTCCCCGGCCCACGCCCGGTCCTGCGGTGACCCCCACCCCGCGCCCGAGCGCGGCGCCCGAACCGGCCGGCGCGAGCGTTCCCGAGGTCGGTCACCTCACGAGCGTGGACCGCGAGGCGGCGGCCGCGTTCGGCCGCGTCGACGAGAACGGCACCGTCTGGGTCCGCCGCGCCGACGGTGAGCACGAGGTCGGCGCCTACCCCGACGCCACGCCCGAGGAGGCCATCGCCTACTTCGTGCGCAAGTACGAGGAGGTCGTCGCCCAGGTCGACCTGTTCGAGCAGCGGCTGCGCAGCACCGAGCTCGCCGGCAAGGACATCGTCGCGGGCGTCAGCGCCCTGCGCACCGCGCTGAGCGAGACGCGCGCCGTCGGTGACCTCGACGCCCTGGCCCACCGCGTCGAGGCCCTGGCCACCGTCGCCGACGAGGCCCGCGCCGCCGCCGACCGGGCCCGCGCCGCGCACCGCGAGGAGCTGCGCACCGCCCGCGTCGCGATCGTCGAGGAGGCCGAGACGATCGCCGCCCAGGACCCCGAGAAGGTCCAGTGGCGCTCCTCCGGCGAACGGCTGCGCACACTCTTCGAGGAGTGGAAGGCCGCCCAGCGCGAGGGCCGGCTCGACAAGCGCAGCGAGGACGAGCTGTGGAAGCGGTTCAGCCACGCGCGCAGCGCCTTCGACAAGATGCGCCGGCACCACTTCGCCGCCCTCGGTGAGCAGCGCAACACCATCCGCTCCGAGAAGGAGAAGCTCGTCGCCGAGGCCGAGGCGCTGTCGACCTCGACCGACTGGCGCGGCACCACCAACGCCTACCGCGCCCTCATGGATCGCTGGAAGGCCGCCGGTCGCCTCGGGCGCAAGGACGACGACCTCCTGTGGGAGCGCTTCCGCGCCGCCCAGGACGTGTTCTTCGCCGCGCGCACGTCGGCCAACGACGCCGTGGACGAGGAGTTCCGCGACAACCTCAAGATCAAGGAGCAGCTCCTGCTCGAGGCCGAGGCGCTGCTGCCGATCAAGGACCTGAACGCCACGAAGAAGGCGCTGAACTCCATCCAGGACCGCTGGGAAGCCGCGGGCAAGGTGCCGCGCGCCGACCTCGGCCGGGTCGAGGGCCGGCTGCGGGCCGTCGAGACCGCCGTCCGGGACGCCGAGCAGGCCCGCTGGTCGCGCACCAACCCCGAGACGCAGTCGCGGGCGGGTGGGCTGGCCAGCCAGCTGGAGAACGCCATCCGCGACCTCGAGGCCGACGTGGAGAAGGCCCGCGCCACCGGTGACGCCCGCAAGCTCGCCCGGGCCGAGGAGGCCCTGCGCGCCCGCCGCGCCTGGCTGGACGCCGCACAGGCCACGCTGCGCGACGCGCGCTGACCTCCGGCGCTGAGCGCCGGCTCCACCGCCGTGGGGGGGGGGGGGGGGGGGGGGGGGGGGGGGGGGGGGGGGGGGGGGGGGGGGGGGGGGGGGGGGGGGGGGGGGGGGGGGGGGGGGGGGGGGGGGGGGGGGGGGGGGGGGGGGGGGGGGGGGGGG
>NZ_JBJLSI010000035.1:0-52973 GCF_050871945.1 Kineococcus deserti | reverse complement strand
TGGTCATAGCGGTGGGGAAACGCCCGGTCTCATTCCGAACCCGGAAGCTAAGCCCACCAGCGCCGATGGTACTGCTCGGGAGACTGGGTGGGAGAGTAGGTCACCGCCGGCCACTCAACTTTGAGTGCGGAGGGGGAGATCCCCTTCCTCGGTTCAACCCTTCGGGGTGGACTGGGGGAGGAGGTCTTCCCCTTCGTCGTTCCCGGGCGCACTACGTCGGACGGAAACCGCTGGCCCGCGCGCCGCCGGAGACGGCACGGTGGCCCGGTGAACACCCTCGCCCGCGCCGCTGCCCACGGCTGTCCACCGTCGGCGCCTCGGTGGTCGAGGCCGGGCTGGACTCTCACGGGCGGGCGCGTGAACCGGTGGACCCTGGCCTGGCCGCGCAGGCCCGCCACCTGTGGAACGCCCCTCCGATCCCGTACACGCTGTACGCCCTGACCGCTCAGGCCGAGGAGCACCTCCGCGGCGGCCCGGATGCTGGACCCGCGAACCTGACTCCCCGAGGTCAGCCGACGGGGGTCCACCCCAGGTGCGGTGCGACGTGTTCGGCGACGGCGCTGAGCACGCGCCGGTGGACCTCGAGGCTCCCCTCGGCAGGCAGCACGATCACCAGTCCGTCGGTCTCGCGCACGGCCTCGTCGGCCAGCAGTTCCTCGACGATTCCCTCAGGTGCACCGCTGAGGACGGGACTGAACCGCACGGGGAAGGGCGAGGGGTCCTTCGGCCGTCCGTCCGACGTCATGCCGGAGCTGTACCCCTCGATGAACACCTGGTGGTCGTCGGCGTCCTGGCGGTCGAGGAAGGGCAGCACGATGCGACCCGCGGACGTGCGCGCCGCACGCCGATCGGCGTGACCGGCCTCGGCGAAGGCCCTGCGGTAGCTGCGGATCTGCCGCGCCTGCACGACATCGAACGGCTCGCCGGTCTCCTCGGTGTTCAACGTCGAGACCTGCAGGTCGAGACCCTGCTCGCCCGTGCGGACGGCGGTCCGTTCGCTGCCCGCGCCGTACCAGAGGCGGTCGGACAGACCGGGGGCGTGGGGGGTGACGACGAGGTCGCCGCCTTCGGGCACACCCATGTACGGTGCGGCGGCCTGGGCGATGGGGGCGCCGGAGACGGCGCGGCGCAGGACCTCGATGCGGTGCTGGGCCTCCCCGGCGAAACCCCGCTCGGACGTTCCGTGGATCGGGTCGAGCGCCGCGGCGAGCGGCGGGATGCCGTTGCTGAGACCGAGTTCGAGCCGGCCCCCGCTGAGCAGGTCGACCGTGGCCGCGTCCTCGGCGAGCCGCAGCGGGTCCTCGTAGCGCATGGGGATGACGCCCGTGCCCAGCGCGATGCGGCTCGTCACCTGCGACGCCGCGGCGAAGAAGGTCATGGGCGAGGACAGGAACGGCTCGTGGTGGCGCACCCGCACCCAGGCGGAGTCGAAGCCGAGGTCCTCGGCGTGGCGCACGAGGGACAGACCGTCGCGCAACGCGGCGCCCGCGCTGCCGGATCCGCCGTCGGCGACGAAGGTCAGGAACCCGAGCTCCAGACGTCCGGTGCGGCTCATCACGCCTCCCAAGTAGTTGTCCCTTCAATCGTACGCCAGCTTCAACAGTTGAGCGTTTCTCCCGAGGACCGACGGACGCGGTCACGCCCTCGACCACGTTGTGGACGGCGGCCGATCCGGTCCGCGACGTCGGGGTACGGTCGCCGCACCCGGAGCACTCCGGGACTGCGGAGAGGCGGGGACGATGCGGCTCGGGGTCACGACGGAAGAACTCAGCGCGGCGGCCGGCGTGCTGCGTGAGGACTCCTCCTCGACCGGTGGGCAGGAGTCAGGACTGACCGAGGCCTCCGGCAGCGTGGCGACCTGGGTGCCCGGCCGGTCCGCGCGTGTGGCGCAGGCGTTCTTCGACGCCCTCGCCGACGCCGCACGACAAGCCGGTGACGGGCTCCAGGAACTCGGGAACCGGCTCGGCGCGGCGGCCGGGGAGTACGACGGCGTCGAGCAGCGGCTCCTGCGCGAGCCGTGAGCGCGGTGCGGGCCAACCGGGTGGATTCGGAACCCTCCGGCTTGATGCCGGTCCCGCGGCGGCCGACGTCCTCTGCGTGAACGATGCAGGCCAGGCCGGACCGGGAGTCCCGCCACAGGTCGACGGCTCCCAGGTGGGTTCGCGCGTGCGCGGGTTGCTGCACGGCCTGGCCGTGGGCGAGGTGCTGGGCTCCGGTGCCGCCTCGACGGAGGCAGCGAACGCAACGCTGCGGCACGGGGTCGCCACCCAGCTCGCGTGCTTCACGGCCGCCGCCAGCATCCGCACGTCCCTGCGGCGGGCGCTGGGCGGAACGCCCGACGCGCGCGCCGACCTGCTCGAGGCCTACCGCCGCTGGGTGAGGATGTGGACGGCGACCGGGCGCGCCCCGTCGTCGACCGGTGCCTGGCTGGACGAGGTCCCGTTGTTCGCCCAGCCCGTCGGGGAGGCCGCCGACACCGTCCGTGGCCTCGCGACCGGCAGCGGCGGAACCCGCACCGACCCGGTGACGACGTCCGACGGGTGGCACGCCCTCGCCCGCGCGCTGCCCCTGGCCGCGCAGGTGGAGCGCGACCCGGCCAGGGCCGTCGAGTCGGCCGTCGACTCCGCCGCCCTGACGCACGGACCGAGGTCCTTCGCCCCGTCCGCCCTCGCCGTCCTGGTGGCCGGCGCCGCCGTGCGCACCGGCGACGTGGGCGACGCCGTCGCCGAGGGCATCACCTCGGCCATCCTGCTCGGGGTCGACTTCGCGGCCGTCTCGGTCGTCGACGACGCCGTCCGCGCCGCCCGTGAGACGCCCGCCTCGCCGGTCGTCCTGCGGTCCGGCGCTCCCGACGACAGCGCCGCGTCCACGCTGTGGGGCGCGACCTACTGCCTGTTGAGCCACCCCGGCGCGGATGCCGCCGGAGCGGCCTTCGCGCTGGCCGCCACCGCCCCCCACCTCGTCGCGGTCTCGGCCGTGACCGGTGCGCTGCTGGGCGCCGCCCACGGGGACGTCGCGCTGCCGCAGACCGTGCTCACCCGGGTCGACCTGGCGTACGTCATCGACCGGCTGGCCCGGGACCTGGCCCGGGAGAACCGCCCCAACCCGGACGGCAGCTGGGGCGCAGCCGCCGATCCGGTGCGGCGGGCCCGCTACGGGATCGACTGAACCGCAACCGCACCGACGGCGACGCGGTGGAGGGACGCGACGATCGGCGTCGTCACCCCCCGCGACCTCACCCGGCGATCAAGGACTCGACCACGGACGCGGAACTCTCGAGTCCTTGATCGCCGCGGGTGAATCCTTGATCGCGGGGGAGGAGGGTCAGGGGGTGAAGACGGCGGCGACCTCGGGGATCGCCTCGACGTAGCCGTCGAGCAGTTTCCGGGCCACCTGGACCGAATCCACGAGCGGGTGCAACGCGAAGGCACGCAGCGCCTCGGCGCGGTCTCCGTGGACGGCCGCGGCGATGGTGTGCCGTTCGACGGCCTTGACCTGCTGCATCAACCCCAGCTGGTGCAGGTCCGGCGCCGGCGTCGACAGCGGGTGCACACCGTTGGCGTCCACCGTGGTCGGAACCTCGACGACGGCGTCGTCGGGCAGGCCCGCGATCGTGCCGCCGTTGCGGACGTTGAGGATCATCGTGGACCGCTCGTTGCGGCTGATCGCGGCCATGACGGCCAGCGCCACCCCGGCGTACCCCTGGTGCGCGGGGTCGAGTTCAGGTTGGTCCTGGTGAGCCGGTGCACCCTGCTCGCCGCCCTTGGCCTCGGCCATGTAGCTGGCGCTGCGGGCCGTCACCGTGTCCCGCCACAACCCCGCCGCGTCCGAGGTCGTCGCGAGGTCCTCCCAGAACTTCCCCTGCGTCGACAGCAGGAACTCACCGCGGGTCTGCTGCGCACTCCTGATCGAGGCCACGGCCTCACGGTTGGAGTAGTAGTAGTACAGGTACTCGTTGGGAACGGCGCCGAGCGTGCGCAACCACTCCCCGCCGAACACCAGACCCTCCTCCAGGACCTCCAGCGCGGCGTCGTCGGCCAGCAACCGGGGCAGCACGTCGGTGCCGTCGAACACCAGGCGGCGCATCCAGCCCAGGTGGTTCAGCCCGACGTAGTCCATCTGCACGCGGGTGTGGTCCAGGCCGAGCTGCGCGGCGATCCGCCGCCCCAGACCCGACGGGGTGTCGCAGATCCCGAGGACGCGATCACCCAGGACCGACTGCATCGCCTCGGTGATGATCCCGGCGGGGTTGGTGAAGTTCAGGAAGTAGGCGTCCGGGGCGAGGTCGCGGACCTGCCGGGCGACGTCGAGCATGAACGGCACGGTGCGCAGCGCGTAGGCCAACCCACCCGGCCCGGTCGTCTCCTGCCCCAGCACGTCGAGGTCGAGCGCGACCCGTTCGTCGCAGCAGCGCCCCTGCAGGCCGCCGATGCGGACGGCGGCGAAGATGAAGTCGCTGCCCTGCAGAGCCTCAGTGAGGACGGTCGTGGGCACCAGACGCGGGGCGTCGGGGAAACCCTCCGAGATCTGGCGCAGGATCCGCACCATGCCCTCGAGCTTGCCGGCGTCGGTGTCGTACAGCGCGACCTCGTCGACGCGGGGGCTTCCCGCGTCCCGCAGCAGCGCCTGGTGGACGTACGGGGTGCGGAAACCGCCACCGCCGAGGATGCACAGCTTCATGCCCTGATCACCTTTCCGCCGGCTTCACGGCACAGGTCCGTGGTGGATTGCGGGGCACCGGTCGTCGTCACCAGGACGTCGACCTCGGACAGCGAGCACAGGCGGTACGAACCCTGCCCGGGGAACTTCGCCTCCGTCGCCAGCACGACGACCCGTTCGGCCGCCTCGACCATCGCCTGCTTGACCGGGGTCTCGACCGCCATGTTGTCGACCACGCGCCCCGTGGGTTTCACGCCCGTGCAGGACAGGAACACCACGTCGGCGTTCACCTGCCGCAACGTCGCCTCGGTGAAGGGACCCACCAGGGTCTGGTAGTTCCGCCGCAGCACGCCACCGAGCAGGACGACGTCGACCCGGTCGTCGTCGCGCAACTCGTCGAGCACCCCGAGGTTGGAGGTGACGACGGTGACGTCGCGGCCGCGCAGCCCGCGGGCCACCAGCGGTGTCGTGGTGCCGATGTCCAGGACGACGACGTCCCCGTCCTCGACGAGTTCGACGGCCCGTGCGGCGACCCGGCTCTTGAGGTCGAGGTGCCGGTCGCGTTCGACGCCGAACGGGGATTCGACGCCGTTCCCGTCGGCGGCGGGCTGGGCGGTCATCGCCCCGCCGTAGGTGCGCAGCAGCTCCCCGCCGCGGTCGAGGTACTCGAGGTCGCGCCGGATGGTCGACTCGCTGACCTGCAGTTCCTCGGCGAGCCGGCGCACGCTGGCCGCGCCGTCGGACTGCACGGCGACGAGGATGCGCCGTCGCCGCTCGCTCGAGATCACGCCACGACGGTAGCAACGTCGCGCAGACCCCGCCAGGGTCGAGCACCGGACACGATCACCGTCGCGCAGACCCTTGCACATCCGTGCAGAGCAGCGGCATGCTCACGAGACACCGGACGAGGCTCGCGGGAGGAACCATGGATCTCGACGTCCTCCTGGGCGGGCGGTTGTTCTGCGACCTGGTGTTCTCCGGGTCCTCGCTGCCGAAACCCGGGGCGGAGGTCTTCGCCGACGGGTTCGTCCTCAGTCCCGGCGGCACGGCGAACCGGGCGGTGGCCGCGGCCCGCCTCGGCGCACGCACCGGGCTGCTGGCCGTGCTCGGTCGCGACGTCTTCGGCGACGAGCTCGCCCGGTCGCTGGCCACCGAGCCGAACCTCGACCTGACCTGGCTGCAGCGCAGCGACACCGCGCGCACCGCGGTGACCGTCGCCGTCACCGACGAGCACGACCGCAGTTTCATCACCTACGAGGAGGCCGGGACGGAGGTGCCGCGGGACTGGCCCGGGACCCCGCCGACGGCCGCGACCTGCCACGTCGGGATGGCCACCGACCTCCCGCGCTGGGTGGGCCCGCTGCGAGCGGCCGGGACGACGGTCTTCGGCGGGGTCGGCTGGGACGCCACCCACGAGTGGTCCCCCGTCGTGCTGGACCGGCTCGCCGACGTCGACGTGTTCGTCCCCAACGAGGTCGAGGCGATGAGCTACACCCGCACCGACGACGTCCACACCGCCGCCGGCGTGCTCGCCGAACGCGTCGGCACGGTGGTCGTCACCCGCGGACCGCGCGGCTGCCTGGCGATCCACGACGGCTCCCTCGTGGAGGAACCCGCGCTGGAGGTCCCCGCGATCGACCCGACCGGCGCCGGGGACGTCTTCGTCGCCGGGCTGATGACCGCCACCCGCCTCGGCTGGGACCTGCGGCAGCGGCTGCGGTTCGCCGGGCTGGTCGCCAGCCTGTCCGTGCGCGGGCTCGGGGGAGCGGCCAGCGCCCCCGGACCCCGCGACGTGCTGCGGTTCCTGGAGGACGAGGGACCGCGGGAAGGGTTCGACCTCGTCCACGACTGGGCCCGTTCGGGTTCGCAGGAGCAGGAGGAACAGTGACCACACAGTTCACGGCCCGGCGTTCGGTGCTGCTGGGCCTGGCCGCCACCGGCGCGGGGGTCGCGGCCGCGTGCACGCCCGGGTCCTCGAACGGCGGCGGATCGCAGACGACGAGTTCGGAGCCGGTGTCCACCGACATCGCCGCGCTCGGCGACATCACCCTGACGGTGTGGGACCAGAACACCGACGAAGGCATCGACGCCGCGACCGAGCAGCTCAACGAGCAGTTCATGCAGAAGTACCCCAACGTGAGGGTCGAGCGGGTGTCGCGTTCGTTCGACGACCTCAAGACGACGTTGCGGCTCGCGCTGTCCGGGGACGACGCCCCCGACGTCGTGCAGGCCAACCAGGGCTACCCCGACATGGGCGCGTTCGTCGAGGCCGCGCTGCTGCAACCGGTCGACCCGTGGGACGAGCTGTACGGCTGGACCCAGCGCTACCCGGCGGACCTGCTGAGCCTGAACAGGTTCAGCGAGGACGGGAGGAAGTGGCGGGAGGGGAACCTCTACGGCGTCTCGGCCACCGGCGAGATCGTCGGGCTGTACTACAACAAGAGGCTGCTGCAGCAGGCCGGACTGGCCGCACCGGCGACCATGGAGGAGTTCCAGGCCGCGCTGCCCGTCGTCGCGGCCGCGGGGCTGCTGCCCATCCAGTACGGCGACGCCGACAAGAGCCCGGGGATCCACGTCTTCGGTGCGCTGCTGTCGGCGACGGCGGGGGAGCAGGCCGCCGGCGACCTCGTCTCCGGCTCGGGTGGCGCCTGGACCGACCCGGACGTCGTGGCCTCGGCGACGACGCTGCAGGAGTGGGCGACGCGGGAGTACCTGCCCGACGGGCACAACGGCGTCGCCGAGGACGACGCCGTCGCCCGGTTCGCCGGCGGCGAGGGCGTCTTCCTGTTCAACGGCACCTGGCAGCTGGCGACGCTGGCCGGGGCGATGGGTGCCGACGTGGGTTTCGTCGCGCTCGCCGGTGTCGACGGGAAACCCGAGACGCTGGGCGGCGTCGGGCTGGCCTGGGCGCTGACGGCGAGGACGGCCAACGCCAACGCGGCCGCCGCCTACGTCGACTTCGTGACGAACGCCGCGGCCGGTCAGGTCCTCGTCGACACCGGCAACCTGCCGGTGGTGTTCCCCGACGGCTACCAGGCGCAGTCGGGCACGCTGGCCGGCGACGTCGCCACCAGCTGGGAGGGGGTCAGCCGGAACGGGGGTCTGGTGCCTTACCTCGACTACGCCACGCCGACGTTCTACGACACCCTCACGGGCGCGGTGCAGCAGCTCACCGGTGGGCAGGCCACCCCGGAGCAGTTCACCCGGACGTTGCAGGACGACTACGCCGCCTTCCAGCAGGACCGCTGAGTGGCCGTCCTCCAGCGCGCTCGTGGCGCGGCCCGGCAGGTTCCGGGACGCGGGCCGCGGCCGCGGCGGCAGTGGAAGGCGTACCTGTACCTCGCTCCGGCGCTGGCCGTGCTCGGCGTGTTCCTGCTCTACCCGCTGGGCCAGAGCGTGTGGATCTCGTTCTTCGACTGGAACGGGCTGACGCTGGCGACGTGGGTGGGCGGCGACAACTACGTCGAGATCGTCACCGACCCCCGGATCCGGGCCGCCTTCGGGCACGCCTTCGTCCTCATCGCGTTCTTCTCGGTGCTGCCCGTGGTGTTCGGGTTGCTGCTGACGGCCGTCATGGGCCGCGCCGTGCGGATGCGCGGGCTCGGGTTCTTCCGGACGGTGGTGTTCCTGCCGCAGGTCGTCGCGTCGGTCGTCGTCGCGACGTCGTGGCTGGCGATCTACGCGCCCGACGGGTTGCTCAACCAGGTGCTGCGGGCGATCGGGCTCGAGGTGGCGACCCGGTCGTGGCTGGGCGACTTCGGGACGGCGCTGCCGGCCGTCGGGCTGGTCGGCAGCTGGGTCGGTACCGGTTTGTGCCTGGTGCTGTTCCTCACCGGGGCCGCGCAGATCGACCGCGAGCTGTACGAGGCGGCCCGGCTGGAGGGGGCCGGGTTGATCCGCGAGTTCTTCGCGATCACCCTGCCGGGGTTGCGTGGGCAGGTCGCCGTCGCGCTGACGCTGACCGTCGTCGCCGCCCTGAAGACGTTCGACCTCGTCTACGTGACGACGCGGGGCGGACCGGGGAACGCGACGACCGTGCCGGCGTACCTGGCCTACGAACGGGCGTTCCTGACCAACCAGGTGGGGTCGGCGTGCGCCATCGGCATCACGCTCGCGCTGGTCATCCTGCTCGTGTCGCTGCTGATCTCGCGGGTGCAACCGCGGGAGGAGGACTGACGTGCGGATCGGCCGCGTCGAGACGACGCTGAACTACGTCCTGCTGACGGTGTTCGCCGTCGGCGCGCTCGTCCCGCTCCTGGGGGTGCTGCTGTCGGCCGTGACACCGGCGGGCGAGCTGCGGGTCGGGTTCTCGCTGCCGTCGTCGGTGTCGCTGGGGAACTTCGCGACGGCCTGGACCGAGGGCCGGTTCTCCCGGTACCTGGTGAACTCCGTGCTCGTCGCCGCCGGGGTGGTCGTCCTCACCGGCCTCCTGTCGACGCTGGCGGGCTACGCGTTCGCCACCATGCGCTTCCCCGGCCGCACGGTGCTGTTCCACGTCGTCCTGCTCGGGCTGATGCTGCCCGTGGAGTCGTTCGTCATCCCGCTGTACCACGACCTGCGCGGCTGGGGACTGACCGACACCTACTGGGCGCTGCTGTTCCCGCAGACGGCGCAGTCGCTGGCGTTCGGCACGTTCTGGATGCGCAACTACTTCCTGTCCTTCCCCTCGACGGTGCTGGAGGCCGCGCGGATGGACGGCGCCAGCGACCGGGTGGTGCTGTGGCGGGTGCTCGTGCCCAGCGCCCGGCCGGCGCTGGCGACCATGGGCCTGCTCGTCGGGATGTGGACCTGGAACGAGTTCCTGCTGCCGCTGGTGATGATCCCCGGTGAGGGGTGGCGCACGGCGCCGCTGGGCCTGGCGTTCTTCCAGGGCCAGCACACGACGCAGACCCAGCTGCTGGCGGCCGCCGCGACGATCGTGGCGGTGCCGATCGTGCTGGCCTACCTGTTCGGGCAGCGGCGGTTCATCGCCGGGATGCTGTCGGGGGCGGTGAAGGGCTGACGGCTGGGCTGGCCCGAGCCCGCGCTGAGTGGGAGGGTGTGCCGGTTCATCGCAACGACGCGAGGAGGATCCGTGCGACACGCGAAGACCACCCTGGCCCTGGCCGCAGCTCTCACGCTGGCCCTGACGTCCTGCGCCACGGGCGCCTCCTCCCCGCCCGGCGACGGCCCCCACGGGGGAGGCGACGGGAGGTACGGGCACGACCGCGCGAGGAACGTCATCGTGCTGCAGGGCGACGGGATGGGCATCGCGCACCGCGAGCTCGTCCGGCTGGCCACCGTGGGCCAGGACGCGGAGCTGGCGATGGACAGCCTGGAGGTCAGCGGCTGGGTCCACACCGATCCGGCCGACCCGCTGGAGACCGTCACCGACTCCGCGGCCGCGGCCACCGCGTACGCGACGGGGGTCCGCACCTACAACGGCGCGGTCGGTGTCGACGTCGACGGCAACCCCGTCCCGACACTGCTGGAGGCGGCGCGCGACCTGGGCAAGGCCACCGGGCTCGTGACGACGTCGCAGGTCACCGACGCCACCCCGGCGTCCTTCGGGTCGCACGTCCTGGACCGCGACGACCAGAGCGAGATCGCCCGGCAGTACCTGGAGGAGACGAGGCCGGACGTGGTCCTCGGCGGCGGGGAGGACCGCTGGCTGCCGCCGGGCGAGGAGGGTGCCTGGCCCGACCACCCGGCGACCGACCCGACGGAGGAGAGCTCCGGCACGGCCGGCAACCTCGTCGAGCGCGCGCAGGACCTCGGCTACGAGTACGTCTCCGACGCCGACGAGCTCGCGGCCGCCACCTCCTCCAAGCTCCTGGGCCTGTTCGCCAACGAGGAGATGTTCGAGCACCGCAACGAGGGCGAGGGCGCGATCTACGACCCGTCCGTCCCGCTGCCCGACATGGCCGCCAAGGCGCTGGACACGCTGTCGACCGACGAGGACGGGTTCTTCCTGCTCATCGAGGAGGAGGGCATCGACGAGATGGCGCACCACAACAACGCCCACCTCACGATCGCCGCGGGCGCCGCCCTGGACGCCACCGTCGCGCTCGTCCTGGACTTCGTCGAGGCCAACCCCGACACCCTCGTGGTCGTCGTCGGCGACCACGAGACCGGAGGTCTGGCGATCGAGAACGTGTCCGAGGAGGACGAGAGCGGAGACGCCGACTCCGCCGAGGACGGGCCGTTCACCGTCCACGGGACCGACCTGCAGTTCACCGTCGACTGGACCACGACCGAGCACACCGGCGCCGCCACCCCGCTGACCGCCACCGGCCCCGGCTCGGCGGCTCTGGGCCGGGTGCAGGACAACACCGGCGTCCACGACGCGATCCTCGCCGCCCTGCGCTGAGGGGGTGGGCGGTTGGGGACCGTTGACGCGAAGGGCCGAACCTACCGGCCCGATGCGTCAACGGTCCCCACCCGGACCGCGACCAGGACGCCTCAGGGGACGAGGATCGCCCGGCCCCGCACCCGCCCGCCGTCCAGGTCGTCGATCGCCGTCTGGAAGTCGTCGAGCGCGTACTTGGCGGTGTGCAGCTTCACCAGCCCGCGGGCGGCCAGCGCCATCAGTTCGGTGAGGTCGTTGTACGACCCCACGAGGTTGCCGATGAAGTCGATCTCGGCCGAGATGATGTCGATCGTCGGGACGTCGATGTTCTCGCCGTACCCGACGACGTGGTAGTCCCCGGCCTGCCGCAGCATCCGCACGCCCTCGGACGTCGAACCACCTTCGCCGACGAAGTCGACGACGACCTCCGCGCCGTGGCCGCCGGTGAGTTCCAGCACCTGCTCGACGTGGGAACCGTCCGCGACGACGGCGTGGTGCGCACCGATCGACAGGGCGAGCTTCACGGCGTCGGGGTTGCGGTCGACGACGACGATCTCGGCGGCGGTCATCGCCGCGAGGACCTGGATCCCGATGTGCCCGAGCCCGCCGGCGCCGATGACGACGACCCTGTCGACCGGTCGCAGCCGCCGGGCCGCCTTGGCGCACGCGTGGTACGCCGTCAGACCCGCGTCGGCCAGCGCCGCGACGTCGGCCGGCTCGAGGGAGTCGTCGATCTTCACGACCGCCCGTGCCGAGGTCTTGAGGTGCTCCGCGTACCCGCCGTCGGTGTCGATGCCGGGGAACAGCTTGTTCACGCAGTGCACGTCGTCGCCGGAGCGGCACGCCCGGCACAGCCCGCAGGTCACGTTCGGGTGCAGGATCACCTTGTCGCCCTCGGCGACGTTCGTGACCGCCGAGCCGACGGCCGTGACCCAGCCGGCGTTCTCGTGGCCGATCGTGTACGGCAGCCTCACGCCGGACTTCTGCTCCCACTGCCCCTCGAGGATGTGCAGGTCGGTGCGGCACACCCCTGCGCCACCGATCTTCACGATGACGTCGAACGGGCCGGTGACCTCAGGGGTGGGAACCTCCTGCATCTGCAGCGGCTGGTGGTACCCGACGACCCGGACGGCCTTCATCGTGCTCATGCGGAGAACTCCCTGGTGGAGACGGGGGTGAGGGGCAGCAACGGGTGGTCGCCGGGTTCGGCGCCCTCCGGCCGGACCGTCTGGTCCTGTTCGGACCCGGGGTAGCGGGTGCGCAGCAGACCCCGGCAGAAGTGCGCGTTGCCGTCGATGGAGATGCGCGTGGAGCGCGCGCGCCGCAACCGCATCGGCACCTCCTCGCGCGGGTACGCCCGACCGTGGTCGTCGACGAGGACGGTCGCCCCGGGTTCGGTGGAGATGCCGAGCGCGACCCGCCGGCGCAGCAGCGCCGTCGTCGTGCGCTCGTCGCGCAGGTCGGCGAGCGTCACCTCGCCGACCTCCTCCTCCCGCAGGGAGGCGTCCGCGCGCAGCAGCGTCGTCAGGGCGCGTTCCATGGCCGCCGTGTGCGCCTTGCGGCGGAACGTCAGCCGCAGTTCGTCGAGGTCCTGCTCGGCCTCGTGCTTGAACGTCCCCTTGTACCCGGCGTCGGCCGCGAGACCGGCGTTGATGAGGTCGGAGTCGTGGTGGTCGTCGAGTTCGACGACGACCTGCGACACCCCGGGCAGTTCAGCGAGCGCGTCCTTGCTGTCCGAGGCCATGAGGTAGGCGAAGTTCGGCGAGCAGAACGACGTCGGCAGCCGCAGGTGCACCGTCACGGTCGACCCCTCGACGTCCAGGGACCGCACGAACCCGAGGTCGGTGATGGGTTCGTCGAGTTCGGGGTCGAGCACGGCCGACAGCGCGTCGAGGCACTCCTGTCGCAGGTCAAGGGTGGTGGTCGTCATCAAGCCACCGCCACGGCCTGCGGTTCGGCCAGCTGCGGCGGGTTCGCGACCTGCAGCTCCTCCGGTACCGGGATGCCGTACACCGCGGCGGCGTTCAGCCCGAGGATCTTCTTCTTCTGGTCGGTCGTCAGCGGCGCGTACTCGCTCATGTCCTCGGGGATCTGGAAGTCCACGAACGTCTCGACCAGCCACTTCGGCGTCCACAGCGCGTAGTCGCTGGAGAAGAAGATCCGGTTCTCGTCCAGCCAGTACAGCAGTTCACCGATGATCTGCGCGAAGTACCGCGGGCGGGTGTGCATGAACGGGATGGCGACCGCGAGGCCGGCGTACACGTTGGGTTCCTGCGTGGCGATCCAGCAGAAGTCCTCCAGCCGGGGCAGCCCGCAGTGCTCCACGACAAAGTTCAGGTCGGTGAAGTCGGTCGCGACGTGGTCGACGTCGGCGACGTCGAACGCGTCCCGGTCCAGCGGCCGGATCGTGGGGCCCTTGTGGACGTGGATGTTCTTGATCCCGACCTCGCGGCACACCTCCAGGTACCGGTAGGTCCACGGGTCGGACAGCTTGTAGCCGCGGGAGTCGCCGTGCCAGTCGGCGGTGTAGAGCTTGACGCCCTGCAGGTTCATCTCCTCGGCGTCCTGCCGCAGCCGGTCCAGGCCGCGTTCGCCGTCGCGGGGGTCGAAGTAGTGGTTGTAGGTCAGCTTGTCGGGGTGCTTGCGGGTGAGCTCCAGGGCCTCGGCGGTCTGCCCGAACCCCTTCCGGTAGAACTCGCCGAGCCGGGCCGGCTGGAAGATCGCGTGGTCGGCGTAGCCGACCTCGAAGACGTCGTGCATGAGGCGCTCGCCGCCCTGGTACAGGTACTCCTCGTACGACCACAGCTCCGAGTCCGGGCTGAGGTTGCGGTGGTAGTCGTAGAAGCAGTCGATGAACTGCTTGCCGTGGACGTTCCGCTGGTTCTCCGGGCGGGCGTCCCACAGCGCGATGTGCGCGTCGACGATGAAGTACTTCTCGCCGTCCTTGGTGTACATGCTGCTCTCCATCTCCAGTGACGGGCTCTGCGTGTCTCGACGGTAGGGACGTCCGGGGCGCGGGGGAGGTGCCCGGTGTCTCACTTTGAGACGGAACGGCTCGTGCGGTCCCCGGCCGGGTCGTACGGTGGGCCCATGAGCGATGCGGCTCGGCGACGCGCCGTCCACCCGTTGCGCACCGGTGTGCAGGTCCCCGACCGGCTCGTCGCGTCCTGGCGACGCAGTTCCGACTACGGAGTGCGCACGGACGACGTCGAACCGGTGTTCTCCGGCACGTGGGAGCAGGACTCGCTGTTCTTCGAGTGCGGCCGCGAGGTCCTCACCGACCTGCACCGCACGCTCGCCGACGAACCCGTCAGCCTCATGCTCACCGACGCAGAGGGACTCGTCCTGAACCGGCTGTCGGGGGACACCTCGCTGCTGCGCAGCCTGGACGCGGTGCACCTCGCGCCGGGGTTCGCCTTCTCCGAGCGCGAGGCCGGCACCAGCGGGCTGGGCCTGGCGCTGGCCGACCGGTTGCCGTCGGTGGTGCGGGCCGAGGAGCACTACAGCACGAGCCTGGCCGGGTACACGTGCGCGGCCGTGCCGGTGCTGGACCCCGTCAGCGGCCGGCTCGAGGGCAGCGTCAACATCACGACGTGGGCCGAGCAGCCCGGCAAGCTGCTGCTCGCCCTGGCGCAGTCCGCGGCGGGCGCGACGTCGGCGCTCATGCTGGCCCGCTCGCGCGGGCGGGCCCCGCGGCCGGCTCCGCGCGGGGAGGTCTTCCACGTGCGGGGCGGCACCCTCGAACCGGGGAGCGGGACGGTGCAGGGGCTGTCCGCGCCCTGGCGGGCGGTGCTGCAGCGGTGCGAGGACGTCGTGCGCGACGGGCGCGTCGTCGTCGCGGTGGGCGAGCGCGGGTCGGGGCGCTCGACCGTGCTGGCCCAGGCGGTGCGCCGGGTCCGCCCGCGCGACCGGATCCTGTCGGCGAGCCCACCGGCGCCGCAGGACCTCGACGCGTGGCTGGCGCTGTGGTCGCCCGAACTCGGCAAGGCCGACACGGCCGTCGTCGTGTGCGAGGTGGACAGCCTGCCGGCCCGGGCCGCCGACGAGCTGTGCTCGCTCATCGTGACCGCCCGCGCCGTCCGGCCCGACCTGCCGGTGGTCCTGACGGCCGAGGACCTCGCCGAGGTGCCCGCGTCCCTGGCGGCGCTGGTCGACGCGGTGGTGCCCGTCCCGCCGCTGCGCGAACGGACGGCGGACGTGCTCCCGCTGGCGGCGCACTTCGTCCGCCAGACCCGCGGTCGCGACCTGGACATCACCCCCGCCGCCGCCCGGGCGCTGGAGACGTGCCCGTGGCCGGGGAACGTCGACCAGTTGCACCGCGTCGTGCGAGGCGCTGCGCTGCAGGCGGACACCGTCGACGTGCGGCACCTGCCGGCGGAGGTGTTCAGCGGGTCCGGGCACCGGTTGTCGCGCATCGAGGCGCTCGAGCGCGACGAGATCGTGCGCGTGCTGACGACGCCGGGGGTGTCGATGAAGCAGGCGGCGCAGGAGCTGGGGATGAGCCGGGCGACGATCTACCGCAAGGTCGCGCAGTACGACCTGCGGATCCCGCGCTAGTCGACGCCACCCGCCGGTTCGCCCGTCAGCAGGCGACGCAGGCTCCACGTCGGCGCACCGCCGCCTCCTGACGTCGATCCTGACGTCAGCGCGTACCCGAAGACGAACGCCAGGGCGACCGAGAGGGCGACCGTGGCCGCGTTGTGCAGACCCAGGCTGGTACCGACGACCATGCCGAGGACCTCGCCGACGGCGCAGCCGGTGAGGCAGTGCGACGTGGCCCGGGCCGCCACCGCCCACGTCGCCGGTGGTGGCCGGCGTGAGCGGTGGGGACGTGCTGGACGGGACGGTCGGACATGGCGGGCTCCTCGGCCGGACGGCCAGCGACGACCGTGCCGAACGCCGAACCCGGGCGGCTGTTCCCCGGAGCGCCGGCGGTGGGGTCAGGCCACCTTCACGGCTCCCGCGTCCACCCCCCAGTTCTGCCCGACGGCGCTGGGCATGGTCGGGGAGGCCAGCAGCACGACGGCCCGGGCGATCTCGGCCGGGTCGATGAACCGGCCCGTGAGCATCCCGGTCTGCTGCGGGAAGTTCGCGAGGACCGCGTCGTGGTCGACGCCGGAGGCGGTCGCGATGAGGCGGGCGATGCCGTCCTCGCCCGCGATGAGCGGGGTCAGCGTCGCGGAGGGGCTGACGACGTTCACCCGCACGCCCCGGGGCCCGACGGCTTCGGCGAGTCCGCGGGAGAAGGCGCTCAGCGCGGCTTTGGCGGTCGAGTAGGACAGCGCGCCGCCCGGGCGGCGGGCGCTGTCGGAGGAGACGTTGACGACGGCGCCGCCGGCGGTCAGCAACGCCGGCAGGGCGGCGCGCGTGGTGCGCACGGCCGCGAGCAGGTTGAGGTCCAGCATCTGGGCCCACTGCGCGTCGGTGCCGCCGAAGGGATCGGTGAGCGCGTCCGGGGTGCCGCTGCCGCCGCCGGCGTTGTTCACGAGCACGTCCAGGCGTGAGTCCGCGGACAGGACGGCTTCGAGCAGTTCGCGCGGTCCGTCGGGGGTCGCCAGGTCGGCGGCGAAGAACTGCACGCCGGTGTCGTCGAGTTCGGGGGTGCTGTTGCGGGAGGTGGCGACGACGTCGGCGCCCTCGGCCTGGAAGGCCTGCACGATCGCGAGGCCGATGCCGCGGCTGGCGCCGGTGACGAGGACGCGTCGGTCGGTGAGTCGGAGGTCCACGGGTTTCTCCTCAGGTGGGTCGAGGCGAGAACTGCAACACGCCTGTCGCAGTTTCGTCAAGAGAACTGCGACACTTCTGTGTCAGTTACGCTGGGCCCGTGACCGGCACCCGACGCGTCCGTGCGGACGCCGAACGCAGCACGGCCCGCATCCTCGAGGCGGCCGAGGGCGTGCTGGCGGCCGACCCGAACGCGCCGCTGGAGCGGATCGCCGACGCCGCCGGGCTCGCCCGCGCAACCGTCCACCGGCGCTTCGCCAACCGGACGGCTCTCCTCACCGCACTGGCCGACCAGCTGAACTGCCGCTACGAGCTGGCCTTCGACGAGGCCGAGGCCGCGACCGACGACCCCCTGGCCCTGCTGTGCGAGCTCTCGCACCGCGTCTTCGCGCTGAAGATCGCCAACCGGTTCGCCCTGGCGCTCGCCGACACCCCGGGGCCGCGGTCCCTCGAGCGGATGACCCGGCTCTTCGAGCGGCTGCACGAGGCGGGGGTCATCGCCACCGCCGACCCGGCCTGGACCCGTGGGGTCTGCCTGGCGCTGCTCGACGAGGTGCACCGCCTGCCGGCCGACTCGCCGGCCCTGGGGGGCGGCGACGAGATCAGCGCCCGCAGCGAGCTGTTCGTGCGGGCGCTCCTCGGGGCGCTGGGTGCGCAAGGCCGTGACAACCTGAGAGGGCTCTGAACGCCCGACCGAGGAGGAACCCGCCGTGGCCGGTGGACTCGTGGCCCTGCTGGACGACGTCGCGCTCATCGCGCGCGCGGCGGCGGCCTCCGTCGACGACATCGGCGCCGCCGCCGCCAAGGCCGGCGCCAAGGCGGCCGGGGTCGTCGTCGACGACGCCGCGGTCACCCCGCAGTACGTGCGTGGGCTCACCCCCGACCGCGAGCTGCCGATCATCAAGCGCATCGCGATCGGCTCGCTGCGCAACAAGCTGCTGATCATCCTGCCGGCGATCCTGCTGCTCAGTCAGTTCGCCGACTTCCTGCTCACGCCCATCCTCATGCTGGGTGGTGCCTACCTGTGCTTCGAGGGCGCCGAGAAGGTCTGGGCGAAGGTCAGCGGTCACGGGCACGCGAAGGACGGCGGGCCCCAGGACGAGAAGACGGTCGTGTCCGGGGCCATCCGCACCGATCTCATCCTGTCCGCCGAGATCATGGTCATCTCGCTCAACGAGGTCGCCGACCAGTCCTTCTGGGCCCGGCTGATCATCCTCGTCGTCGTCGGCATCGCCATCACGGTCCTGGTCTACGGCGCCGTCGGGCTCATCGTGAAGATGGACGACGTCGGCCTCAAGCTCGCCCAGCGCCCGTCGGCCGGCGTCGCCCGGTTCGGCCGCGGCCTGGTCAACGCCATGCCGAAGCTCCTGACGTTCCTCACCGTCGTCGGCACCGCCGCGATGCTGTGGGTGGGCGGGCACATCCTGCTGGTGGGCACCGACGAACTCGGTTTCCACCCCCTGTACGAGTTCGTGCACCACCTCGAGGAGGCCGCGCACGAGGCGACCGGGGCGGTCGGCGGAATCGTCGGGTGGCTCGTCAACACGTTCTTCAGCGCCGTGCTCGGCCTGGTCGTCGGCGCGCTGGTCGTCCTGGTGGTGAACCTCACCGTGCACCGCAAGTCGAAGCGCACCGACGCCGTCGCCCACTGACCCCGCGAGCGGGGATCCGTCAGCGGGTCAGCGCCGCCGCCGGGTCGAGGAACCGAGGCCGGCGACCGCGCCAGTCGCTCGTCGGTGGACGTCAGCAGCGCCGAGGGCCTCACGGTGGCGCGGTCAGCGTCCGGTGGCCCCGGTGAGCAGACCGCTCGTCACGAGCAGGTACGAGATCGCGATGCTCACGAGGAACACCCGCTCGCTGAGACCGAAGGTGCGCGCTCGCAGGGGACGGACGGGGAGGGAGAGCACCAGGCAGGTCAAGGAGGCGGCCGCCACCAGGTGCAGCACCCCCAGGGCACCGCCGAGCGCGCTGCCGGTGAACAGGTCGCGGAAGGTGCCGGTGAGCGAGTAGCTGATGGCGAACCAGGTGATGGCCGCGACGTGGTGCAGGACCCCGGTCCGGGTGCGGGGTGCGCCCTCCAGGTCGGTCGGCAGGTGCGGCAGGAGGGTGAACACGAGCGCGAGGAGCAGCAGCCACAGCGTCACCGACGTCCGGTGCTCCCAGCCAGGCAGGGCGATCGCCACCGTGGCCGCCAGCCCGGCCCAGGCGGTGGCGCCGACCCACGTCATGGCCGTCGAGAGGCGGCGGGTGCGGCCGACGGCGTAGTCGCTGACGGCGTGGCGCACCGGGGAGTAGTCGCTGGGCACGACGTGCAGGGCGGCCAGCAGGCCGAGCCGGGTGAGCATGAGGGCCGCGGTGGGGGCGGCGACGACGGCGGTGGGGATCACTGGTCCTCCTCGGAGGCGGGAGCGGGTGTGTTCGCGGGGGCGGGGCGGCGGACCTCCTCGTGCAGGGCGCGCACCGCGGCGGCCAGCCGGTCCGGGTCGAGGCCGATGCGCCGGGCGCTGTCCTCGAGCGCGGCGCCGAGCAGGTCGGTGCAGCGGATCCTGGTGGCCTTCCCGAGTTCGGTGACCTCCAGTCTGCGCACGTTGCCGGCGCCGGCCGGGGCCACGTCGTGCACCAGCCCGGCCGCCACCAGTTGGCGCACCAGGGTGCTCGTGGAGGGCTCGGAGATGCCCAGGGCCCTGGCCAGCTGCCGGCCGGTCAGGCCCGGGTGCTCGGAGGTGATGACGAGGGCGACGTAGCGGTGGTAGCTGAGTCCTTCGGGGCGCAGCGCTCGTTCGGCGTGCTGGTCCAGGGTCCGCACCAGGTCGTGCAGTTCGTGCGCGAGGTCCACGACCAGCAAGTTAGGCGCCTAACTTGCCGTCGTCAAGGGTGAGGGCGGAGAACTCGGGCGACCCGCAGACCGCGCCACGTGACGGGAGTCGTTCGGCGAGGAGTTCCGGATCCACCCTGCGGGGAGCTCCGCGCGGAACGTCCTGCCGTCGGCGCGGTTCACCGTTCGGCGACGAGCGTTCGAAACCCGGTCGAACGGTGAGGGCGTGGGGGCCGGTGTCGGACCCGTCTGCCATGGTCTGTCCCGTTGCACAGCGAGGAGACCCGATGACCACCCGCCTGACCGCCCCACCGGCCGCCGCGCCCCTGCCGCGCGCGGTGGCCTGGCGCTACCGGCACCGCTACGCGGTGCTGGACGTCGAGACGACGGGGCTGAGGCCGGAGGCCGGCGACCGGATCGTCCAGGTCGCGGTGACGTTGCTCGACGCCCGCGGGGTCGTCGAGGAGTCGTGGTCGACGCTGGTCGACCCGCTGCGCGACCCCGGCCCCACCGATCTGCACGGCATCACGGCCGAGCACCTCCTCGGGGCACCGACGTTCGACCAGGTCGCACCCCGGCTGGCCCGGTTGCTCGCCGGGCGGGTGTTCGTCGCCCACAACGCGAAGTTCGACTGGAAGTTCATCGCCGCCGAGATGCAGGCCGCGGGCGTCCGGTTGCCGGTGCGGCAACGGTTGTGCACGTGGAAACTGGCCAAGCGCCTGGAACTCCCGCTGGAGAACCTGCGGCTCGCGACGTTGGCGGCGCACTGGGGGGTCGCGCAGGTGCGCCCGCACGACGCCGCCGACGACACCCGCGTTCTCGTCGAGGTGCTGCGCGAGCAGTTGACCCTGGCCCACCGCTCGCGGGTCGAACTGCCGTTGGTGCGGGTCGCCCCGCGCGGAGTTCGGGCCTGGCTGCAGTGGACGCTGCGCCGCGGGTGAACCCGGAGTTCGACGGGACTGGTTGCACCCGGTACCGATGTGGATCCGGCTGTGTAGAGGCGCCGGGACGGGGTAGCACGGCTGGTGGAGTACCCGAACTGCGGCTGGAACCGGTGGCCGACGCAGGATGGCCGAACCGGCTCCAGGTGGGCGCCTCCGCGTGACGGCGGCGCCCGGGGCTGCGGTCCGGTGCGGAGGAGGAGTACGGCGTGGACGTGGAACTCGGTGACCGGTCGTCGGTGGAGGTCGCGCTGGGGGACCGGGTGACGCTGCGGCTGGCGCAGCCCGTCACCGGACACGAGTGGGACGTGGCCGTCGAGGGACGGCTGATCGTCCTCGACGACATCCTGGAACCCGCCGCCACGGGCGCCCCGGGAGCGACCGCCCAGCGGGTGGTGACCGTCGGGGTGAACGGGCCGGGCACGGCCGTCGCGCAGCTGAAACGGGGGTGGGAGACCGGGTTCCTCGAGCGGCGCGAGATCGAGGTCCTCGTGGACGGGGCGCCGTGGTGACCGATCCCTGAGTCACCGGTTGCGGAGGCTCCGGGTGGTGCGTCCCGGGGGGCGATGGTGGTTCCGCACGCCTCGCGGGTCGAGGAGTTTCCCGGGCCCGCCTCGGCGAACGGGTTGACGACGAACTGCTGCCGCGGGTCGACCGGTCCGCTGTTGCGCAGTTGGCGCGCAGTTCCAGGAGTTCTGCCGCGGTCTCGGGTCCTGTTGCGGCCCGACGGACAGGTGCTCGGCGGGCGACGTCGTCCGCTCCTCACCAGCCCGCCGATCGGTAGCGTTGAGGTCCGCCAAAAAGTAGCGTGATCATGCGCCAAAAGGTAGCGTTCACGCATGCCTGCGCCGCCCTACGCACCTCGTGTCGTCGACGCTGAGCTCGACGAGTACCTCTCGGGGTTGGCTGCCGCGGCGCTGGAGGGCGCGAAGGGAGTCGGCAAGACGCGCACCGCTCTGCAGCGTGCGCGAACCACCGTCCAGCTGGACGACCCCGCACAGCGCGCTCTCGTCGACGCGGACCCCAAGCGTGCGCTGCTGGGTCCGTCGCCGGTCCTCGTCGACGAGTGGCAGCACGTTCCCGCCACCTGGGACGCCGTTCGGCGTGCCGTCGACGCCGGAGCGGCCGTCGGCTCCTTCCTCCTGGCGGGCTCGGCCGTGCCTCGCGATGTGGGCATCCACAGTGGGGCAGGTCGCATCGTCCGATTGCGCATGCGACCGATGACGTTGGTCGAGCGGGGGGTCGCACAGCCCAGCGTGTCCCTGGCCCAGCTGTTGTCCGGCCGCCACGGCGACGTGTCCGGCACGACCGACGTGGGCCTCGGCGACTACGCCGAGGAGATCTGCCGTTCGGGGCTTCCGGCAATCCGCCCGCTGCCCCCACGCCTGCGGCGGGCCCAGCTCGACGGTTACCTGGACACGATCATCGACCGCGACTTCCCCGATCTCGGGCGAGCGGTGCGCAATCCCGCACCGCTGCGCCGCTGGATGACCGCGTACGCCGCGGCGGAATCCACGGTGACGGCCTACGACAGGCTGCTCGAGGCCGCTACGCCCGGAGAGATCGACAAACCGGCGAAGACGACGACGACCGCCTACCGGGACATCCTCGAGCGACTGTGGTTCCTCGACCCGGTTCCCGCCTGGACGCCGTCACGCAACCACCTGGCCCGGCTGGCCGCCGCCCCCAAGCACCACCTCGTCGACCCCGCCTTCGCCGCCCGCCTGCTCGGTGTCGACGCGGACGCCCTGACCGGAACGCACCCCGCGCGGGGCGCCGGCCGCGAGGCGACGCTCCTGGGGCAGCTGTTCGAGTCGCTGGTGACGCTCGACGTGAGGGTCTACGCGCAGGCCGCTGAGGCGCGCACCGGGCACCTGCGACTGCGCGGTGGTGACCACGAGGTCGACCTCGTCGTCGAGCGCGCCGACGGCAAGGTCCTCGCGGTCGAGGTGAAGTTGGCGGGCAGCGTCACGGACGCGGACGTCAAGCACCTGAACTGGCTGAGTGGTGCGCTCGGAGACGACCTGCTGGACGCGGTGGTCGTCACCTCGGGGACGGACGCCTACCGACGCAGGGACGGGATCGCGGTCGTGCCGGCGGCGCTCCTGGGCCCCTGACAACGCTCGCGTGGACGAGGCAGGTCACCCGGGCGTCCGGAGGAAGGATGCGACGACGTGGGCCACCAGCTGCGGTCCGACCGTCACGACCACAGCGACGATCACCACTGCGACGGCGAGGTGGAGCAGCGCATCGAGGAGGACCCGGACCACCCGCGACCGTGCGCGTCGGCGAGCCGGGACGGTGCACGGCACGCCTCGCCGGGCTCGCGGCGACGGCTCGTGGTGGGCGGCGGGTGCGGTGGTCGCCGCCGTGGTGGTCAGCGTCGGGCTGACGGGACCGTCCAGGGCGGTGCGCAGCAGTTCCGCGACCGTCGCCACGTCCTGGTCGGTGAGCCGTTCCCCGAGATCGCGCACGTGCTCGACGAGCTGCCCACGCCCGACCACGGTCACTCCGGCGGTCGTGGAGCTGGGAGCGATGTCCTGCCCGACGACGCACAGCACACCGCGTGCCGCGGATCGATGAGCGGGTGGCAGCAACGCCGCCACGGCCGCGACGGCGCTCGCGATCGCTTCGAGTTCACGGTCCTTGCGCCAGGACTCGCACCACAGGACGCCCTCGTGGACGGTGATCTGCCACGACCAGTTCTTCGCGTCGACCACCACGATCCCGCCCGGACCGATCGCGACGTGGTCGAGGTTGGCCTTCGGCCGGCCGGGCCAGTGGACGTCGTGCAGCAGGATCCAGCCGGCGGCCTGGAGCTCACCGAGCGTCGCAGCGACCAGGCGCTCGCCTTCTGCGCCGGCCGACCAGGCGTACTCGCGGCGTTCGGCGGCGGCGAGCCGCTCGCGCAGTTCGGCGGTGGACGGGTGGCGACGAAGCCGGTTCACCCGCTGCGCGGCCCGCCGGGCCTGCTCGTCCGCTCTGCCGCCCGCCACACCCACGGCATGGGTTTCGGGGGCGGGCGCTGCGCTCTTGAGTTCATGTCACCCGGTCGGCCCCGTGCGGGGGGATCCTGTCGTTCAGCTGCGGATCACCAGGCGACGTGCCCGTCGAAGAAGTCGTACAACCCCGGCTCCCGCCACAACGGCGACCCCACTGTCGCCGCCCGGTACAGTCCCGCCGCCGCCCCACGCACCCGTGCCGTCTCGACCGGCCACCGCAGCGGCGCCGCGATCGTCTGCAGGTCCGCCTCCGGGCGGGCGAGCAGGTCCCGGACGTGGTCGACGGCCGGCAGGGTGGCGAGTTTGTCACCGTTGCACCGCGGGTCGGTGAGGACGAGGTTCCGCACGCCGTCGAGGGGAACTCGGGACCACGGCAGGACGTGGTCGACGTGCACCTCCCGGATCAGGGTCCGGTGGCAGTAGTAGCACCGGTTCGCCTGGTACTCCCGGAGCCCGGGCGCCAGGCGGTCGACGGCGGTGCGGCCGGCTCCGAAGAGGAAGGCGTGCAGGTCGGGGAGTTCCAGTTCGTCCCGGTTCAGGCGCTGGACGTCCTCGACCCACCACTGCCGGACGACCGGCTGCAGCATCGACGAAACCCTGGCCAGCGCCGACGGGACGCCGGGGAGCAGCTCGATCGACCAGTCGTGGGCGTCCAGCGTCGTGATGGTGACGTCGTCGCTGAGCCACGAATCGTCGTAGAGGAACGCGACCCCGGGTTCGCGCCCGCCGGTCTTCTGCAGGCGGAAGAGCGGCTGCCGAGCGAGGGTGGTGGAAACCCTGCGCAACGCCTTCGACCACTCGCGAGGAGCGGCGGCGCGGAGCTGCGCGGCCGTCGACAGACCGCGCTGCTCGGCCTCGCCGCGCAACGCCCGCACGACGTCGAGGAGGGACACGGCGTCGGGCCGCGTGTGCTGGATCTGCCGCAACACCCCGTGCTCGCCGAACACCCGGACCTGCGGCCAGTACGCCTCGACGACCCGGTCGGCCAGGTCGCCGATCGGCACGGTGAGGCCGGCGTCGTCGGGAACGGGGTTCTCCAGGCAGTGCTGGATCAGGGCGTCGAGCGTGGCCAGCTTGTACGTCGCGACGCGCCGGCCCGTCGCGAGCAGCTGGGCCAGGCGGGCACCGAGGTCGAGCGGGTCCACTACCGACGGGCCAGCTCGTCCAGCGCCGCCGTGAAGGTGGAGTTCCACTCGCTCAGGTGCGGCCAGACCGCCGCCACCCGGTCGGTCGCCGCCCGCGCGGACAACCCCTCCGAACGGACCAGCCAGGAACGCAGCACCAGCCCGGTGCGGGACGCCCCGGCGTGGCAGTGCACGAGCACCCGTCTGCCGTCGGCCCGCAGCGCCTCGATGTCGCCCAGCACGTCGTCCAGGACCGTGACGAGTTCGGTGTTGCTGTCGTCGTCGGTGAGGTAGGCGAAACGCTGCACGTCGTGCCCGAACCGTCCGCCCGTGCGGCACAACGAGACGACGGCGAAGTCGCGGTCGCTGCGGCGGGCGCCGTCCAGGTCGGCGGCCCAGACACCGGGCGAGATCTCGGTGGGTTCCAGACCCCGCGTGGGCGGCGGTTCGTACAGGCCGCCCGACGAACCGTCGAGGCGGACGGCCAGCCACTGCAGGTCGCGCAGTTCCCACACCCGGTCGCCGGAACCGGGAACGCGCCCGTGCACGACGGAGGTCCAGCGGATCGGGATTCCGGTCATGCCGGCGCGGGCGCCCGCGAGCGCCCCGGTGACGCAGGCGACGGTGTCGGTGTCCCCGCCGAGGTCGACGACGAGCCGCATCGCCTCCTCGAACGTGGTCGAGTTCCGCAGCGCCCACAACGCCGACCCCAGCGTCGGCCACACGGCGCCGTTGGCCTCGGTGGCGTCCTGCGGTGTCCAGCCGTGGTCGCACACCAGCGCCCACTTCTCGCGGTACGGTTCCCCGACGAGGGGGAGCGCGTCGGCGACGGCCGCGTCGGCGTCCCCGCCGTCCAGCAGCACCCGGAGGGCCTCGTGGAACAGCGCGCACCCCTCACCGGCCGCGGGATCGCCGTGGGTGAGGGCGCTGATCCGGCGGGCGGCGTCCATCGTCGCGTCCCGGCCCGCGGCGGCGAAGCGGATGGCGGCGGGGGTGGTGCGCATGAGCGAGCCGTTGCCCGCGGCGCGGTGCCCGGCGCGGACGTGCTCGACCGCAGCGGTGTCCCAGGGCAGGCCGGACAGCAGCACCGCGGAGGTCTGGACGCCGATGTCGGGTGGCCCGGCCTGCGCCCACCGGCGGAACCGGTCGAAGACGTCGGCCTCGTCCAGACCGTCGTGGTCGAGCAACGACTCCGCCAGCAGCAGCGCCATCTGCGTGTCGTCGGTGAACTCACCCGGTTCCCAGTTCAGCGTCCCGCCGCCGCACATCTCGGTGTGCACGCCGCGGGCGGGGGTGGGGAAGCGGGCGCTGAACGCGTCCGGCGGGCCGAACTCGAACGGCGCGCCGAGCGCGTCGCCGACGGCGGAGCCCACGAGGGCCCCCATCACCCGGTGCTGGCGGTCCACGACGTCTCCTCGCTGGTGCGGTCGGGCAGCGGGGACGGTTCCCCACCGGGAACATCATCGCCGTGACGGCTGCGGCGCGGGTTCCGGGCGGGCCCCGGACAGTGCCGGGGACGGGACGTCGCCCTCCAGGACGGCTTCCCCGCGGGCGACCATCCCGGCGACCTCGGACAGCGGGACCTCCTTCAGCAGCAGGGCCAGCACGACGGCCACGGCCAGGACGGGCAGCAGCCAGCCGAACAACGGGGCGAGCGCGTCGGCGTAGGCACCGACGAGGGCGCCGTGCAGCGGTTCGGCGGCGGCGTGCACGGCCTCGGGCACCAGGCGGTCCGCGGACGTGATGCCGGCCTCGAGGGCCTGCGGGGTGTGCGCGGCCAGGGCGCCGGCCAGGTTGCCGGCCAGGGCGCTGGCGAAGACGGCGCCGCCCACGGCGATCCCGACGGTGGCCCCGACCTCGCGGACGTAGGCGGTCGTCGCGGTCGCGGCCCCCAGCACCTGCGGGCCGACGGCGTTCTGGGCGATGAGGACGACGATCTGCATGATCAGCCCCAGGCCGAGGCCCGCCACGAAGAGCATCGCGCCGACCACCCACAGCGCGGTGGTGGCGGACAGCGTCGTCATCCACCCCACCGCCGCGGCGATGGTCAGGACGCCGGCGACCGGGAAGACCGTGCAGCGACCGGTGCGCGCCACGACGATCCCCGAGCCGATGAGCGTCAGGAACAACCCGGCCGTCATCGGCAGCATGAGCAGCCCGGAACCGGCCGCGGACGTCCCGGAGGCCATCTGCAGGAACGTCGGCATGAACACCACCGGGGTGAGCAGACCCATCCCCACCAGGGCGCTGAGGGCGGTGGCGAGGACGAAGTTCCGGTTGCGGAACAGCCCCAGCGGGACGATCGGTTCCTGTGCGGTGCGTTCGACCAGCACGAAACCCACCGTGCAGACGGCGAACGCGCCCAGCAGGGCCAGCGCCGGCCAGGAACCCCAGCCGCGGCTGCTGCCCGCTTCGGTGCCGAGGATCAGCGAGGTGGTCAGCAGGGACAGGGTGGCGATGCCGGCCAGGTCGAGACGGGCGGTGCTGCGCCGTCGTGGCAGGCTCAGGGCGACGCAGCCGATGAGCAGGGCCGCCACCCCGACCGGCACGTTGATCCAGAAGCACCAGCGCCAGCCGAGCCCGGCGTGGTCGGTGAAGTACCCGCCGATGAGGGGACCGGCGACGGCGGACAACCCGAAGATCGCCCCCAGGGGACCCATGTACTTCCCGCGTTCGCGGGCGGGGACGACGTCGGCGACGATCGCCTGCGACAGGACCATCATCCCGCCGCCACCCAGGCCCTGGACCCCGCGCCAGAACACGAACGCGGTGAAACCGTCGGCCAGGGCCAGCCCGGCGCTGGCGAGGGTGAACAGGGCGACGGCTCCCAGGAACAGCGTCCGCCGCCCCCACAGGTCGCCGAACTTGCCGTAGACGGGCATGACCAGGGTGCTGGCCAGCAGGTAGGCCGTCGTCACCCAGGCCATGTGGGAGATGCCGCCGAGGTCGCCGACGATCGTGGGCATGGCGGTGGAGACGATGGTCTGGTCCAGGCTCGCCAGGAGCATCGCGGCGGCGAGCGCGCAGAACACGAGGTTGATCCGCCGCCTGGTCAGCACCATCGGCGAGGTCGTCGCGCAGGTCGAGGTGTTCACGGTTCTCCTGTCCGGTACCGGTTCTCGGCGGGGTCAGTTCTGTGTGCTCGTCGGGGTGCTCGTCGGTGCGGTCGTGGGCGGCGCCCAGGGGTCGGTGGAGCGCAGGACGGGCGCGCGCCGGTCCAGCAGCTGCCCGAGCAGGCCGACCACCTCCGCCGGGGTGTCGTGCGCGGCGAACTCGGCCGCCAGCCGCTGGGCGTTGCGCCGGTAGGACGGGTCGCGCAGCACGGTGTCCACGGCCTCGCCGACGGCGCGCGCCGAGGGGCGGCCGGTGCGCAGGTCGATGCCGGCGCCGCTGCGGGCCACCCGGGCGGCCACGACGGGTTTGTCGAGGTCGGCACCGGCCACGACCAGGGGCACGCCGTGGCGCAGTGTCGCCAGAACCCCACCCCAGCCGCCGTTGGTGACCACGACGTCGGTGCGCGGCAGCAGCCGGCCGTGCGGAACCCGGCCGGCGACGACGGCGTTGCCGGGAACGGGGAAGGGCAGCCGGTCGCGGCCGGTGATGCCGGTGACGGCGGCGACGGTGACCTCCCGCTGCCCCAGCGCCTCCAGCGCCGGGCGCAACAGCTGCTGCGGGTCGGTGCCGAAGGTGCCCTGCGTGACGTGGACGACGGGCCGCGGCGCGGCCAGGGCCTGGTCCCACCCCGGCGGGAGTTCCCCGTCGGCGGGGGCGAAGGACCCCACGAAGTGCACGTGCGTGGGCAGGTCACCGCGGACCGGTTCCAGGCCGGGGATCCCCAGGGTGAGGACGAGGAACGGGGAGAACCACTGCTCGTCCAGACCGACGTCCGTCGGCCCCAGGCCCACCTCGGCCCGGACGTCGGCCAGCGCGGTCCGCAGCCGGCGCGTCGTGACGTGCACGAGCCCGCGCAGGGCCGCGTCGCGCGTCCGGCCCAGCCGGCCGCGGGCCGGGGCGAGCGGCAGACCCGGCGGAGGGAGTTCCCGGCTGGGCAGGGCCAGCGGCGCCACCGAGACCGTGGCCCACGGCGTGCCCAGCAGTTCCGCGGCCAGCGCACCGCCCATGCTCGTGGAGTCGGCGACCAGCAGGTCCCACGGACGCCGCTCCCACTCCTCCCGCAGGTCCTGCACCTGAGCGGGGGCGGTGCGCAGGAACACGTGCTCCAGGTTCGCCAGGAACCCCAGCGGGCCGCCGCGCCCCGTGGCGGGGAACGTCGCGCTCAGGTCGTGCTCGTCGAAGTCCGGCGCGTGACGCCACGGCAGTTCCTGCGCACCCGCCGCGCGGACCGACTGGGTGAACCGCGAACCGGTGTGGAACCGCACCCGGTGACCGGCGCGCACGAGGGCCTCGGCCACGTGGGTCAGGGGGATGACGTGCCCGCTGAAGGGCATGGCCGTCACGAGGACCTCAGCCACGGGAACCACCTCCTCCGCACAGGGTTTCCGCTGACGACAGCACGACGGTGGTTCTCACGGCTCCTCCTGGTGGCTGCGGGGAACGGGTACGCAGCGAGGGTAGGAACGGAGGTGGTCGCCGCACCTGTGCCGGAGGTCACGGATGTGCTGCCACGCACGCCGGACGCCGGCGGGGAACCGGACCTCAGCCGTCCAGCAGACCCAGTTCCAGCGCGCGCAGCACCGCCCGGGTGCGGTCGCGGACGCCGAGTTTCAGCAGGACGGCCGTCACGTGGTTCTTCACCGTGCCCGGCGCCAGGTGCAGGGCGGCGGCGATCTCCTTGTTCGACCACCCGGCCGCGGCCAGGCGCAGCACGTCCAGTTCCCGCCGGGTCAGCTGCGCCAGCGCCCCCAGGTCGGCCGGTGCGGCCGGCCGGTTCGCGACGGCCCGCAGCAGCCGGTCGGTCAACGCCGGCTGCAGCATGCTCCCGCCGTCGGCCAGGGTGCGGATCGCGGCCAGGACCTGGTCGAGGGTGACGTCCTTGAGCAGGTACCCGCGGGCCCCGGCGCGCAACGCGGCCAGGACCAGTTCGTCGTCGTCGAAGGTGGTCAGCACCAGCACGGGAACGGTGCTGCCGCGTTCGCGCAGGGCCTCCAGCGTCGCGATGCCGTCGCGGCGCGGCATCCGCAGGTCCAGCAGCAGGACGTCGACGTCGCCGCGGGCCACGAGGTCCAGCGCCTCGTCGCCGTCCTCGCCCTCCCCGACGACCTCGACGGCGTCGCTGAGGGCGAGCAGGCGCAGGATGCCCTGCCGCACCAGCGTCTGGTCGTCGACCACGGCGACCCGCACCGGAGCGTTCACGCCGGCACCTGCAGTTCGGCGGTGAAACCCCGGCCGGGAGCGGTGCTGAACCGCACCGTCCCGCCGACGTCCTGCACGCGTTCGGTCAGACCCGTCAGCCCGTTGCCCGGCCGCAGGTGGTGGGTTCCGCGGCCGTCGTCGCCCGCGCGCAGGCGCACCCCGGCCGCGGTGGCCTCGACGTCGAGGGTGAAGCGGTGCGCCCCGGCGTGGCGCAGGGTGTTCGTCAGCAGTTCCTGCGCGCAGCGCACCACCACCAGGGCCCGTTCGGGACTCACCGGCACCTCCTCGCGCACCGTCAGCACCACCGGCAGGCCGGGGGCGCGACCGACGACCTCGCGCAACGCGCTCTCCAGCCCCCGCACCTCCCCACGCAGGTCACCCACGACGTGCCGCACGTCGCCCAGCAGTTCCTTGGCGATCCCGCGGGCCCGCTCGACCTGCTCGGCGGCCGGTCCCTGCACGCGGTGGACGGCGACCTCCAGTTCCAGCGCCAGCGCGGTCAGGCCGTGACCGACGACGTCGTGCAGTTCCCGGGAGATGCGCAGCCGCTCGGCGTCGCGGCTCGAGGCGGCCAGCAGCGCCGAGGCGGCCCGCAGCTGGGCGTGGGCCGCGGCCAGCGCGGCGCGCTGCTCGGCCTGCCGGCGCCCGGCGAGGACCACGACCGCGGCGAACACCTGGAACGCGCCGTACAGCGCCCCCAGGGCGACGACCTCGTCGGTGTCGGCGCCCACCCGGGCCACGCCCGCCACGATGGCCAGCACCTGCACGCCGATGAGGCCGGCGGTGGCGGCCGGGGGCAGGCTGAGCGCGGCCGGGACCGCGGTGACGACGAACAGGATGGCCGTCCAGTTCACCTGCGGCGCCAGCCACCACGCCACCAGCGCGGCCGCGACGTCCACGGCCAGCAGCGCCCGGCTCGGCAGCCACCGCGGCCGCGGGCCCAGCACACCGCTGTCGGCGACGTCGTCGGCGACGAACGCGACCACGAAGACGCCGTAGGCCAGCCACCACCAGGTCCGGGCGTCCGGTGGCCCGTCCCAGCCGCCGACCGCGGCGCTGGCGCCGACGGCGGCGAGCGCGACGTACCCCGTCACCGCCGTCGAACGTTCCTGGGCCCCGGTGAACACGGGGGAATCGTAGGGGCGCCCGCACCGGCGGCACCCGTGCTGGAAGTCACGGGTGCAGGTGGTGACCTCCGGCACTTCGGCCGGACCCCGCGCCCTTCCTACCGTCCTGACCACCACGACGGAGAACGAGGAAGGAGGCACCGGTGGACGTCATCGAGATGGACGGGGTCGTGAAGACCTACGGCTCCGTGCGGGCCGTCGACGGGATCGACCTGCAGGTGCGGGCCGGGGAGGTGGTCGCCCTGCTCGGCCCCAACGGCGCCGGCAAGAGCACCACGTTCGAACTGCTGCTGGACCTGGTGCACCCCACGGCCGGGACGGTGCGCGTCCTGGGCGGCAGCCCCGGCGCGGCCCGCGGTCGCGTCGGGGCGATGCTGCAGTCCGCCGGCCTGCCCGAGCAGGTCACGGTGCGCGAACTCGTCCGGCTCGTCGGGCGCGCCTACCCCCACCGCCGGCCGCTGGCCGAGGTCCTGGAACGCACCGGGCTGACGACCCGCGCCACCCGCACCGTGACGGCCCTGTCCGGCGGCGAACGGCAACGGCTGCTGCTGGCCCTGGCCCTGGTCGGCGAACCCGACCTGCTGCTGCTGGACGAACCGACCGCCGCGATGGACGTGCTCGCGCGCCGGTCGTTCTGGGAGCAGGCCCGCGCCGCCGCCGCCGGTGGCGCGACGATCCTGTTCGCCACCCACGACCTCACCGAGGCCGCCACCGTCGCCGACCGCGTCGTCGTCCTGGCCGCCGGCCGGACCGTCGCCGACGGCACCCCGCAGGCGCTCGCCGGCGACGGCGACCTCGAATCGGCCTACCTGGCCCTCACCGACGCACGCCCCACCACACAGGCAGGAGAACGGTCGTGACTGTTCTGCAGGAGAGCACCGCCCGCCGCGCCGGGTCCCGGTTCGGTTTCGCCGGCCTCGCCGTGCGCACCGAGGTGCGGGCCGGTCTGCGCACCCCCGAGTTCGCGGTGCTGGGGATGGCGCTGCCGCTGATCCTCTACGCGATCTTCGCGTTGCCCAACGCCGACTCCACCCTGCCCGGCGGAACGTCGTTCGGGCTGGTCATGCTCGCCGGGATCGGCTGCTACGGGTCCCTCACCCTCGGGATCGTCGTGTTCGGCGAGGACGTCGCCAAGGACCGCGCCCGCGGCTGGTTGCGGACCCTGGCCGCCACCCCCGTCCCCGCCGGCGCCTACCAGCTGGGCAAACTCGGCGCCGGGTTCGTGCACGGCCTGCTCATGGTCAGCGCGCTGTGCCTGTTCGCCGGGCTGGTCGGCTCGGTCGACCTGTCGGCGGGGGAGTGGCTCGCCCTCGGCGCGCTCCTGGTCGCCGGGGTGCTCCTGTTCAGCCCGCTGGGTTTCGCGATCGCCTACCTGGCCCGGCCCCGCGCGGCCGTCGTCGTCACCAACGTCCTGTTCCTGCCGCTGTCCTTCCTCTCGGGGTTCTTCGTCCCGCTGTCCGAACTGCCCGACGTCATCGGCCGGATCGCGCAGTGGCTGCCGAGCTACCACTTCGGGCAGCTGGTGCTGCAGACCGTCGTCGACGACACCGACATCGCGGCGCTGACCGGGCTGAGCGTCCAGCCGGTCGCCGTGAACGTGGCGTGGGTGCTCGGCAGTGCCGTCGTGTTCGCCGCGGTGGCGCTCGCGGCGGCGCACCGGGAGGCCGTGACGCGGCGAGGGTGAGACGGGCGTGACGACAGTCCAGAGTTGACGGGATGTCCGGGCATGACTGACGATGACAGTCATGCCCGAGAATCCTGGCACCACCGCTCGTGTGGCCACCCCCACCCAGCTGGGGGCCCTCCTGCAGGAGCGACGGAAGGCAGCGGGACTCAGTCAGCAGGACCTGGCCGAGTGGGCGGGGGTGAGCCGGCAGTACGTCAGCCTGCTCGAGACCGGAGACGTCTCGCTGCAGGTCAAACGGCTCTTCGACCTCTTCGGCGTCCTCGGCTGTGACCTCGCGGTCGTGGACCGGGCACGGTGAGCCCTCGGATCCCCACCCTGACCGCCTGGCTCGACGGCCACCCCGTCGCGGAACTGCGCGAGGTCCGCTCCCGCCAGGTGGTGTGGTCGTGGACGCAGGACGCCGTGGCGCGGTGGGGCGAGGGTGCGGTGGTCGTCTCGGCCTCGTTGCCGGTCCAGAGCCGTGCCTTCTCCGTCGGCAGGACGCGTCCGTTCATCGAGGGCCTGCTGCTCGAGGGAGAGGCCCGGACCGCGGTCGAGCGCGCGTTCGAGGTCCCGCGGGGGGACGTCTTCCGGCTGCTGGCGGCCGTCGGTGGGGACTGCGCGGGAGCGTTGCAGATCCTCCCGGACGGCGTCCGCCCGGGGACGGCGCCGGAACCGGGCCCGCTGGAACCCGGCGAGCTGGAACGGCTCGTGCGGAACCTTCCGCAGCACCCCCTCGGGACCGGTGACGGGGTGCGGTTGTCGCTGGCCGGCATGCAGGACAAACTCCTGCTGACCCGCCGCAGCGACGGTCGCTGGGCCCGGCCGGTCGGCGGGTACCCCTCGACGCACATCTTGAAGCCCCAACCGGAGACGTTTCCCGATCTCGTCGCTGCCGAGTGGTTCGGCCTCGCCCTCGCCCGCGCGGTGGGTCTCGACGCCGCCCGCGCCGAGGTCATCGAGGTCGACGACCGCCCGGTGCTGGTCGTCGAGCGGTACGACCGGACGGTCACCGCCGGTGGAGGTGTCGACCGGATCCAGCAGGAGGACTTCTGCCAAGCCTGCGGCCGGCTGCCCGAGCAGAAGTACGAGGCGGACGGAGGTCCGGGCTGGCGAGAGCTCGCAGGTGTTCTGCGCGCAGTGGCGGCCGATCCGCGCGCGGAACTGGAACGTCTCGCGAGGGTTCTGGTGTTGACCGTCCTGTCCGGCAACGCCGATGCCCACGCCCGAAACCTGTCGATCCTCCACCCACCCACCGGATCCCGTCTCGCCCCCGTGTACGACGTCGTTCCCACGGTGCACCTGGCTCGCACGCCGGGCGCGGTACCGCTCGGGAGCGCGATGGCCATGGCGGTCGACGGGACCTGGGACGTCCAGCAGGTGCAGCGCGACGACGTCCTGGCCGAACTCGCCTCCTGGCCCCTGCCGACCCGGGTAGCCGCCCGTGTCGTGGCGGACGTCGTGGACCGGGCGTACGAGTTCGCAAGCGCGCAGCCTGGAGCGTGCGCGCAGGCGGTGGCGCAGCGGGCCTCCAGCTGGCGGTGATCCACGACTCCCGGGCGTGTCACCAGTCGTGCACCGTCCCGTCGGCCAGCCGGTTCACCGGCAGGTACGCCGGGTCGTACGGGTGCGCCGCGGCCAGTTCCGCGTCGTACTCGACGCCGATCCCCGGCGCCTCGCCCGGGTGCAGGTGGCCGTCAGTGAACGTGTAGGCGTGCCGGAACACCTGGTCGGTGAGGTCGGTGTGCCCGGAGTACTCCTGGATCCCGAAGTTGTGCACGGCCAGGTCGAGGTGGACCGCGGCGGCCATCCCCACGGGGGAGATGTCCTCCGGCCCGTGGATGGCGCCCTTGATCTGGTACTGCGCGGCGAAGTCGAACAGCTTGCGCAGCGCGGAGATCCCGCCGAAGTGGGTCACGGCGGAGCGGACGTAGTCGATGAGCTGCTCGGTCACGAGGGTCTGGTAGTCGAAGACCGTGTTGAACACCTCACCCACGGCCAGCGGCGTGGTGGTGTGCTGCCGCACGAGCCGGAAACCCTCCTGGTTCTCCGCCGGCGTGCAGTCCTCCAGCCAGAACAGGTCGTACGGTTCGACGTCCTTGCCCAACCGCGCGGCCTGCAGCGGCGTGAGCCGGTGGTGCGCGTCGTGCAGCAGCGGCAGGTCGGGGCCGAACTCGTTCCGCACCGCCTCCAGGACGGTCGGCAGGTGGCGCAGGTAGGCGCCGGTGTCCCAGTCCTCCACGACGGGCACCGCGCGCTGGTCCAGCCGGGTGGGGTCGAGCGCGACGGCCTCGCCGGTGTGGACGCCGTAGACCTTCTCCAGCCCCGGCACCCCGGTCTGCACGCGGACGGCCTGGTACCCCTCGGCCCGCCGCTGCCGGACCGAGTCGAGGAGTTCAGGAATGTCGCGGCCGTTGGCGTGCCCGTAGGTGCGGACGCGCTCGCGGGAGGCGCCGCCGAGCAGCTGGTACAGCGGCAGGTTCGCGACCTTGGCCTTGATGTCCCACAGCGCGACGTCGACGGCGGCGATCGCGGCCATCGTCACCGGCCCACGCCGCCAGTACGCGCCCCGGTACAGCGACTGCCAGGTGTCCTCGATGCGGTGCGGGTCGGTGCCCAGGAGCAGCGGGACGACGTGCTCGCGCAGGTAGGCCACGACGGCCTGCTCACGGCCGTTGAGGGTCGCGTCGCCCAGGCCGGTGATGCCCTCGTCGGTGGTGATCTTCAGGGTGACGAAGTTGCGGCCGGGGCAGGTGACCATTACGGCGGCGTCGACGATGCGCACGGTGCTCCTCGGGTCCGGAGGGGTGGCGCCAGCGTAGGCGTTGGAGAACCGAGGGTGAGTGTCCGATCCGTGCGGCACCCTGCGCGGCGGAGGTGGTCGGAGTGCCGACGGGGGTGTGGATGGTGCAGCAGAAGCGGGACCAGGCGGCTGCGTTCCTGCAGCAGGCGCTGGCGCGGGGGAACGAGGAGGAGATCGCGTTCGGGCGCCTTTGGCTGGCGGAGCGGCAGCAGACAGGCGCCGAGGCGGAGCGCATCTACGACATCCGGCTGTGACGCCGCCGCTCAACGGACCACAACGAGCGAGTTCTGCGGCATGAGGTTGTGCGCCCAGACGACGTCCATCGCGGCGTTCGTCACCCGCGCGCAGCCGTGCGAGGCGGCGAAGGCGGGAGCGCTCGCCGTCCCGTGCATCGCGATGCCCTGGCGCGGGCTCAACGACGACGGGTAGCGCTGGCAGCTGCCGGTGGAGGTGTCGGACACCGCTGTGATTCGCCGTCGTCCGCGACGGTCAGGGTCCCCGCGGCGCGATCGACCTCGACGACGTGACCGAGCGTCCCGAAACCGCCGGTAGGGCGCCCGTCTGCAGGGCCGCTCGGGTGGCCGACCTGGCGACCCCGTCGCGCGGCAGGTCGGCCGCACCCTGCAACGCCAGGACAGCCTGCTTCGTCAGCTCACCAAACCTCCCGTCCGGAGCGCCCAGCCAGTACCCGAGGCCGGACAGTCGCTGCTGTAGTGCGAGGACCTGAGGGCTGCAGGCCCCTACTGCGAGGTTGTCGACCTGCGTCATCGCTGATGTGATCGTGGGAGCGGCGCACGCCTGGCCCTGGGTGGGGGCGTTGACTAGCGCCGTGTGAGTCGACGCCCGACGACCTAAGCAGTGCGACCCGAGGGGCGCAATCCGCCCACACACTCGGCGATGACCTCGACGATCTGCTCCGGCGATTCGTGCTCCCAAAACCTTAGAACGGTCCAGCCCATACTCTCGAGCTGGTCCGTCGACGCGCGATCTCGGGCCTGGTTGACTCCTAACTTGTCGCGCCACCACTGCTGGTTCGCCTTGGGCATCGTCCCGTGGACCGGGCACGAGTGCCAGAAGCACCCATCGATGAAGACGGCCAGGCGGCGCTTGGTGAAGGCGATGTCGATGGTCCGACGACGCTGACCCGGGATCGGCCACGCCACGCGGTACCGGAGTCCCCGGGCGTGGAGCAGCCGACGCACTGCGAGCTCGGGACCGTTGTCCCTGCGCTTTACCGCGCTCATCCGCCGAGAGACCGACGCGCTCGAGGCCCCGGGGTGGGGAGGTGTGACAGTCACTGCTCCAGTGTCGCGGGTGAGCGCCCCGAGATTCTGGTCCTCCTCCGCATGAGATTCGGTACCCGGACCACGCGTGAGCGCTCGACCGCCTAAAGTTACGGTGTGCATGCGCAGCGTAGTGCTCGAGAGGACAGGCGATGAGTGAGGACTTCTTCCCCGTCTTCGCGGGGTGGGCGCGCCAACATGGCCTCGATGAGGCGAGTCAGCGCTTCGGTCCGGTCCTCGAAGGGCCCGTCCTCGAACGGTTCGTCTTGGAGTACCAACGGCGGATCGACACCATCGAGACCGACGATCCGGTCGTCCTCCATGGTCCCAGGGACCCCTGGTATGCAGGACCGAACGAGGACGCCGACGTCTACTGGCCGAAGCTCAAGCAGCATTTTGAGGAGGCGCTCGGCTGGTCCGAGCGAAGGATCGAGCCGGTCGACCGATCCTCCACCAAGGTGGTCGCCTACACACCGAGGCCTCAGCTGCCGAGGTGGGCGTCCAAAGGCCTCGTCGTCGGCTACGTTCAAAGCGGTAAGACCACCAACTTCACGTCGGTGATCGCCAAGGCCGCTGACGCGGGGTACAAGCTCGTCATCGTTCTCTCCGGAATCCACAACGGGCTCCGTCGCCAGACTCAGGAGCGGCTGAACGAGCAGCTGCGCGACCTCGTGCCCACCGACTGGCTGACCCTGACGGACGAGCACAACGACTTCCGCCCTCACTCCATGCCGGCGACGGCCCTCCTGCACAACCAGGGGTCAAAGGTGGCCCTGTGCGTCGTGAAGAAGAACAAGGCTGTTCTGACCAAGCTGGACGCCTGGCTCGAGGGGGCAGCGCGGAAGAACGTCCTGGACGACGTCCCCGTGCTCGTCATCGACGACGAGGCCGATCAGGCAACGGTGGCCACCGCCACCATCAACCCGCTGATCAAGAAGATCCTCGGCAAGTTGCCTCGGTGCACCTACATCGGCTACACGGCCACGCCCTTCGCGAACGTGCTGATCCGGCCGGGTCAAGACGATTTGTATCCCGACGACTTCATCCTCAACCTTCCCAAGCCTGAAGGGTACTTCGGCTCCGAGCGGATCTTCGGACGAGACGCAGTGGAGGGTGATGAGGCCTCCGGGGCCGACCTCGACGGGTACGACATGGTCCGTCTCATCGGGGACGACGAGCTGGACAGTCTGCGCCCGGCGGGCAAGTCGGCGGCAGCCACGTTCAAACCGGCGGTCACAGGCTCCCTTCGTGCTGCGGCTCTCTGGTTCTGGATGGCCACGGCCGCCCGGAGGGCTCGGGGGGACGCCGGCCACTCCACGATGCTGATCCACACTTCCATGAAGATCGCCGTGCACGAGGCGTTCAAGGAGCCGCTCGTCGAGCTGAGGGACAACGTCCTCTTCGGGGTGCGGCACGGCGACGAGCAACTCCTAGAAGAGCTAGAGGCCACCTGGCGCGACGAAAGCGGTAAGGTCCCGGCCTCGCAGTTCGGTGTTCCTACGCTGACGTTCGAGGGCGTGCTCGATCGACTGCCCGAGGTCGTTGCGTCCACCAAGGTCATCCTCGACAACTGCGCGAGTGAGGATCGGCTCGACTACAGCGGGGAACCTCAGGTTGCGATCGCCGTCGGCGGAAACACCTTGAGTCGAGGGCTGACCCTCGACGGCCTGGTTGTAA
Organism: Kineococcus deserti; assembly: GCF_050871945.1. Classification (NCBI taxonomy): domain Bacteria; kingdom Bacillati; phylum Actinomycetota; class Actinomycetes; order Kineosporiales; family Kineosporiaceae; genus Kineococcus; species Kineococcus deserti. The sequence goes on along the minus strand of NZ_JBJLSI010000035.1, from coordinate 14,511 downwards.
GCTTTTTCGTTCGTTCCGCCCAGGCCTATGACACGTTGCTTCAGATGGCCCGCTGGTTCGGCTTTCGCCCCGGATATGAGGACCTCCCCCGGATCTGGATGACGCCTCAACTGGAGCAGTGGTTCCGGCACCTGGCCACGGTCGAGCACGAGATCCGACTCGACATCGATCGCTACGAGCAGCAGGACCTGACACCGACGGAGTTCGGGGTCCGCATCCGGACGCATCCCGTACTCAGGGTCACCGGAAAGATGGGTGCCTGGGTCCCCGCTTATGCCTCGTACGGTGGCCGACGAATCCAGACCAGGTACTTCGTCGCCGGCAACGAGTCATGGCTTCAGGGCAACGTGGATGCGGCTCACGAGCTGGTCCGCGATGCACGAGCCGCCGGTGCTCAGGGTGAGCAGCTGCCCAGCGGCGGCCGTCTGTTCCGGGATGTGGAGGCCGAGATCGTGGAGCGGTTCCTGCGCCGCTACGAGAGTCACCCGGACTCGCCGGACCTCGATCGCGAGCTGGTGTTGAACTACATCGCGAAGGAACGCGAGTCCGGAAGTCTTGAACGATGGAGTGTGGCCGTGATGTCTGCACCGAACGCGGATTTGGGAACCGTTCGTCTCGGCGGCCTCGACTTCGGTCGGATCGCCCGCGCGCAGCTCAGCTCGGGAAGCCTTGAGCGAGCAGACATCAAGACCCTCATGTCCAAGGACCACCGCGTCGTCGACCTCGATATCACACCTGCCGCCGCACGTGGGATGGCGGAGCACGAGCTCATGACCGCGCGCAACGACGATCCGATTGCCCACGAACGAGGGCTGCTACTCATCTATCCGATCGATCCGACCTCGACCCCGGACGCCGCGAACACGAAACGCAAGCCGCTCAACGCGACGGCGGATGTCATCGGGATGGCGCTGGTGTTCCCCGGCAATGCGGAGTCCAGGGTGAAGATGACCCATGTGACGGTCAACCTGACCCCCGCCGAGGTGGAGTCGCCGGACGACGCCGAACTCGCGGAACTCACGGGGCAGGATGCCACGTGACGGCCAGTCACGACTGGGCGGTGGAGCTCTCGCACACGTGGCCGCTGCTCGGTGACACCGGACGGGCAAGCATCTCCTCGACGGCCCTTGCGGTCGGGTCGACGGCCGGAGCCGTCCGTATCGGTGTGGACGGCGGCGCAGGTCGACACCTCCTCGTTCCCGTGGGGCAGGAGGACGTGCACGGTGACGACTCCGACGGTGTGCTCACCGTTCTGGTCAAGGAGTACACGTTCCAGCGGACGACTCTGAGATACGTGGACGTTGCCTGCGCCCGGCCGGATCTCGCAAGCGCTTTCGACAACGTCCTCGTGGACATCCTCGGGCAGCTCGAGGAGACGGACACGCCGGCCGGGACGACCGTGGAGGCGGTGAAGCGCTGGCGGGCGCTTCTTGCGACCCGCCGAGGCAGCAAGCTTACCCTCACACAGCAGATGTCCCTCTTCGCGGAGCTCTTCGTGCTCGATCTGGTTTCCGACGGGACGCGCATTGACCCACACTGTTGGCGAGGTCCTCGTCGCGAACCTCACGACATCGTTCTGCCAGCCGCCGCGCTGGAGGTCAAGGCAGTCGGGAAGAGTTCCCAGTCCATCACGATCCATGGTGTTGACCAATTGGAGCCGCCGGGCAAGCCGCTCGCGCTCGTCCTCGTGGAGGTTCTCGAGGACGAGCAAGGGCAAACGCTTTCCGAGCTAGTGGAAGAGTTCCTCTCACGTGCCACCGATAGGGGCGAAGCCCTGTGGCTTTTGGCCACCGCAGGCTTCGAACGGCTGGAAGCCGAGCGTTATCAGGAGAGGTTTGCCGTGGGTGCCCTCTCGCACCTCGCGGTTTCGCGGGACACCCCTCGGGTGGTGGCGTCGTCGTTCGAGGGCGGATCCGTTCCTGAGGGGGTGACGAGACTGCAGTACCACATCGGCCTCGACCAGATCGGCCCGCGGTTGACACGTGGCCAGACCGCTTTGTCCGCTTGGGTGGCGAGCGCATGAACTCGGCGCAGTGGTGGTCGCAACCCGTCGCCGCGGAAGGGTCGACGGCGTCCGAAGGAATCCGTCGGCAGCTTGGCAAGCCGCGACTCGACCCCTTAGAGGTGCTCGTCCGCGAGACGGCACAGAACACCTGTGACGCGGGCCTTCCCGACGAGGTCATCGACTACTCGATCCGGCTGCGGAACTTGTCCGGCAACCAGCTGAGAGCCTGGCAGGGATTCCTGCTGCCCGAGCCGCTCGGCTCTCGGCTCGGACTCGACACCGCGATGCGTGAGGCGCCGCTCGTCATGACCATCGCCGACAGAGGGACTACGGGTCTCGGAGGTCCCCTGAGGGCGAACGAAGTCCCGGAGCCCGGCGAACGCCCCGACTTCGTGAACTTCATCCGGAACGTCGGGGAGCGCAAGAACCTGGATCTGGGCGGGGGATCCTATGGTTTCGGCAAGGGGATCCTCTACAACGTGAGTCGTTGCCACGTCATCGTGGTCGACAGCGTGTGCCGCTTCAGGGGGAAATTGCAGCGCCGGCTCATCGCGGCGGCTCTGGGCGACGGCTACACGCAGGACGCGCGACGGTTCACAGGACGGCACTGGCTCGGGGTGCAGGAGTCCGACGGACACACCCGACCACTGCTGAACCAGGAGGCGGACGAGGTGTCGCGGCGTCTGGGGCTGCCCACCTTCGAGCCGGGGATCACGGGAACGACGATCGCGGTCGTGGATGCGGACTTGGGAAACAGGCGCGACGGTGACGAGCCTCGCGACGGAGCCGAGGCCGCCGAGTTCTTGGCCTCGACGATGCTCTGGAACCTCTGGCCGCGGATGATGAGCGGTCGATCCAATCGACTCAATTGCTCGGTCCGACGAGACGGCTTCGTGGTGGAGGTGCCTGCCCCCGAGGAGACCATCGAGTTGGCCCCCTTCGTCCAGGCGTACCGGAAGCTCGAACTGCCGGGTGAACACCAGATTCCCGTGCGCCGAGCCGCCCCGCAGGAGATCGGGCGCTTCGCCGTGGCCAACGGGATGGCTCCCCTGAAGAAGAACGCTCTCGTCGCGGCGGCCGCACCCTTTGAAGGCGCGGCTCACCATTGCGCCCGCATGCGCCAGGCAGACCTCGTCGTCGACTACCTCGAGGGTGAATCGGCCAGCGACGAGATGATCCAATACGGGGCCGTGTTCAAAGCTTCGGGTGAAGCGGACCCGTACTTCGCAGAGGCCGAGCCGCCGACGCACGACAGCTGGGTGACCAACGGGCTGAGTGGTACAGCGTTGGGAGTAGTACGTCTGGCCAACTCGTTCATCCGCGATGAGCTTCGCAGTCGTGTGTTGAGTTCGCGACCGACCAGGCCGGTGGGCGACGTACCGCTCGCCGGGCTGGCGACGCGCCTGTCCGGATTGTTGGCGGCTGACGGAGGTGCCGCAGAACCGATCGAGACGTCCGGGCCGACAAGCGGGACGAGACCGCGCTTGAAAGGACCAAGGTTCCTGGAGGGTCCGGAGCTGGTTGTTAGGCAGGGGCGAGCGCTCGTGCGCGGTCTTGTCGAGTTCCCAGACTGGGCCGAGGACCGTGCTGTCGTCGCTCGACCGAGCGTCGTGCTGGGCCCCGGGAACGGCTCCGAGCCGCGCGACGACGGGCTTCCCCTCCCCATCGTCGAGTCGTGGACGTCGGGCGAGTCCGAGGAGACCGTCCTCGGAAACCTAATCCTTCTGGGCCGTTCGAGTCCTCGAGTGTGGGAGCTCCTCGTCGTCCCGCCGGCCGACACCGTCGTCCGGGTCGATCTTGAGACCGTAGAGGTGGACGAGTGAAGCGGGTCCAGCCGTACATGGTGCCGCCGGATGGGGTGGTGAGCGCAGCACCGTGGGAGAGGTACACCGGGGAGTGGGCACAGCTGGAATCCTGGATCGAGGAGTGGGACTACCGAACGGTGCTGCGACTGCGCAGCGCCGTCGAGGTCGATGAGCACAAGCTGCGCGCCGGCGTCGGCCTCGGGGACGGGACTCCGCTCCTCTGGTCGTTCGGCTGGATCGCTCGGGACAGTCAGCTCGTCACGACCGTGACGTCCGAGCTGCGGGACGGCAGGGGACTTCTCGAACTGGACATCTCTTCCGACCGCGCCGGCTCGACGATTGTACTCGGCCGCAAGATCGTCCTTGGTCGTAGTCGGATGCACGCACGAGCAGGGGAGCCGCGATGGGCGGGCAGCGTCCTATGGGCGGACGAGACGTCCGTGCGCCTGACCGGGCACGGTTCGGCCTTCCCCACCGAGATCGTCGACTTTCGTGCGATCGGACGTGATCCCGGTGCGAGCTGGTTCCTGGAGCTGCCTTCTTCGCCCGACGTGGCGGCGATGGGGTCGTTCTTGCTGCTCATCAACTCCGCGGACTCCACACTCGTCTCGGCCGTCTCCACGTCCAAGTCTTCCGAGGCACAGACCGCGGTGAGCGACTCGATGATCGAAGGCGTCGTGGAGGAGGTCGTGAGGTGGGCCCTTTCCCGTTGGCCCGAGCTCGCAGACTGCGAGGAGGACTCCGCTGGGTTCAGCGCTCGCATCCTCACCGTGCGCGTTCTTCCCGATGCGGATCGGTGGACAGGCCCTGACGTGGACTCGATGGCGCTCAAGGCGGCAATCGTCTCGGGCGCCCGAGGCATCGGATTCGGACGGCGACTGACGTGAACCAACTCTGGCCCCGGTTGTCCCGAACGGCAGCCCAGGCGCTCTATACAGAACGACGGCACATGGATGTCGTGCAGCTCGCGGCCCTGGCTTCTGTCGAGCATCCACGCCGCACCTATGCCGCGACCGGCGGTATTCGGGCAACCGACCAGCAGGTCCGCGACCTGGTCGGCGAGCTCAGGAGTGTGGCAGCCGACCTCGGCTACCCGGATGTGGGAACGGACGATCGAAGTCGGATCGCCTTCGACAGAGCGGCGGCGGAGGTCGTGCACCGTCGTGTCCGGGTGAACACCGTCGAGGCAGCCAACAACGAGGTATGGAACTTCCTCGGTCTGGTGGCAGCGCCCGACCTCGTCCGATGGCGTTGGGCAGAAAGCAGGAATTCGGAACGATGGGTCTCCTCCGACCGCACTCGTCACATGTTCGCCAGGTTGTGGTGGCAGGCACTCACCTTCGCGGACGCAGGTTTAGGGGAGCGCGCTGATTTCACACTCCTCAACAGCTTGAGCGAGCGAGCTCTGAACCAGCTCACCGAGCGCCGGAGCATCGGGGGTCTGCCTCACCTGGCCAGGGCGCTGGCGCGGCTGGAGATTGCTGAGGACGGTCCAACCGGCGGTGGGGACGGGAGTCAGCTCCGTCGGCTCGCACCGATCCTTATCCGACGGATGGCGTTCATCGACTTCTCGTCCCTGTCCGAGGAGCAGATCGACGACCAACTCCGCGCGATTCGAGCCGAAGCCGAGACGCTCCTCACGCCAGGATCCCTGAAGGAGACGCCTGAGAACCGTTCTTCATCAAGTGGCGTCTCCGTCCGGCAGGTGGCTCCCGCCCGGGAGTCTTCCCCGCCCAGTCCCTCGGCTCGACTTGACGGTGGGGATGGTCGAGCTCTGACCTTCGTCGACCTCTGCGCCGGGGCCGGGGGACTGGCCCAAGGGCTCGAGTCAGTCGGGTTCAAGCCGCTTCTTCTGCTCGACAACCGGGCGGTTGCCTGCGAGACGTTGCGTATTAATCGCCCTAGCTGGGATGTCGAAGAGCTGGACCTTCTGGAGTTCAGAACGGAGGCGTACCCCGACCTCGCGGGTGTGGACCTCGTCTCTGCCGGACTGCCTCGTGTGCGCTCGGCCGCAACTGCCAGTCGCCCTCGTGGGGACGAGGAAGAGTTTGCCTTGATCGACGCGGCGGTCACCGTGTTCCTGAACCTGCGTGGACGTGCCCTGCTCATTGACAACGTCCCGGCGCTGGCGGACTCGGAGGCCTACGCCGACGTCCGGCGCGCAATCGGTGGCCGCCTCTACGAGGCGGGATTCGACCACGAGTGGTTCGTCGTCAACGCGGCCGAGTTCGGTGTACCGCAACACCGACCGCATGGGGTGCTCGTCGCCATGGAGAGGCGACGGATGGAGGAGTTCGTGCAGCCGAGCGCTGACATGTCTGCGGCGCCCACGGTGGCAGCCGTACTGAGGGAGTCCATGACCGCGGGCGGCTGGAGCGGCGTGGACCGCTGGGCGGAGGTCGCCGATCGTCTCGCCCCCACGATCGTCGGCGGATCCTGGGATCGCGGTGGTGCCGACCTAGGCCCTAGCGGCAGCAAGCGCGCCTGGGCGGACCTCGGTATTGATGGTGGGACGGTGGCGGATGACGTCCCCGGGCCGGACTTCCGATGGGACCCCGCGGAGGGACGTCCGGGACAGGTGCGCTTGACCGTACCTCAGGTGGCGCTCCTCCAAGGGGTCCCAACCACCTGGCGCATCGCGGGTCGGAAGACGGCTCAGTACCGGCAGGTGGCGGAGGCCATGCCGCCGCCCCTCGCGGCTGCGCTCGGCCGGGCCGTTGCCACGGCTCTGGCGGTGTCGTAGTCCACCAGGTTGTCGGCTTCGCTGGGTAACATCCCTGCATGACCGAGTCGCCCGCCCTCGCTCCTGATGGGAGTCCCTGGAGCATTGTCGACCTATTCGCGGGTCCTGGCGGGCTCGACGTCGCGGCGCGTTGGCTGGGCGTCCCGGTTCGCGGGATCGAATGGGACGCGAACGCGTGCGCCACGAGGGCCGCCGCCGGCCTCAAGACCCTAGCTGGGGACGTGCGCGATCACGGGCCCGGGGAGTTCGCCGGGGCGAACGTTCTGGCGGGCGGCCCCCCGTGTCAGACCTTCACGGTCGCGGGTCACGGGGCGGGGCGCCGAAATCTTGAGCAAGTCCTGTCGCTCGTCAAGCGGATGTCGGTCGGGGACGACGTCCGTAGAACCCTCGGTGAGCTCTCCGACGAGCGCACCGGACTGGTCCTGGAACCTCTGCGTTGGATTCTGGATGCGCGCAAGGCCGAGCGGCCTTTCGAAGCCGTGGTCCTGGAGCAGGTGCCAGCTGTTCTTCCGGTCTGGGCGGCGTATGCCGAAGTTCTGGAAGGAATCGGATACAACTGCGACCTTGGCGTGCTGCGCTCTGAAGAGTTCGGTGTTCCCCAGACTCGTCGCCGAGCGATCCTCGTCGCACGACTCTCGTCGCAGGCAAAGTTGCCCGCCCCTACTCATCGTCGATTTGTGACAGGAGTCGCCAGAGGGGATGGTGATGCTTCCCTGCTGCCCTGGCAGTCGATGAGGGATGCGCTTCCGCTTCGCGCTCCATTCACGGTCGTCTCGAACTACGGCACGGGGGGCGATCCGAAGGCTCGAGGGCGCAGGACGTCCGATCAACCTTCCGCGACAGTGACCGGAAAGGTCAGGCGGAATCTCTTGGTTGTCGAAGGGCGAACGGAGACCGATCGGTTCAGCTTGCAGGAAGCTGGAAAGCTGCAGACCTTCCCGCTGGACTTCCCCTGGCGTGGGCGAGACGTTGCTCAACAGATCGGAAATGCGATCCCGCCCCGAATGGGCGCCCATGTTCTTGCATCCGCGTTGGAACTATCGACGGATGAGTTGAACTGGGCGAGGATCCTCAATAGATGGAGCTAATCCTAGATCACGACTGGGCCTCAGTAAGGGCGGACGAGGGGGAGTTCGTCCACGCGGTGGAACATGACCTCCCGTGGTGACTGTTGCGGTCGTTGCTGGCGCAGTCGCGGAATATAAAGGCGAGTTAGAGGAATGGCTGCAGGACGCGACTACCCCTGTCGCACAAAGGGGAACACCCGGAAGCTGAACGCTCAGGACACCTGTCCGGCATCCCCACCGCTCCCCGGCACCACCAATCCGCTCTCGTACGCCAGCACCACCGCCTGCGCCCGGCTGGCCAGTTCCAGCTTCCCCATCACCCGCTTCACGTGCGTCTTCACCGTCGCCTCGCTGAGGACGAACCGCTCCGCGATCTGCGCGTTGCTCAATCCTTTCCCCACGAGGACGAGCACCTCGCGCTCGCGGGCGGTGAGCGCGTCCACGGCGGCGGAACCGCTGATCCGTTGCGGGCGGAACGCGTCGACGAGGCGGTGGGTGATGCGGGGGGTGAGCAGCACGTCCCCGGCGGCGACGGCCTCGACGGCGGCGATGATCCGCGCCGGCGGGGTCTCCTTGAGCAGGAACCCGGCGGCGCCGGCGCGCAGGGCGGCGTAGACGTGCTCGTCGAGGTCGAACGTCGTCAGCACGAGGACCTTGGGCGGCTCCTCGCCGCCGCCACGCTCGGCGGCCAGGATCTGCCGGGTCGCGGCGATCCCGTCGAGCACCGGCATCCGGATGTCCATGAGCACCACGTCGGGCCGGACTGCGGCGGTCAGCTCGACGGCCTGCTGTCCGTCGGCGGCCTCGCCCGCGACCTCCGTGCCGGGGGCGGCGCGCAGCAGCGCGACGAGACCGGCGCGCACGAGCGTCTGGTCGTCGGCGACGAGGACGCGCACGCTCACTGCTCGCCCCGCACCGGCAGCCGCAGCTGCACGGCGAAACCCCGCCCGTCCCGCGGACCGGCGGTGAGGGTGCCGCCGTAGAGGGCGGCACGTTCACGCATCCCGCGCAGACCGTGCCCCTCTCGCACCGGTCCCAGAACCGCGGGGCCGTCGTCGTGGACGTCGACGTGCAGGGTGCCGTCGCGGCGTTCCACCAGCACCTGCGCGTGCACGGCGTGCGGCGCGGTCGCGGTGTGCTTGATGACGTTCGTCAGGGACTCCTGCACGACCCGGTACGCGCACAGGTCCTGGCCGGCGCTGAGGTCGTCGAAGGTGCCGTCGGTCCGCACGTCGACCGCGACACCGGCCGAGCGGGCGCGTTCGGCCAGGTCCGGCAGCGCGGCCAGACCCGGCTGGGGCAGGTAGTCGGCGTCGGGGTCGTCGTCGGCGCGCAGCACCTCCAGCAGTCGGCGCATCTCCGCCAGCGCCTCCCGGGTGGTGTCCTCGACGGTCGCGAGCGCGGTCTTCGCGGTGGCGGGGTCGTCGTCGAACACGTACCCGGCGACACCGGCCTGCAAGGCGGTCACCGACAGGTGGTGACCGACCACATCGTGCAGTTCGCGGGCGATGCGGCGGCGTTCGGCGGCCACCGCGCGGGCGGACTCCGCGGCCAGCGCCTCGGTGCGCTGCGCCCAGCGGCGGGTGCTCTCCCCGAGCGCCCACGCCCCCGCCAGGACCAGGACGGCCTGGGCCAGGTCGAACCAGCTGGGGACAGGGTCGGCGCCGCTGGCCCCACCGAGCCACACCACCACCACCGCCGCGGCGAACACCGCGGCCGCAGTACGCCGGGACCGCAGGGTGGCGACGGTGAACATCGCCACGACCATGCCGAGACCGCTGCCGGGGAAGGCACCGAGGACCAGCTGGTGCGCCGTGACCGCCGCCAGCACCAGCACCGCCGTCACGACCGGCACCCGCTGACGCACCGCGATCGGCGCGGCGGTGAGTGTGGCGAGCACGAGCCCCGGCAGCGGTTCCCCGGCGCGCACCAGCGGACCCAGGGTGAGCAGCGTCAACAGCGCCGCGAGCGCCGGGTCGACCAGGGACGGACCGGGCAGTCTGCGCACGCTCGCGAGCCTGGCACGCCGCCTGCGCCCGCCACCATCGGCCGACGGGACCACCGGCTGTACCTCCGCGGGGGTAGGTGAGGTTGCCCACCGCGGGGGACGCCCCGGGACGGTGGACCTCCCTAGCGTCCTGGCCATGACGACGCGAACGACTTCCGGACCGAACACCCGCCCCCGCCGGACCCGGCGCACCGCGGCCGCGGCGGCCGCGGCTTGCGCGACCCTGGCGACGGCGCTGCCCGCCACCGCCGTCGCGACGCCACCGCGCCACCACGACGCACACCTGCAGCAGGTGCTGCAGCAGGACGCCGACGCGCTGCTGGCGCAGGGAACTCCCGGTGTCCTGGCCGAACTGGACCGTGCCGGCCACCGCGACGTGACCGTCCGTGCCGGTTACGGGAACGTCGCCGCGCAGACCCCCGTCCCGTGGAACGCGCGGTTCCGCATCGCCAGCGTCACCAAGCCGTTCGTCGCCGTGACGTTGCTGCAGCTCGTCGGCGAGGGCCGCCTGTCGCTGGAGGACACCGTCGAGCAGCACCTGCCCGGAGTGGTGCAGGGCAACGGCAACGACGGGAACCTCATCACGATCCGCCAGCTGCTGCAGCACACCAGCGGCTTGCCGGAGTACCTGGCCGTGATGCCGCAGCTGTTCAGCGAGGAAGGTTTCCTGCAGCACCGCTTCGACGACCTCACCCAGGAGGAGGCGGTCGCGCTGGCCATGACGCAGGCCCCGACGTTCGCGCCGGGCACGAGCTGGAACTACTCCAACACCAACTACGTCCTCGCCGGGATGGTCATCGAGCAGGTCACCGGGAACACCTGGGAACACGAGGTGCGGGAGCGGATCGTGCGCCCCCTCGGACTGCGGCACACCACCCTGCCGGGGAGTTCCTCCGAGATCCCCGGCCCGCACGCCGTCGGCTACGAGCGGTTCCCCGGCGAGGGCGCCACCCCCGAGGACCCCCGCTACGGCGAGGCGATCGACGCCACCGAGCTGAACCCGTCGTGGGCGGGCGCGGCCGGGGCGATCATCAGCACCACCGACGACGTGAACGAGTTCCTCCAGGCCCTCGTCAGCGGCCGGGTGCTGCGCCCGGCGCAGTGGGTGGACATGACCGCGACCGTCCCGGCCAGCGAGGAGTTCCGCAGCAACTGGCCCGGCGCCCGCTACGGCCTGGGCATCATGTGGGTCCCGACGTCCTGCGGCGGCATGTGGGCGCACGGCGGGGACATCCAGGGGTTCATGACCCGCAACGGCGTCACCCCGGACGGGCGGCGCAGCGTCGTCGTCTCCTTCAACACCGACTCCCCGGTGCCGCAGCCGGGCGTCCAGTCGCCGGCCGGGGACCTCGCGACGCAGCTCATCGACGACGCCCTGTGCCGGTGAACCCGGCCAGCGCGGTCGGGGTCGTCCTCGATCGTGCTGGTCGCACGCCGTGCCTCGTCAGCGCACGGTGGAATCCGAGGCGGGACGCGGCCCGAGACCTGCCCGACGGGAACTGGTCACCGAGGCCCGGTCGGAGGGATCACGCGGCGGACGGAGTCCATCCCTGGACCACGTCCGCCCCCACCGGCCGCGAGAACAGGTACCCCTGCCCCACCTCGCACCCCATCCCCGCGAGCAACTCCCGCTGCTCCTCGGTCTCCACACCCTCGGCCACCGCGCGGATCCCGACGGCGTGCGCCAACTGCACGCACGCCCGCACGATCCCGGTGTCCCCGTCGGAGGCGCCGAGCCCGGTGACGAACGAGCGGTCGATCTTCAGCTCGTCCACGGGAAAGCGCTGCAGGTACGTCAGGCTCGCGTACCCCGTGCCGAAGTCGTCGACGGAGATGCCCACCCCGAGGTCCTTCAGCGCCGTCAGCGTGGCCGCGGCCGCGTCGGGGTCGGCAACCAGCGCGGTCTCGGTGACCTCCAGCACGAGCAGGTGCGCGGGCAACCGGTGCCGGGACAGCGTCTGCGTCACCAGGTCCACGAGACCCGGGTCGGTGAGCTGGCGCGTCGACAGGTTCACCGAGACGTCGACCGTCGCGCACGACGGGTCCCGCGCCCACTGGGCCGCCTGCTGCACGGCGGCGTCCAGCACCCACGCACCGAGCTCGTGCACCAGGCCGGACTGCTCGGCGATGTCGATGAACTCCGCGGGCGACAGCAGTCCGCGCACCGGGTGCTGCCAGCGCACGAGCGCCTCCACGCCGCGCAGCCGCCCGTCGTCCAGCTGGATCTGCGGTTGGTACAGCAGCCGCAGCTGACCCTCAGCGATCCCGCGGCGTAGTTCGCCGAGCAGGCGCAGGCGGTCGGCGGTGACGCTGGTGCGCGTCGGGTCGTGGACCTCCACACGTCGGCGGCCGCGGGCCTTGGCCCGGTGCATCGCCGCGCCCGCGTCACGCAGCGCGCGGTCGGCCGCGCCGGGGGAGGCGAGCGCGGCGCCGATGCTCGCCGACGTCACGACCTCCAGCCCCGCGAGCACCACGGGGGCGGTGAGTTCCGCCAGCAGCCGCTCGGCCAGCGTCCTGGCCGCCTCGAGGTCGGCGCAGCGGTCCACCACGACGAACTCGTTCGCGGACGTGCGCGCCACGACAGCACCGTCGCGCACCGCGGCGCCGAGCCGTTCGGCCGCCGTCAGCAGCAGGTCGTCGCCGGCCTCGGCACCCAGGCTCTCGTTGACGACGGCGAAGTGGTCGAGGTCCACGACGAGCACGCCCAGCGGCTCAGCCTCGACGGCGGACTCCAGGTGCCGCGACAGCCCCGCCCGGTTCGGCAACCCCGTCAGCGGATCCAGCAGCGCACGCCGCCGCGCCTCGGCCTCCACGTCGGCCCGGCGGTTGTCGGCCTCCTCGATCCGCTGCAGGGCGGTGCTCAGTTCCCGTTCGTGCGCCCGCCGCTCGGGGGCGCTGAACACGATGAGGCGCACCTCCGCCTCAGCACCCTCGCGGGCGGGAACGCGGGTGGCGGTGACCAGCGCGGGCCGGCGCGCGCGGTCGGCGCCGACGATCTCGACGACGACCTCGCTGACGGTGCCGGTGGTGCCGAGCTGGGGCACGCTGTGGGCGGACCACAGGATCCGGTCACCGACCGGCAGCAACCGCCCGAACGCCGATCCCAGCAGGCCCTCGCGCCGGTGCCCCGACCAGGCGAGGAACGTGTCGTTGACACGGGTGATGCGGCCGTCGTCGGCCGTCGTCAGGTACCCGCACGGGGCCTGCTGGAACAGCGCCTCGAAGGGGTCGCTCACGGTTGGCCGGTGAGGTGGGTGAGGATCGCCCGCGCCGTCTCCGCGGGGGCGCTGAGGTGAGGGGCGTGGCCGGAGGCGTCCAGCGGCACCAACGTGGCGTGCGGCAGCCGGGTGGCGACCTCGCGGACGGCGCTGTCGCAGGCCAGGGCGTCGTCGCGGCACTGCAGGACGAGGGTCGGGGTCGTCAGCTGCGGCAGCAGGTCGCGCGAGTCGGTGAGGAACGTCGCCCGGGCGAAGTCGCGGGCGGAGCCGGGGTGCAGCTCGCGCAACGAGGCCGTCAGCTCGTCCCCGAGCTCGGGCCGGTCGGGGTTCCCCATGATCATCGGGCCGACGCTCGCGGTCCACGACAGGTAGTTGCGGGACAGGGAGTCCAGCAGCTCCTCGATGTCCTCGGCGGAGAAGCCGCCGTCGTACCCCGTGGCGGGGTCGTCGAGGTAGCGCGCGGACGGCGCGATCATCACGATCCGCGCGAACCGCTCGGGCGCCCGCAGCGCGGCGCGGGCGGCGATCATCGAGCTCACGCTGTGACCCACGACGACGACGTCGCGCAGGTCCAGCTCCTCGCACACCTCCACGAGGTCGGCGACGTACCCGTCGAGCGTGGAGTACCTCTGTCGGTCGTAGGCCGACGTGTCGAAGCCGCCGGCGCCGGCCTGGTCCAGCAGCACGACGCGGTGCGTGGGCAGGAAGGCCGGCAGCAACTGGTCCCAGGCGTGCTGGTCGGTACCGAAACCGTGCACGAGGACCAGCACCGGCCCGTCCGCGCGCCCGAGGATGCGCACGTGGTGGCGTGCCGCTGCGGTGCTGCGGCTGGGTGCAGCGGGAATGGGCACAACGCTCCTCGGGGGACGGGCTTCGGCGCCTGCTCGGACCACTCTGTGTCGGCGGGGGTGCGGCAGACCTTGAGCCGTCTCGAGGCAGCCGACCAGCTGCCTGTCCCCAGGCGCGCGGTGGCGACCGCGTCTGCGATGGCCGGGTCGCCCGGGAACGCGGCGCCGGCTCGACGTCGGGCGCTCGCGGTGGAGGAGGTCGAGGTGAGCGCGGACGACTGCCCGCCGGGCGATCGTCGTGCTCGCCGACATCGGTCGCCGGCGGTGGGAATGTCTCGGCGGTCAGGGCGTTGTACCCCTCGGCGGCGCCCTGGTTACATGCCCCGGGCTCCAAAAATAGTCGCTACGAGCGACCACCGTGCCGACAGGCGCAGTGCAGGGCGTCGCCACCTACGTCCTCCGCTTCGAGCGGTTGCCGTGGGACCAGGGTGCCTCCGCGCCCTGGTCCATGCGGCGGCCGTCGCCCAGCCACCCGCTCCGAGACGCCGTTCGAGCAGCTCGGCAGGTGGACGGGTGGAAGTTCCAGCCGTCGGAGCGGGTGCGGCTGCCGCGCCAACTGCCCGGGTGTCGATCGACCGACGACGCCGCCACGGGCAGAGGGGCGGCAGAAGCCCTTCAGAAGGGTCGATCTTGTTGCAGCGCAACGGGATCGGTCGTGAGGGTGACGCGGATTTGCCTCCTCTGCCGGAGGCCGCGTACTGTTCTTCATGTCGCCCCGACGGGGCGGAAAACCAGAACCGCTCAGGTTGGGTGATCCGCGTCCGACGGGTGGCACCGGAAGGCCTGATCGGGGCTGGGTTGAAGTTCGGCCTGGTGT